>NZ_CP028271.1:1566533-1879839 GCF_009914055.1 Mixta intestinalis
CGTTTGCGGTAGTAACCGACGATGCAACGGGCCAAAAATATCCGCTGGCGGATTATGCGCTGACGCCGGATATGGCAATTGTCGATGCGAACCTGGTGATGAATATGCCAAAATCGCTGACCGCGTTCGGCGGTCTCGATGCCGTCACCCATGCGCTGGAAGCTTATGTATCCGTGCTGGCTAATGAATATTCCGATGGTCAGGCTCTGCAGGCGCTTAAGCTGCTGAAAGATAATCTGGCAAACAGTTACCACTACGGCGCTAAAAATCCGGTGGCGCGCGAACGTGTGCATAACGCCGCAACCATTGCCGGTATCGCTTTTGCGAACGCCTTCCTTGGCGTATGTCACTCTATGGCGCACAAACTGGGCTCAGAGTTCCATATTCCGCACGGACTGGCTAATGCCCTGCTGATTTCAAACGTTATTCGCTATAACGCGAATGATAACCCGACCAAGCAGACCGCTTTTAGTCAGTATGACCGTCCGCAGGCGCGTCGTCGTTATGCCGAAATTGCCGATCATCTTGGCCTGAGCGCCGCAGGCGACCGCACCGCGCAGAAAATTGAAAAACTGCTGGCATGGCTGGAAGAGATGAAATCGCAGCTGGGCATTCCGAAATCCATCCGCGAAGCTGGCGTACAGGAAGCTGACTTCCTGGCGAAAGTCGATAAACTGGCCGAAGATGCGTTTGATGACCAGTGCACCGGCGCTAACCCACGTTATCCGCTGATTGCTGAACTGAAACAGATTATGCTGGATACGTTCTACGGTCGTGAATATGCAGAACCGTTTGAATCCGTATCTGAAGCAATTAGCGCTCAGCCGGTTCAGGAAACGAAAGCGACCCGGAAAACTAAAAAAGCCTGATTCATCAGGTGATAAAAAACCCGCTTCGGCGGGTTTTTTTATTGCTGTTGCTACCAGATAAAAATGTTAGTTTCAGTGTGGAAAATAGAGTGTTTGCTGACATGTTCTGCTCTGAACTTATCCCTGTTTCATTACCTCTCCATAAACGCGCTGTAAGCCGCTACAGGCTACGTTACCTCCCTCACTATAGGTATCCATTCAGTCAAGTTTAACCGGCGTCAGAAAGCCGTTAGCAAGGGCTTCTTTATAGTGTTTACGGCAGACGGAGAGATAACGCTCGTTACCACCGATGACAACCTGTTCCCCTTCAGCGAAAGGTTTTCCATTACCATCAAGCCGTAGTACCATTCCTGCCTTGCGTCCACAGTGGCAAATACTCTTTAATTCAACCAGTTTGTCAGCCCAGGCTAATAAATACTGACTGCCGCTAAATAATTCACCGAGGAAATCAGTACGCAAGCCATAACAGAGTACGGGAATATCAAGGTAGTCGACCACATCAGAAAGTTCTCTAACCTGATCACGAGTCAGAAATTGGCATTCATCAACCAAAATGCAGTGTACCGGCTTTTTTTGATGCTCTTCAGTAATTTCATGCATCAGTAAAGTCTGACTGTTGTACAATTTCGCCGGCGACGAAAGACCGATACGTGAGCTTACCTTACCGCTGCCAAAGCGATCGTCTATCTCCGCAGTCCAGACCAGCGTACGCATCCCCCTTTCCTGATAATTATAAGAAGACTGCAACAATGCGGTGGATTTCCCAGCGTTCATCGCTGAGTAATAAAAATAAAGCTGAGCCATGGGCCAAACTCCGCCAAAAGGGTTAAACAAAAATAACGTTCGGATTGTATCACAACGCCTGTGCTATGGCGGGGGCCCCTTCCAATAAGAATATCCTCTTTAACCACAACGCAGGGTTACCCCAACAGCACTTCTGTCATAATGGGTGGCTGAGCATAAAATGATAAAAGCACAAAGCTGTTTCTTATTATCAACGCTTTGACAAAGGCTGACAAAAACTCTCCTATTGTTGACTAAGGTTTAGCTATACCCTGATTTAAACGATAGGTTAACGGATAGCCCCTTTGTATCCTGAGGACGTTTAAAGCGACGCGCTTATTTTCGCTTTCGGCATCTATAACTTTCCACCAATTGCGTTATGCAAATCGCACTTTAAAAAGGCTTTGTGAATTTCTTACAAAATTAACTATTGCAGTTCTTTTTTTCCGCCTCTATTATTATCAGGCAGAACATTTCTCCCACCCAATATATTTTGAGATTAGGACAATGAGCGAAGCACTTAAAATTCTGAACAATATCCGTACACTGCGCGCCCAGGCCAGAGAATGTACTCTGGAAACTCTGGAAGAGATGCTGGAAAAACTGGAAGTCATCGTTAACGAACGTCGTGAAGAAGAAAGCCAGGCGCAGGCTGAAATTGAAGAACGTACACGTAAACTTCAACAATATCGTGAAATGCTGATTGCAGATGGTATTGACCCGAATGAACTGCTGCAAACTATGGCAGCAACTAAATCAAGCGGTAAAGCTAAACGTGCTGCACGTCCGGCTAAATATAAATACGTTGATGAAAATGGCGAAACTAAAACCTGGACCGGCCAGGGCCGTACTCCAGCAGTCATCAAGAAAGCCATTGAAGAGGAAGGCAAACAGCTGGACGATTTCCTGCTGTAATTCCTGTTCAGGGTGCTTCCCTTAACCCCATTTCCCGATGGGGTTTTTTGTTGATCATTTTGTTGCACTCTTTATCACACCAGGTATACCCATAAAAAAAGGAAGCTATCAGCTTCCTTTTTTATCTCTGAATAACTGACATCACACCCGGTAAAACGCCCTGTACCAGTCTACAAAGCGCTGAATGCCCTCTTCCACGCTGGTTTGTGGTTTAAAGCTGATCGCCTCAAACAAGGCCTGCGTATCGGCGCTGGTTTCCAGCACGTCGCCGGGCTGCATCGGCAGCATGTTTTTACGCGCTTTAATACCCAGCGCTTTTTCCAGCGCATCTATATAAGCCATCAGCGTGACAGGCTGGCTGTTTCCAATATTATAGACCCGGTAAGGTGCCGAACTGGTAGCCGGAGAACCCTTTTCAACCGTCCAGCTGGCATCGCTTTGAGGAATAACCGCCTGCAAACGATAGATAGATTCAGTAATGTCATCAATATAGGTGAAATCCCGACGCATTTCGCCATTGTTATAAACGTCAATATTTTCACCAGCAATAATAGCGCGTGTAAATTTAAACAACGCCATATCAGGCCTTCCCCATGGACCATACACGGTAAAAAACCGCAATCCGGTCGTGGGAATACCATACAGGTGAGAATAAGTATGGGACATTAACTCGTTTGCTTTTTTTGTCGCTGCATAAAGCGATACCGGATGATCAACACTGTCATCGGTAGAAAAAGGCATTTTCCGATTCAGTCCATAAACGGAGCTGGAGGAAGCGTATAACAGATGCTCGATTTTATGATGCCGACAGCCTTCAAGTATATTGAGATGACCAATCAGATTAGCGTCCGCATAAGCGTGTGGGTTCTCAATAGAGTAACGAACCCCAGCCTGGGCACCGAGATGAATGACTCGCTGAAAACGATGCTGCGCAAACAGAGAAGCCATCGCATCACGATCGGCTAAGTCAGCTTCAATAAAGGTAAAATCAGCGGAAGTAATTTCATTAAGGCGGGCGTGTTTGAGATTAACGTCATAATAATCATTCAGGTTGTCGATACCGACAACCTGGTGACCGGCTGACAACAGGCGTTGGGTCACGTGAAAACCAATAAAGCCTGCCGCGCCGGTAACCAGATAGTTCATAATTTCCTCATTAATTATGCAATTTGAATAGACGCTCCGCGGCCAATTGCATAATAAACAAAACCGCGTTTGCTGGTACGTTCTGGATCATACAGGTTACGACCATCAAAAATCACGGGTTGTTTTAAGGCGTTTTTAATGACGTCAAAGTCCGGCGCACGGAAATTTTGCCATTCGGTACAGATGACCAGTGCATCGGCACCCTGCAGGGCCGCTTCTTTGGTTCCCATCAGCTTAAGATCGGCACGATGGCCATAAATACGCTGAGCTTCATCCATCGCTTCAGGATCGAAAGCCTGTACCGTTGCACCAGCGGCCCAGAGCGTTTCCATTAGCACGCGGCTGGAAGCCTCACGCATATCATCGGTATTCGGCTTAAACGCCAGGCCCCACAGTGCGAAGGTTTTACCCTTCAGATCGTCGCCAAAGTGACGCTTAATAAAGCCAGGCAGCTTCATTTTCTGATCGTCATTGACATCTTCAACCGCCTGCAACAGACGAGGCTTATAGCCAATGGTTTCAGCGGTACGAATCAGCGCCTGCACATCTTTCGGGAAGCATGAGCCACCGTAACCGCAGCCCGGATAGATAAAGTGATAGCCAATACGAGAGTCGGAACCAATCCCCTGGCGCACTTTTTCGATATCCGCACCCAGACGCTCTGCCAGATTGGAAATCTCATTCATAAAGCTGATTTTAGTTGCCAGCATACAGTTAGCAGCATACTTGGTCAGCTCTGCGCTACGAATATCCATCAGAATCAGACGATCGTGGTTACGATTGAACGGCTCATACAGTTCACGCAGCAGTTCAACCACCTCTTCGTTGTCAGTCCCAACCACAATACGCTCAGGACGCATACAGTCGCTGACTGCCGCCCCTTCTTTCAGGAATTCTGGATTAGAAACCACGTCGAAGGTTAAATCCACGCCCCGCGCATTCAGCGTTTCCTGCATAACCCCGCGAACGCGATCGGCCGTCCCCACTGGTACAGTAGACTTATCCAGCACCACTTTATGCTCTTTCATATGCTGAGCAATTGTGCGGGCAACGGCGGTAACATATTTCAGATCGGCAGAGCCATCCTCGTCCGGCGGCGTACCTACGGCGATAAACTGCATTACACCGTGATTGACGCCCTCTTCGGCATTGGTAGTAAAGTTCAGACGGCCCGCCTCATAGTTTTGCTTAACCAGCGGCGTTAAACCTGGCTCATAAATAGGAATGATCCCTTTCTTCAGATTTTCGACTTTGTTTTCGTCGACATCAATACAAAGAACGTCATGTCCGACTTCGGCCAATACCGCAGCCTGAACCAGACCCACATAGCCGATACCAAATACGGTGACTTTCATTGTGTTATCCTGTTGCTGTGTGAATTATTACTTTTTATTTTCAACTGTATTGTGCAGCCACTGTTTGAAATCATTGCCCAGCGACGGATGGCGTAAACCATATTCTACAAATGCCTGCATATAGCCCAGCTTATTGCCGCAGTCATGACTAATGCCTTTCAGGTGATACGCTTCAACCGTTTCTTTTTCCATCAGCATGGCGATAGAGTCAGTCAGCTGTACTTCACCACCCGCTCCCGGAGGCGTTTTAGCCAGCAGAGGCCAGATATCGGCAGAAAGGACATAGCGACCTACAACAGCCAGATTCGACGGCGCTTCATCTGCCTTCGGTTTTTCTACCACACCCACCATCGGTGCGCTGTCACCAGGTTGCAGTTCCGCTCCCTGACAATCCACAACGCCATACGCTGTCACGTCAGCAACAGGCTCCACCATAATCTGGCTGTGACCACTTTCATCAAAGCGATTCAGCATTTCCGCCAGGTTATCTTTTGTCGGGTTAGATTCATATTCGTCAATAATAACGTCAGGCAGAATCACCGCTACCGGCTCGTCACCCACTAACGGATGCGCGCACATTACCGCGTGCCCTAACCCTTTAGCAATACCCTGACGAACCTGCATAATAGTCACGTGGGGCGGGCAAATAGACTGGACTTCATCCAGCAGCTGACGCTTCACGCGCTTTTCCAGCATCGCTTCCAGCTCAAAGCTGGTATCAAAATGGTTTTCGATAGAATTTTTTGATGAGTGCGTAACCAGCACAATTTCATTAATCCCGGCAGCGATACATTCGTTAACGACATACTGAATTAACGGTTTATCAACCAGCGGCAGCATTTCTTTTGGAATGGCCTTGGTTGCGGGTAGCATACGCGTCCCCAAACCGGCAACAGGGATTACCGCTTTTTTTACTTTAGACTTATAGGCAGACATTAAGGCACCTCTCTTATAGGCCGTTCAAGTTAATACTTGATATGTCAATTTAAAAAACGAAACGAGTATATCAGTTCAAAGCCGCCGGATTTATCCTGGATAAGATGTTTCCAGCGAAATTAAGATTATTACCCAAGTGTAAATGTTATAGTTACAACTGTCTGTGAAGTGCAAAAAATAAAAAACAATTGTTTATTATTCAGGCGACAACATCAGGCGCAGCCGCCCACCATTCCCCCACACCTGGCACTGCCAGGCACTGCCCTGCTGATTAACTTGATTAAGATGCGTGCTTCCCAGCGTTCCCAGAGGGACGCCATTGCTAAGCTGTATTTCCTGATCGTTAATGTTTAGCGTTGCGTTTAAACCTGCGGAAACCAGAATCAGATTTTTATGTACCTGATGATAATAACCGACTAATAAAGGAAACTGCCCTTTTAGATTCGCCTGGCGCAATAACAGATTAACCTGCTTTAATACGCTGCTTAATTCCGGCAAACGCTGTTTTTGTCCGGAAAGCTGTTCCTGCAACAGGCCATTGAACAACGCCCGTAGCAGCAGGGCCGCCAACACGCCGTTATCACCTGCGCGCGTAACATCCAGACAATAAAACGCCAGATCTTTATCCGATAACGCGGCGATATCCAGTACCAGCCCAGGCTGCTCCGCCATTGTGAGCTGACGATAGTTTATACGGCAGTTGGCTATCACCTGCTGAACCGGCGGCTGTAACTGCTTAAGGAGCTTGGCCGCCGCAGAAGGATCGCTAACCAGAGCATCCCAGTCCTGAAAGAGTTGCTCTTCTTCTTCGACCTGTGAAGTAAACATTGAAGGATAGAGGCATTCGTAGACTGCCTCACGCAGGCGCTCCATATCTTTAATCGGTTTCAGCAGAACATCCTGCACGCCAAGGCGCAGAACGTGAGCGATATCGGACATCTGCTCAGTAGCGGAAATGACCAGTACGGGAACCTGATTATTGCGGGTACGTAAATGTTCTACGAGCTGGATACCGTTCATACGCGGCATTTCCAGATCGCAGATCAGTAAATCGGGCTGATGCAAGCGCAACGTTTCGATAGCATCAAGACCATCGCTGGCGACAAGCAGACTGGCACCAAGCGAACTTAAGAAATTTTCCAGCAGGGAGCGAAAAACAACCTCATCCTCAACAACCAGGATCTGTTTTCCTGTTAATGGTTTTTCCATTGCTTCCCCCTGTAAGCCAGATAATTCAATAGTGGTTCAAGATGCGCACTTGTGCCTGTCAGAATTGACTGAAGTGACATGTATAATTGACCCATTCTCATTACCGGCTTTGTACTAACGGTAATAATTCATCCATTTTCTTCTCAACTGCAGCTTCCCCTGCTGCAATCGCTTCCTCTGCGCGATGAAAATCAAGCGTTCTGATTTGGGGACAATAGGGCTGAAGTAAAACATCCGGCGGATCCCCCGCCATGCGGCTGCGTTTCAAACGATTTTCCAGAACATGAATAGAGGTGGTCATAATTTCCATCGCGCCTGGCGCAAGCGTTGCGCGGCGCTGCGTCAGACGCTGAGCGAGGCGTTGACGTAATCGGGCGCGCCAGGTTACCAGTTCCGTATCCGGCGTGGTTTGTGCTGGCGACGCGGAGAGCAAATCTTGCGGCATTAAATGCGCATCGTGTTGGAGATCTACAGCAATAACGACATCGGCTCCCATCGCCCTGGTCAGCGAGATCGGAACCGGGTTGACGACAGCTCCATCCACCAGCCAGTAGCCTTTATGCTCAACGGGTGCCAGCAGCCCCGGCATACTGCAGGAAGCGCGCAGCGCCCGATGTAAATCACCTTCGGTTAACCAGAGTTCACGTCCGGTGCTCAGATTGGTAGCAACTGCGCCAAAACGGAGATGACACTGTTCGATAGACTCATCAGGCATCAGCCGACGGATCTGGTTAAAAACGCGATCGCCGCGCAGCAAACCGCCCCGCTGCCATGAAAAATCCATCAACCGAATCACATCCCAGTAGCTGAACGAACGTACCCATTTATCCAGTAGTGCCAGCCGGTTTGTAGCCTGCGCTGCACCTACCAGCGCGCCAATAGAACAGCCAGCAATCACATCAGGCTGTATGCCCGCGCGCGCCAGCGCATTAATAACACCAATATGTGCCCATCCCTTGGCGGCGCCTGAGCCTAGCGCCAGTCCAATCTTTACCTGTCTCATTGCATTCCTGTTTTAACCCTTACTTCGCTGAATGGCGTTAAGCGTCAGGGTCAGATAACATATCGTAAAATAACGCCTTTAGTCCTGTTGTTGCAAAACCTGGAGTCAACGTGTCTGAAAACTGCCCATGCTGCAGCGGTTTGCAGTATAGCCTATGTTGCGGTCGCTATCTAAGTGGCGACCTGTTCCCCCCTTCCCCGGAAGCCTTAATGCGCTCGCGTTATACCGCCTACAGCCAGCACAACGCTGACTATCTGGTGGACACGTGGCACAGTACTCATCGCTCCGCGCAGCTGCGCCAGGCATTGTCTGAAAGTTTCCCTCATACCCAGTGGCTGGGGTTGAGGATAATTGCATGCGAAGACGGAGAGAAGGAAAACGAAGCCTGGGTGACATTTTTTGCGCGTTACCTCGAAAACGGACGTCCCGGCGCGGTTTACGAACGCTCGCGCTTTGTTCGCGAGGATCAACGCTGGTACTATATTGACGGAACCGCACCGCAGGTAGGGCGAAACGATCGCTGTCCCTGTGGCTCCGGGAAAAAATACAAAAAGTGTTGCGGCCAGTAATACTGGTGCCGTTCAGTTTCATTATTCTCCCGCTTCGACAGGATTGATACAGATGCAAGCGCAAAATTTACAACGAAAAGTCCTCCGAACGATTTGTCCTGACGCCAAAGGTCTTATCGCCAAAATCACTAACATCTGCTACAAGCATGAACTCAACATTGTGCAGAATAATGAGTTTGTCGATCACCGTACCGGGCGCTTTTTTATGCGCACCGAACTGGAAGGTATTTTTAATGACGCCACGCTGCTGGCCGATTTAGATGGCGCTCTGCCGCAGGGATCGGTGCGCGAGCTTCAGTGTGCCGGACGCCGCCGCGTAGTGATTCTGGTGACCAAAGAAGCACACTGCCTGGGCGATCTGCTGATGAAAAGCGCTTTTGGCGGGCTGGATATGGAAATTGCCGCCGTGATCGGCAATCACGATACGCTACGCTCGCTGGTTGAACGCTTCGATATTCCGTTTGTTCTGGTTAGCCACGAAGGTCTGAGCCGCGAAGAGCATGATAATAAGATGGCGGAGCAGATCGATCGCTACCAGCCCGATTATGTGGTGCTGGCGAAATATATGCGCGTGCTGACGCCTGCTTTTGTACAGCGTTATCCGAATCAGATTATCAATATCCATCACTCCTTCCTGCCTGCCTTTATCGGCGCGCGCCCTTATCACCAGGCCTATGAGCGCGGCGTTAAAATTATCGGTGCGACGGCGCATTACGTGAATGACAATCTGGATGAAGGCCCGATCATTATGCAGGATGTGATTAACGTCGATCATAGTTATACGGCAGAAGAGATGATGCGAGCAGGACGAGACGTAGAGAAGAATGTCCTGAGCCGTGCATTGGATAAAGTACTGGGTCAGCGGGTTTTCGTTTACGGCAACCGCACTATTATTCTGTAATTTTTACGGTGCCGACTGTTCAGCAAAGCGGCGTCATGAATAAAAAAGCGGCGAACGATACGCTTTTTCCCGCGGGGCGCTTTACAGTATCGAATCATTTGATATGATGCGCCCCGCTTTCAGGCATTTATGTCTGACCAGTGGTGGGATTCCCGAGCGGCCAAAGGGAGCAGACTGTAAATCTGCCGTCACAGACTTCGAAGGTTCGAATCCTTCTCCCACCACCATTTTCAATATTGACGATACACTGAACCAGAGTGAAACGGTTAATGTTTCCACTGTCGGGAGAAGGTGAGAACCTTCGACAAGGTTCGAGTGGAAAGACAGCGGCGATTGACTAAGCTGAAAGCGACAAGCATTATTTAAACGGTTTTATCTGGTGGGATTCCCGAGCGGCCAAAGGGAGCAGACTGTAAATCTGCCGTCACAGACTTCGAAGGTTCGAATCCTTCTCCCACCACCATCCTCTGTTTATCTCTGAACTCTCTCTTTACTCAACGCCCCCATTTCTCCGTAACGGGAGAAGGTAAGAACCTTCGACAAGGTTCGAGTCGAGCGGCACGAGACAACGTGCGCAGCACGCCACGCCTTACCGTGACATATTGCGCCTGCTTCTGTTAACATTCCGCCATCTTTTTATCAGGCAGTTAACGCAATATGAAATTTATCTCTTTTAACATCAACGGGCTGCGCGCTCGCCCCCATCAGCTTGAAGCTATCATCGCCCAGCATAATCCAGATGTTATCGGCCTACAGGAAACCAAAGTCCACGACGATATGTTTCCGCTGGATGAGGTCAGCAAGCTGGGCTATCACGTCTTTTATCATGGGCAAAAAGGCCATTACGGCGTGGCGTTGCTGACACGGGAAATGCCGGTAAAAGTGCAGCGCGGTTTTCCGGAAGATGATGAAGAGGCGCAGCGTCGCCTGATTATGGCTGACATCCCTACCCCGGCAGGTAATATCACCGTCATCAACGGCTATTTTCCTCAGGGTGAAAGCCGTGACCACCCCACTAAATTCCCGGCGAAAGAGAAATTTTATCGCGATCTGCAAAATTATCTGGAAACCCATCTGAAAGCCGATGATCGGGTTGTTATTATGGGCGACATGAATATCAGCAGCAGCGATCTGGATATCGGCATTGGCGAAGAGAGCCGCAAGCGCTGGCTGCGCACCGGCAAATGTTCTTTCCTGCCGGAAGAACGCGAGTGGATGGATCGCCTGCTGGGTTGGGGATTGGTAGATACCTGGCGTGCGGCTAACCCCGACTGCGCTGACCGTTTCTCCTGGTTTGACTACCGCTCAAAAGGCTTTGATGATAATCGCGGCCTGCGTATCGATTTGATGTTAGCCACGCGCCCGCTTGCGCAGCGCTGCATCGATACCGGCATTGATTATCAGATTCGCAGCATGGAAAAACCTTCCGACCATGCTCCGATTTGGGCTGAATTCAGTCTGTAAAAACCAGCCGCTGCGGGTCCATCCGCAGCGTGACTTATTTAACTATGCGCCAGATAAGATTATTGGTTCCCAGCGATTTCTCATCGCGCGCGCATTGCAACAATATTCCTTCCGCCTTCACGATCGCACCTTCAGAATAGCTGCGATTTTCATAGGTACAGCAGCGTAAACAGGGAGATGCCTGTGTGCCATTCTGTCCCTGCGTCCAGACCTCCGGCGGCAAGTCCACCACCACATCGCTGTTACCTGACGTACTGCCGCCGTTTCCCGTACCATAATCATGACGGTGCGCCTGCGCCGCCGTGCCGATCAATAACATCAGCGCGATGCCCCATACCCGTTTCACTATTCTGCCTCCTTCGCTTTCGCCTTTTTGCCGCGACGCTTGCTCTTACCACCGGGTGCCGCTACGCCACGAAATGCGCGAGCCGTGCTTTGCTGGCGCGCCTGCGCAATAAGGTCATGCAGTGTCGCTACCAACGGCTGCATAAAATCCTGATAGCGACAGGCCTTCTCGCTGATCTTCGTTAGCGTTGATTCCCAGTGCGCCGTCATATCAGGTCGAGCGGCCATTTCAGGCAGGGAATGAATCAACGCCCTGCCCGCCTCGGTGGCGCGGATGTAACGCCCTTTCTTAACCAGGAAGGCGCGGCGGAACAGAAGTTCAATAATACCTGCCCGCGTCGCCTCCGTACCTAAACCATCGGTTGCGCGCAGGATTTTCTTTAGATCTTTATCCTGAACAAAACGGGCGATCCCGGTCATCGCTGATAAAAGCGTGGCGTCGGTAAAGTGACGCGGCGGCTGCGTTTGCTTCTCGACAATTTCGCCCCTTTCACACAGAAGCTCATCGCCTTTCGCTACTACCGGCAGCGGCGTACCATCGTTTTCCTCATCGCGTTCCTTGCTGCCTAACAGCGCCCGCCAGCCCGCCTCGGCCAGAAAGCGCGCTTTAGCGATAAATTTGCCGCCGGCGATATCAAGTTCGATAACGCATTTGCGATAAACCGCATCGGGACAGAACTGCATCAGATACTGACGCGCAATCAGGCCATAAACGTTAGCTTCGTTATCGGTTAGCCGCACCGCGCTGCTGCGTGCGGTAGGAATAATCGCGTGGTGCGCATCCACTTTCTTATCATCCCAGCAACGATTTTTACGCTGCGTATCGAAATCCGCAGGCGGTTTCATATCGGGCTGATGTACGCTGATTGCGTTCAGCACCGCCTGACGTCCGGCGAAGTGCTCTTCCGGCAGATAGCGGCTGTCGGAGCGGGGATAGGTAATCAGCTTATGGGTTTCATACAGGCGCTGGCAGGTATCCAGCACGGTTTGGGCGCTGAGGCCATAGCGTTTTGCCGCCTCAATTTGCAGGCTGGAGAGGGAAAACGGCAATGGTGCCGTATCATTTTCGCGCTTATCCTGATAACTGGTAACCAGTGCGGGCTGACCACCGATGCGCGCCAGCACATGCTCCGCCAGCGGACGATGCAACAATCGCCCCTCTTCATCCTGCCAGGGCTCGCAGGCATCGCTCGGCTGCCAGATAGCGACGAATCGCTCCTCTTTAGGCGTTACAATATGTGCCTTAACCTCAAAATAATCTTTGGGGATAAAGTTCTCAATTTCTTCATCGCGCCGCACCACCAGCCCCAGTACCGGCGTCTGTACGCGCCCTACCGACAGCACGCCATCATAGCCCGCGTTACGGCCCAGCAGCGTCCAGGCGCGAGTCATATTGATACCGTACAGCCAGTCGGCACGCGCACGCGCCAATGCTGAAACGCACAGCGGGATAAATTCCCGGTTCTGGCGCAGGCGGCCTACAGCACGTTCCACCGCCTGTGGGTTGAGATCGTTAATCAGACAGCGCTGTACTTTCTCTCGCTTTTCAGCAGGCAACGCCAGGTAATCCAGTACCTCATCCACCAGCAGCTGCCCTTCGCGATCCGGGTCACCGGCATGGACCACTTCATCGGCCTGTTCCAACAGTTTTTTTACGACATTCAGCTGCTTCGCGACCGACGGACGCGGTTGAAGACGCCACTTTTCCGGCACAATCGGCAGATCGGCCAGTACCCAGCGCGCATAGCGGCTATCGTAGCTGTCAGGCTGCGCCTGTTCCAGCAGATGCCCCACGCACCAGGTAACTATTTGATCGTTTCCACAGGCAATATAGCCCTCTCCGCGCCGATGCGGTTTTGGCAACACATCGGCAATAGCACGGGCCAGGCTTGGCTTTTCAGCAATAAACAGGCGCATTAATGGGGCAAGGCTCTCTTACGGCAATATTTCAATCAAGGGAACACCGGGACTGGCCGGAATTAATTCGCCAATCTGGCTGACGGAGAGCATCAGGCTATCAGCCAGCCGACGGAATTCGTCAATGGCATCCTGACGTACCGCTACCAGCAAACCACCGGACGTTTGCGGATCGCACAGTACCTTACGCTGCGACTCGCTCATGTCACCAATCAGATGACCATAGCTGGCAAAATTACGCTGGGTACCGCCAGGCACGCAGCCTGCGGCAATATAATCATCCACGCCTGGCAGACGCGGCACGGCGGAAAAATGTACCCGCGCCTGTACGCCAGAACCCTGGCAAATTTCGCTCAGGTGCCCCAGTAAACCGAAACCGGTGACATCGGTCATCGCCGTTACACCGCAGAGACGGGCAAACTGTTCGCCAGCGCTGTTTAGCTGACACATGACGTCACGCGCCAGCCCTTGATGTTCCGGGCGCAGCAGCGATTTTTTCTCGGCGGTGGTTAGCACACCAATCCCCAACGGTTTGGTGAGAAACAGCGTACAGCCCGCTTCGGCGGCGCTGTTCTTTTTCACCCGTTCGCTGGGAACCACGCCGGTCACCGCCAGCCCAAAAATAGGCTCAGGCGCATCGATAGAGTGTCCCCCCGCAAGCGTGATACCGGCAGCATGGCAGACGCTGCGCCCGCCTTCCACTACCTGCCGCGCAATTTCCGGCGGCAGTTTTTCCAGCGGCCAGCCCAGGATAGCGATCGCCATTATCGGCTTGCCGCCCATGGCGTAAATATCGCTAATCGCATTGGTTGCGGCAATGCGTCCGAAATCAAATGCGTCATCAACGATAGGCATAAAAAAGTCGGTAGTGCTAATCACCGCCGTACCGTTTCCCAGATCGTACACGGCTGCATCATCACGTGTTTCATTGCCCACCAGCAGCTGCGGATCGTGGAACGCCGTCAGCTCGCTTTGCAGGATAGTTTCTAAAACCTGGGGAGATATTTTACACCCGCAGCCAGCGCCGTGGCTGTATTGGGTTAGACGAATACTCTGGCTCATTGATGGCTCCTTCATCCGCATCACTGGCCGTATGTTAACGCGTTAGCCGTGGCGTGATAAGTCACCTGTAACGCAGCGTAAAGAAAAAGCAGGGCTAAAGCGCCACCCTGCCAGAATAAACGCGGCGGGTCTGTCAGAAATAACTGACAAATGGAGCAGTTTCAGGCGGTAAAACCGTAGTAGAGGATTTCAGCTGCGGCGTACCGAGATAGAGAAAGCCAACGATCGCATCCTGCTCGCGGCAGTGAAAGGCCTTTCGCACCGCGTCATTATCTGTCCAGGCACCGCTGCGCCAGATACCGTTAAATCCCTGCGCCATCGCAGCCATCTGCATCGCCATAACCGCACAGCCAGCGGAAAGCAGCTGTTCCCAGCGCGGCACCTTAGGATGATCTTCACAGTGCGCCACAACGGTAATAATCATCGGCGCACGAAACGGTGCCTGTTTCGCTTTTTCAATCGCTTTTTCATCCTGGTCACCATCGCGAGCCGCCTGTTCCAGCAGCTGGCTGAAGCGTTCAAGACCCTCTTTTTCAATGATATGAAAACGCCAGGGCTGAAGCGTGCCGTGATCCGGCGCGCGCATTGCAGCCCGCAGAATATTTTCCAGCGCTTCGCCAGCCGGTGCAGGCTCGGTTAAACGCGATGCGGAACGGCGGTTAACCAGTAAATGTAGTGCTTCCATTGGCTCCTCCTGATAATGATTAGCATTCTTATTAAACTACCACAGGCTGAAGTTTTGTTACAGAGATGAGCGATTTCCTACTGACTTTTGCTCTGCCGCTCTTTAGGATGTGGATGAAATTCTGGCAGAAAAGCTGTTTTTCTGCCCGCTGTCTGATGATTATGGAGAAAACATGCGCACGGTGTGGCGAATCATAGCAGGCTTTTTTAAATGGACGTGGCGGGTGCTGAACTTTGTTCGCGATTGCATCCTTAATTTATTCTTTATCTTTTTCTTACTGGTTGGCATCGGTATCTGGCAACAGGTAAAAAATCCCGGTACGCAGGTGGATGTACCGCGTGGCGCGCTGAAGGTCGATCTTTCCGGCGTGGTGGTCGATAAGCCGTCAGTCAGCGATAAACTGAGCAAAATAGGCCGGCAGCTGCTGGGCTCTGGCAGCGATCGCCTCAAGGAAAATTCGCTGTTTGATATCGTCGCCGCCATTCGGCAGGCCAAAACTGACGATAAAATCACCGGCATCGTACTGGACTTGCGTAATTTCGCCGGTGCCGATCAGCCCTCTCTGCAATATATCGGAAAGGCGCTGAGTGAATTCCGCCAGAGCGGTAAACCGATTTACGCCAGTGGCGACAGCTACAGCCAGGCGCAATACTATCTTGCCAGCTATGCCGATAAGATTTACCTCTCCCCTCAGGGCACGGTCGATCTGCACGGTTTTGCAACCAATACGCTTTATTACAAAGGACTGCTGGATAAGCTGAAAGTTAGCTCACACGTATTCCGGGTTGGCACGTATAAATCAGCGGTAGAGCCTTTCCTGCGTAATGATATGTCGCCCGCCGCGCGCGAAGCAGACAGCCGCTGGGTTGGCGAACTGTGGCAAAACTATCTGAACGTGGTTGCCGCTAATCGTAAGATTACGCCGCAGCAGCTTTTCCCCGGCGCACAGGGATTATTACAAGCCTTACAGCAAACGGGTGGAGATACAGCGCGCTACGCTAAAGATCGTAAGCTGGTCGATCAGCTGGCGACGCGTTCTGAAACCGAGCAGCTGCTGGCGAAGCAGTTCGGCTGGAACAAGCAGGGCCAGGATTATAACGCCATCAGCATCTACGACTATCCGCTTAAGGATAGCAACACACAGAACGGTAACGTCGCCGTCATTCTGGCAACGGGTGCCATTATGGATGGTGAAGAAACGCCAGGATCGGTAGGCAGCGATACTACTGCCGCACAGATTCGCCAGGCCCGACTCGATCAAAATATTAAGGCGATTATCCTGCGCGTTAACAGCCCCGGAGGCAGCGTTACCGCATCGGAATTGATTCGTCAGGAACTGGCAGCTGCGCGAGCGGCTGGCAAACCGATTGTGGTTTCGATGGGCGGCATGGCGGCGTCAGGCGGTTACTGGATCTCCACGCCAGCCAGCTATATCGTGGCCAGTCCTTCCACTCTTACCGGCTCCATCGGTATTTTCGGTGTGATCAACACGGTAGAAAACTCGCTGGATGCAATCGGCGTACATACTGACGGCGTAGCCACTTCGCCACTGGCCGATATAACTATGACCAAAGCGCTGCCGCCGGAAGTGCAGCAGATGATGCAGCTCGGCATCGAGAACGGCTATCACAATTTCATCAGCCTGGTGGCAAAAGCCCGGAAGAAAACGCCGCAGCAGATCGATCAGATTGCTCAGGGCCACGTCTGGACCGGCAACGATGCGAAGGCCAACGGGTTGGTTGATGCGCTGGGCGATTTTGATGACGCCATCGCAAAAGCCGGAGAGCTGGCGAAGCTGAAAGAGGTGCGTCTGAACTGGCTTACCAGCGAGCCCGCCTTGATCGATATGCTGTTGGGTCAGATGGATGCATCAACCCGCGCCATGCTGCCAAACGCCTTACAGGCCTGGCTTCCCGCCCCGATGGCCGACGTGGTTAGCGCGATGAAAAAACAACCGGGCCTGTTCGATCGCTTTAACGATCCGCAGAACCGCTACGCTATCTGCCTGACCTGCGGCGAAGTGCGTTAATCTCGCTTCAGCCCGACCGGCACAACGCTGGTCGGGCTGCTCTTCCCTGAGCTTTACCGTATACTGCGACTTTTCCGTAAAGCTGAGTCGCTTTTCATGCAAAAGAAATCCATTTACGTTGCCTATACCGGTGGAACCATCGGTATGCAGCGCTCCGAGCAGGGCTATATTCCGGTTTCCGGCCATCTGCAACAGCAGCTGGCAGCGATGCCAGAGTTTCATCGTGCGGAAATGCCCGATTTTACGATTCATGAGTATCAGCCGCTGATTGACTCCTCCGATATGACACCGCAGGACTGGCAGGTTATCGCTGAAGATATCCAGCGCAACTATGCGCTGTATGATGGCTTTGTGATTTTGCATGGCACCGATACCATGGCTTTTACCGCCTCGGCACTCTCCTTTATGCTGGAAAATCTGGCGAAGCCGGTTATTGTGACCGGGTCACAGATACCGCTTGCCGAACTGCGCTCTGACGGACAGCAAAATCTGCTGAACGCGCTGTTTGTCGCCGCTAACTATCCGATTAAAGAAGTGACCCTGTTTTTTAATAACACGCTTTATCGCGGCAACCGCACCACTAAAGCCCATGCCGATGGCTTTAATGCTTTTGCCTCGCCTAATCTGCCGCCGCTGCTGGAAGCAGGCATACATATTCGTCGCCTGAATACGCCTGCCGCACCGCGTGGCGTGGGTGAATTGCTGGTGCATCCGATTACGCCTCAGCCCATTGGCGTGGTGACAATTTATCCGGGCATTTCCGCCGATGTGGTACGCAACTTTTTACGGCAGCCGGTGAAAGCGCTAATTTTGCGCTCTTACGGCGTGGGTAACGCCCCGCAAAACGCCGAGTTTCTCGCCGAACTGGAAGCAGCATCAGCGCGTGGCATCGTAGTGGTAAACCTGACGCAGTGTATGTCAGGTAAAGTGAATATGGGCGGTTACGCAACCGGCAACGCGCTGGCGCACGCTGGCGTTATCAGCGGCTTTGATATGACCGTTGAGGCAACGCTGACCAAGCTGCACTACCTGCTTAGCCAGCCGTTAAACAGCGAAGAGGTTCGCCACCTGATGCAGGTTAATCTGCGCGGTGAACTGACGCCCGATGAGCAACAGGAACAAATCTGATGACGCAGGCATTGATTTTAATCGACCTACAGAATGACTTTTGCCCGGGCGGCGCGCTGGCCGTTGCTGACGGTGATGCCACTATCGCCGTCGCCAATCGCCTGGCAGCGACATTCCGGCAACGTGGCGAACCGGTTATCGCCACTCAGGACTGGCATCCCGCCGATCATGGTAGCTTCGCTTCGGTTTCTGGCGAGGCGGTTAATACGCTCGGCGAGCTGAACGGTCTGCCGCAGATCTGGTGGCCCGACCATGCGATCCAGCAGAGCTGGGGGGCTGAATTTCATCCAGCGCTACAGCGTGACTATATTGATGTGGTATTTCATAAGGGCGAGCAGCGCGATATCGACAGCTATAGTGCCTTCTTTGATAACGGTCACCGACGCCAAACGGGGCTGGACGCCTGGCTACGCCAGCGTGGCATTAATCAGCTGGTGATGATGGGGCTGGCAACGGATTACTGCGTTAAATTCAGCGTGCTGGATGCGTTGCGGCTGGGCTATGGCGTAGAAGTGGTGGTTGCAGGCTGCCGCGGCGTTAATCTACAGCCACAGGACAGCGAACGGGCGCTGGAGGAGATGGCAGCTAACGGCGCACTTATTCGTTATTAAACAATCCCGCCTGCGGGCGGGATAGCAAATAAGGCTTAACGCAACGGATTACTGTAGCGTAATGCGCGTGACGTTGTCACTGATACCGAACTCTTCTTTCAGTTCACGTTTTGAACGTGTTACCAGCTCACCGCCCTGCCCGATGCTCATATGCTGCGGCTGCTGATTATGGCGCGACTGCCACAGCATAACCAACTGCATACAATGCTCTTTTTGCTCTTCAGAAAGCGCCACGCCATCGGGCCATTTACCGGTTTCAACCGCCAGTACCAGACGCTGATACAGTTCCGGCGTCATGCCAGCAATAATCGCCTCAAGTTCAGATTTCATAATTAGCCTCGCGTCTGTTTGCCGTCGTTATCACTAAAGCTTAGCGATGCAGAGTTCACGCAGTAACGTTCACCGGTCGGCTGTGGGCCATCGGGAAAAACGTGCCCCAAATGGGCATCACAGCTACCGCAGCGAATCTCAATGCGCTGCATACCGTGTGAATTATCCTCCAGATAACGGATCGCCTCCTCGCTGTAAGGCTGATAGAAGCTGGGCCAGCCGCAGCCGGAATCATACTTACTTTCCGATAAAAACAGCGGCGCATTACAGATCAGACAGTGATAAATCCCCTCTGCTTTGTTGTGCAACAGCGCACCGCTGAACGGAGGTTCGGTACCGCGCTGCTGAGTAACATAGCGCTGCATCTCACTGAGCTGGTTATCAGGCGTACGATCGTTCAATTCTTTAGCCATTTTCATCATCTCTGGCAATGTTATTCTTAAAAAATCAGCTAGTATTCTAACAAGCAGTTAACAAGAACAGGTTAATATTTTGTGCCTGACAAGCTCAAGGCATGGCCTGACCGCCAATTTGTGATACAGGTCACTCTTCATAAAGGTCAGCCCTTTATATTCGCTCATGAAGCCGCAAGATCCGTACTGGTAAAGAGTAGTGAAAGCGGTTTTAAACGGCAGAATTCTCTGAAATGGGTTTGACCTGTCGCAATAATTGACACGATTCCGCTTGACGCCTGGTAAGGATTTTGTAATTTTACAGGCAACCTTTTATTCACTAACAAATAGCTGGTGGAATATATGACTATCAAAGTAGGTATTAACGGTTTTGGTCGTATCGGTCGTATCGTTTTCCGTGCTGCGCAGCAGCGTTCAGACATCGAAATCGTTGCTATCAACGACCTGCTGGACGCGGAATACATGGCGTACATGCTGAAATATGACTCAACGCACGGCCGTTTCGATGGCACCGTTGAAGTGCAAGACGGCGCGCTGATCGTAAACGGCAAAAAAATCCGTGTTACCTCTGAAAGAGACCCGGCTAACCTGAAATGGGACGAAGTCGGTGTTGACGTGGTAGCAGAAGCAACCGGTATCTTCCTGACTGACGAAACCGCGCGTAAACACATCACTGCTGGTGCGAAAAAAGTGGTTATGACCGGTCCGTCCAAAGACAGCACTCCGATGTTTGTTCGCGGTGCCAACTTTGACAAATATGCTGGCCAGGATATCGTTTCTAACGCATCCTGCACCACCAACTGCCTGGCTCCGCTGGCTAAAGTTATCAACGACAAATTCGGTATCGTTGAAGGTCTGATGACCACCGTTCACGCTACCACCGCTACTCAGAAAACCGTTGATGGCCCGTCTCACAAAGACTGGCGCGGCGGCCGCGGCGCATCCCAGAACATCATCCCGTCCTCTACCGGTGCTGCTAAAGCAGTAGGTAAAGTACTGCCGGAACTGAACGGTAAACTGACCGGTATGGCGTTCCGCGTTCCGACTCCGAACGTATCTGTAGTTGACCTGACTGTACGTCTGGCTAAACCGGCTTCTTACACTGAAATCTGTGAAGCTGTTAAAGCCGCTTCTGAAGGCGACATGAAAGGCGTTCTGGGCTACACCGAAGACGCAGTGGTTTCTACCGATTTCAACGGCGAAACCCTGACTTCTGTATTCGATGCCAGCGCAGGTATCGCTCTGAACGACAACTTCGTGAAACTGGTTTCCTGGTATGATAACGAAACCGGCTACTCTCACAAAGTTCTGGATCTGATCGCACTGGTTGCTTCTAAATAAGCAGCAGTGACAGACTAAACGTTGAGGGCGACTACGGTCGCCCTTTTTTATCGTCTGAATTCCAGCAAGGTACTATCATCATGACCGAAAAACTGTTTTCTCTTCCCGTGGTTGATCAGATCTCCCCTTACCTGAGCCTGCGTCAGATTGGCGAACTGCCGGTACTGGTGGTTAACCATCCGAAAGTGCGCGCCGCCGTTACCCTACAGGGCGCCCAGCTTATTGCCTGGCAGCCTAACGGAGAAAAGCCGGTTATCTGGCTGAGCGAGAAAACAGCCTTCAGCAACGGCAAAGCGATTCGCGGTGGCGTACCAATATGCTGGCCGTGGTTTGGTCCGGCAGGCAAACCGGGACACGGCTTTGCACGCGTGCAGCCCTGGACGCTTTCCGCGCATGATGAGAATGAAGAGAATGTATTGCTGACGCTGGTGCTGGAAAGCAATGAACAAACCAAAGCGCTGTGGCCACATGATTTCACGCTGTTTGCCCGTTTTCGCCTGGGCGAACGCTGTGAAATTGAACTGGAAGCCCATGGCGATTACCAGGCTACCTGCGCCCTGCACAGCTACTTCTGCGTTGCCGATATCACCGAAGTAGAAGTTAGCGGCCTGGGCAATCCTTATATTGATAAGGTTAAGGATGGCGAACCGGGCACCTCCGCTGACGGCAAACAGCGCTATACGCAGCGAGTCGATCGCATCTATACCCAGCCGGACGATTGCAGCCTGATTCACGATCGGCAGGGACAGCGCGTTATCGAGGTTTACCATCACCATCACAGCGATGTGGTAACCTGGAACCCTGGCGTGGAGCTCTCATGCAGCATGGACGATATGGCGAACGAAGGCTATAAAACCATGGTTTGTGTGGAAACCGCACGGATTAACCGGCCAATGAAAAGCACCGTTGAGCAACCTGCCCGCCTTGCCACCACCTTCCGCGTACGGAATAAGCGTTAAAAAAAGCCGGGCGTCTGCCCGGCTCTGCCATTTTTCCGTTAAACCACATCCAACGGCTGTTTACTTTGCGGTGGCGGAAAAACAGCATCCATACGAGCCAGATGCTCATCGTTTAAGCTGACCGTCAGTGCTGCCGCATTTTCCTGCACGTGAGTCACGCTGCTGGCTTTCGGAATCGCCATAACGCCCGGCTGCCTTATCACCCATGCCAGCAGCAACTGCGCCACGCTGATACCCAGCTGACGGGCAATATCCTGTAATTCGGGATTCGTCATCAGATCGCGTCGCAGCCGCCCCGCCTGCGCCAGCGGGCAGTAAGCCATCACCGGAAGATGCTGCTCACGACAGGCTGGCAGTAGATCGAACTCAATGCCGCGTGAAGCCAGATGATAAAGGACCTGATTGGTCACGCAGGCGCTGCCGCCCGGTTCCTGCCACAGATCGCGCATATCATCGATATCAAAGTTTGAAACGCCCCAGCGACGGATCTTACCCTGCTGCTGCAACGTTTCCATCGCCCGGATAGTTTCCTCCAGCGGAACATTACCGCGCCAGTGCAGCAGATAAATATCAAGATAGTCAGTTTGTAACCGCTTCAGACTGCGTTCGCACGCCTCGATGGCATCCACCACACCCGCGTTCCACGGATAAAATTTTGATACCAGGCAGGCGCGATCGCGTCTTCCCTGTAGCGCCTCACCGACGATGCACTCCGCCCCGCCCTCCGCATACATTTCCGCCGTGTCGATCAACGTCAGGCCACAGTCAAGACCCGCCTGTAAAGCGGCAACTTCATAGCGACGGTGGCTCGCATGTTCACCCATATACCAGGTTCCCTGACCGATAGCGGGCAGGCTCAGCTCGTCAGTAAATTTTACGGTTCTGCTCATGTTCCCTCCATTGCACATCAGGCAAGCACCATGCCGGTGCAGCGGAGCGCTAAACGCTCCGTTTTAACGCAGCCGATCAGAAGCTGTAGCTAATACCGGTCCAGACCGTTAGCTGAGAGTTATTATCCACCATCGGGCTGTCTTTAACTTCATCGGCCAGGCGGGTATAACGCGTATAGATGCCCGCATTCCAGCGCTCACCAAGACGATAATTTGCGCTCAGTTCGACGTAAGGGCTCCAGCTGTCATCAGGACGATAGCGGCTGATGCCGGTACGCGCCGATTCATGACCGGAAACCCCGTAGTAATAGCGGTTCTGGTTAGCACTGCTCCAGGTAGCCCCAATTCCTGGCGTCACGCTGAAATCACCAAAATCGAAACGATAAAGGTAGGTCAGATCCCAGACGATGCCGTCGCTCTTATCCAGCACATCGCCCAGCAGATTGGTGCGCACCATTCCCCAGTCAGCAATATGACGATACTCAACGCCGCCCATTAAGGTCATGCGACGTTTATCCAGACCTTTCATCGCGCCGAGATCGTTATCGCTGGAATCGTAACGCTGCGCTGAACCGGCTAACGTCAGTGAAAGCTGATCCTGCTGGTCTTTCCACAGATAGTATCCGCCCTGCAAAGTACGCAGCCAGAAGCGGTCACCTTCATAGTTGATGACCGGAAGCGGTATGTAACGATCCTGACCGCCTTTGTAAGGGCTTTGTGCATAGATTACCGATGCCCCTACCGTCAGCGGATGTGCCTCTTCTGCATATGCAAAACCACATATTGGTAATAACAGAGCAAGCGCGCTAATTTTGAATTGGTTCACAATATATTTCTTCCGTAAATATAACAATGAGACAGTTAGTTTAACGCTAATGTGCGACAGTTTTAAATCCTTATACTTTTACGCTTCCTGTTGCGTGACTAACCTGGCGGTAACGAAAGAAAAAAGCGTTTTTATTTACAAACTCGTTACAACCCGCGCCCCGCAAGGGCCTTCTCTATTCCCTGACTCACTTTCCTGCGCAAATCAAATGGCATGAAAGAAATTTCCTGAAATGCCATCTACAGTTAAAAGTAACCTATGTGATTCGTTCGAGCAGAGTAACCATTAAATTTGTGTACCCCGATAAAAATACGTCAGGTTGGCATAAGGGTTGCTGTACTCCCAAGAGAATATTTTCCGGAAGCTGATACACCTTTTATAACGCTTCCTTTACCTGTGCTAAAAACGAAAGGACGGGCATCGCTATGAATATATTCGATCACTATCGTCAGCGTTATGAAGCTGCCAAGGACGAAGAGTTCACACTGCAGGAATTCCTGACCACCTGTAAACAGGATCGCAGTGCATACGCCAACGCGGCAGAAAGACTATTGATGGCTATTGGTGAGCCAGTAATGGTGGATACTGCCCAGGAGCCTCGCCTTTCCCGACTGTTCTCAAACCGCGTTATTGCGCGCTATCCAGCCTTTGAAGAGTTTTATGGGATGGAGGAAGCCATTGAGCAAATCGTTTCCTACCTGAAACACGCGGCTCAGGGGCTGGAAGAGAAGAAACAGATCCTTTACCTGTTAGGCCCGGTAGGCGGCGGGAAATCGTCGCTGGCCGAAAGGTTGAAATCGCTGATGCAGCGCGTGCCGATTTATGTGCTTAGCGCTGACGGCGAACGCAGTCCGGTAAACGATCATCCGCTGTGCCTGTTTAACCCGCAGGAAGATGCCAATATCCTTGAGAAAGAGTGCGGCGTACCGCGCCGCTATCTCGGTACGATTATGTCACCCTGGGCGGCCAAGCGGCTGCATGAGTTCGGCGGCGACATTACCCGTTTTAAAGTGGTCAAGGTCTGGCCTTCTATCCTCGAACAGCTGGCGATTGCCAAAACCGAACCGGGTGATGAAAACAACCAGGACATCTCCGCGCTGGTGGGTAAAGTAGATATCCGCAAGCTGGAAAACCACGCCCAGAACGATCCCGACGCCTACGGCTACTCCGGCGCGCTCTGCCGCGCTAACCAGGGGATTATGGAATTCGTCGAGATGTTCAAAGCGCCAATCAAGGTGCTGCATCCCCTGCTGACCGCCACGCAGGAGGGTAACTATAACGGCACCGAAGGGATCTCCGCGCTGCCCTTCAACGGCATTATTCTGGCGCACTCCAACGAATCGGAATGGGTACAGTTCCGTAATAACAAAAACAACGAGGCGTTCCTTGACCGTGTTTATATCGTCAAGGTGCCTTACTGCCTGCGCGTATCGGAAGAGATCAAAATCTATGAGAAGCTGCTTAACCACAGTGAGCTGACCCATGCGCCCTGCGCACCCGGCACGCTGGAAACGCTGGCGCGCTTCTCTATCCTTTCACGGCTGAAAGAGCCAGAAAACTCCAGCATCTATTCCAAGATGCGGGTTTACGATGGCGAAAGCCTGAAGGATACCGATCCGAAGGCAAAATCGTATCAGGAATATCGCGACTACGCTGGCGTTGACGAAGGCATGAACGGCCTTTCGACCCGCTTTGCCTTTAAAATTCTGTCACGCGTGTTCAACTTCGATCATACCGAAGTGGCGGCAAACCCGGTGCATCTGTTCTATGTGCTGGAGCAGCAGATTGAACGCGAGCAGTTCCCGCAGGAGCTGGCGGAAAAGTACCTTGAGTTTTTAAAAGGCTATTTAATTCCAAAATATGCGGAGTTTATCGGCAAAGAAATTCAGACCGCCTATCTGGAATCCTATTCCGAGTACGGTCAGAACATCTTCGATCGTTATGTCACCTACGCCGATTTCTGGATTCAGGACCAGGAGTACCGCGATCCCGATACCGGACAGTTGTTCGATCGTGAAGCACTGAATGCCGAACTGGAAAAAATTGAAAAACCCGCCGGCATCAGCAATCCGAAGGATTTCCGTAATGAGATCGTCAACTTTGTATTGCGTGCCCGTGCACAAAACAATGGTCGTAACCCTAACTGGACCAGCTATGAGAAGCTGCGCACGGTAATTGAGAAGAAAATGTTCTCTAACACCGAAGAACTGCTGCCGGTTATCTCGTTTAACGCGAAAACATCTACCGACGAGCAGAAGAAACATGACGATTTTGTCGACCGCATGATGGAGAAAGGCTATACCCGCAAGCAGGTTCGTCTGCTGTGCGAATGGTATCTGCGCGTACGCAAATCATCTTGAGTGAAGGCGTGTAAGCAATAAACGCGTAATCAAAGCATAAAACAGGTCGGGCGCGATGCCCGGCCTGGCTTACAACGTTGTTGGGGGAGCTATGGCCTATTTTATCGATCGGCGACTCAACGGCAAAAACAAGAGCGCGGTAAACCGTCAGCGCTTTTTACGCCGCTATAAGTCGCAAATCAAACAGTCGATCTCCGAGGCCATTAACAAACGTTCGGTGACCGACGTTGAGAGTGGTGAATCCGTTTCGATTCCGGTAGATGACATTAACGAACCCATTTTTCATCAGGGACGCGGCGGCACCCGCCATCGCGTTCATCCTGGCAACGATCACTTCGTACAGAACGATCGTATTGAACGTCCTCAGGGCGGTGGCGGAGGCGGCGGCAGTGGTCAGGGCAACGCCAGCCAGGATGGCGAAGGACAGGATGAGTTTGTTTTCCAGATTTCAAAAGATGAATATCTCGATCTGCTGTTTGAAGATCTGGCGCTGCCGCATCTGCGTAAAACGCAGCAGCGACAGATGAACGAGTTTAAAACGCATCGTGCGGGCTTCACTTCCAATGGCGTGCCAGCCAACATCAGCGTGGTACGCTCGTTGCAAAACTCCCTGGCGCGGCGTACCGCGATGACGGCAGGTAAACGGCGCATGCTGCACGAACTGGAAGAGGCGCTGCTGCTGACAGAAAAAGCGGAGCCGGCACAGCTTCTGGAGGAAGAGCGGCTCAGAAAAGAGATTGCCGAGCTGCGGGCGCGCATTGAGCGCGTGCCGTTTATTGACACCTTCGATCTACGCTATAAAAACTTCGAGAAACGCCCGGAACCGTCCAGCCAGGCGGTAATGTTTTGTCTGATGGACGTTTCCGGCTCGATGGATCAGCCCACAAAGGATATGGCGAAACGCTTTTATATTCTGCTCTATCTGTTCCTGAGCCGAACCTATAAAAACGTCGAGGTGGTTTATATCCGCCATCATACGCAGGCAAAAGAGGTGGACGAACAGGAGTTTTTCTACTCGCAGGAAACGGGCGGCACCATTGTTTCCAGCGCGCTTAAGCTAATGGATGAGGTAGTAAAAGCGCGCTACGATCCCACGCAGTGGAATATCTACGCTGCACAGGCTTCAGATGGCGACAACTGGGCCGATGATTCGCCGCTGTGCCATGAAATTCTGGCAAAAAACATCCTGCCAGTGGTGCGTTACTATAGCTATATCGAGATTACCCGGCGCGCGCATCAAACGCTATGGCGCGAATATGAGCATTTACAGGCAACGTTTGATAACTTCGCTATTCAGCACATTCGCGAACCGGAAGATATCTATCCGGTATTCCGCGAACTGTTTCACCGACAGGCGGCGGAGAGTTGAGACAACGTCGGTGATGTTGGTTTCAGAGCGCGCCCTAAACCAGTCGGCTTCAATGCCGCACCCTTAAGCAGATAACAAAAAGCCGGTCGTTATTGACCGGCTTTTTACTGCGCCACACTTCAGATAATGAGACCTGTTTTCAGGCCGCAGCGCCTTTTGGCTGCGAGGCAATATGTCCGGCCCACAGGCTGGCCACCCACTTAACCCCTTTCGCCGTAAAGCGCGCCTGAGAAAACGCGTGCTGATTTTCGCCCACGCCAGAGCGTAGGGTAAAACGCCCGGCGCTAAGGTGCTGCTGATGAGGCGTCAGCGTTCCGTTCAGACGGTACATAATATTGCGCTCCAGCAGAAACTGACGAAAATCTGGTTCTTTAACTTTCAGCATCTTGCACAGCTGGCGAAAACCGAGCGACTCCTCTTCCACCGTGACATAACGGTCGAAGAACTCCGCCTTGGGTGCAAAAAGCGCCAGCTGCTGCTCTGCCTTCTGGCGCTGCTCAAACTGTTCAGCCCAGGCACGTGCCGCTTCAGCCGGATTGGTGAAATCGGGCAGATGCGCCACTTTTTCACGCTCCTGCCAGCGATCCAGCGCTTCAGCGGTAAACGCCGGTGATAAACGTGCTACGGCCAGCACCGAGTCACGCTTATTAAGGCGATACTCCTGGCGCACCGTTCCTTCAGCTTCATAGTCCCAGGCGGTAAGCGGCTGCGACAGCCGCTGCGCGGTTTCCAGGCTCTTTATCAGACGTTTCACCTCGCCATGCGTATTACCGGTCATCTCTGCGATTTCGCGGCTACTCATCGTGACGGATTGATGAAGAGCATTCAGGCTCTCAGTTGAAATCATCATAGCTTCACCATTGTCTTGCAAACAGCAACAGCCCCATGCGGGAGTACAAATAGTATACTGATTACTGGCTGGATATCCAGTATTTTTTTTAATCAATTTAGTTTTGCGAGGCAACGCGAAAAAAATAAAACCTTTCCCTAATCAGCTGGGACAAGCTATTGATAAAGCATTATCTTTTTAAAACGGTTATAGTAATGCGACGTCCAGCCTTGTCTTAACCAGCCTGCTTTGTGAGGAGAATCCGCTTTGAACGCCAGCACGATTTACAGTCTTTTCATTATCGGTTCCGTACTGGTGGCATCAAGCATTCTGCTTAGCTCGTTCTCATCACGCCTTGGCATCCCTATTCTGGTGATCTTCCTTGCGCTCGGCATGTTGACCGGCGTGGACGGCATCGGCGGCATCGCCTTTGATAACTATCCGCTCGCCTATCTGGTTTCTAACCTTGCGCTGGCGGTGATTTTGCTGGATGGCGGCATGCGTACCCGTGCCAGCTCGCTACGCGTCGCGCTTGGTCCGGCGCTATCGCTGGCAACGGTCGGGGTGTTGATTACCGCCGGATTAACCGGGCTGGCTGCCGCCTGGCTGTTTCGTCTCGATCTGATGCAGGGCTTTCTGATCGGGGCCATTATCGGCTCAACCGATGCCGCCGCCGTTTTCTCTCTGCTGGGTGATAAAGGGCTTAACGAACGCGTCAGTTCCACGCTGGAGATTGAGTCCGGCAGCAACGACCCGATGGCGGTTTTCCTGACCATCACCCTGATCGAAATGATCCAACGGGGCGAAACCGGCCTGAGCTGGATGTTTGTAGTGCATCTTATCCAGCAGTTCGGTCTTGGTATCGTGCTGGGGCTGGGCGGGGGCTGGGCGATCCAGCAGCTTATCAATCGTATTTCCCTGGCAAACGGCCTCTATCCCTTGCTGGCCGTCAGCGGCGGTATTCTGGTGTTCGCACTGACCACCGTGCTGGAAGGCAGCGGCATTCTGGCAGTCTATCTCTGCGGCTTCCTGCTAGGTAATCGCCCGATTCGCAACCGACACGGCATCCTGCAAACCTTTGACGGTATGGCCTGGCTGAGCCAGATCGGTATGTTCCTGGTGCTGGGCCTGCTGGTAACGCCGTCCGATCTCTGGCATATCGCCGTTCCGGCAATGTTGCTGTCACTCTGGTTGATTCTGTTTGCCCGTCCGATTTCGGTACTGGTCGGGCTGTTGCCGTTCCGCAGCTTTACCCTGCGCGAGCGCGTTTTTATCAGCTGGGTCGGGCTGCGCGGCGCGGTGCCGATTATACTGGCAGTGTTTCCGATGATGGCGGGGCTGGAGAACGCCTCACTGTTCTTTAATATCGCCTTTTTCGTGGTGCTGGTATCACTGATGCTACAGGGCACCTCGTTAGGCTTTGCGGCGCGGAAGGCAAAAGTGATCGTCCCCCCTACCGCCTCGCCGATCAGCCGCGCCGGGCTTGATATTCATCCTGAAAACCCCTGGGAGCAGTTTGTTTATCAGCTGAGCGCCGATAAATGGTGCGTTGGCGCGGCGCTGCGCGATCTGCATATGCCACGCGAAACGCGGATCGCGGCGCTGTTTCGCAATAACGTATTGATGCACCCTACCGGTAACACCCGCCTGCGCGAGGGCGATGTACTGTGCGTGATCGGGCGCGAACGCGATCTGCCCGCGCTCGGCAAATTGTTTAGCCAGTCGCCGCCGGTAGCGCTCGATCAGCGTTTCTTTGGCGACTTTATCCTGGAAGCCGATGCACGGCTACGCGATGTGGCACAGATCTACGGACTCGATCTGGATGAAGAGACGAACGATCAGCAGTCGCTGGGCCAGCTCATTCTGGGCATGCTGGGCGGTGCGCCGGTCGTCGGCGATCAGGTGGAATGGAACCACCTTATCTGGACGGTGGCGGAGAAAGAAGATAATCAGGTGATTAAAATCGGCGTGCGCGTACCTGAAGAGAAAGAATAATCCGGTTCCAGGTTTTGCGGCTCGATTTTCCTGCCGGAGCGACTACGCTTAAAGCTCACGTCTTTCCTGGAGGGAATAACTATGGGTCATGTAGTCAAAATTGGTCGCTACGAGATTATTGATGCGGATCTGGATGCCGAAAAGATAGATACCGTCAGCATCCCCTGTCAAACTAATCCCGGACTCAGCTACCAGCTTGACGGCTGGGATCAGGAAACCAGCGTTCCTGCCTGGATCGACGGTGAGCCGGTTGATTTGCAAATCTGCCACTATGATAAGCAACAGGATCGCTGGGTATTGAAAAAACCTGCCTGATACGCCGATCGCCGTCCGGGGCAGTACCTCGCTGCTCCCCTTTTTATCATTCTTCTTTCTTTTTGTTTAACATCTCTTTACCCTGTGCAGCTTAAAAAATTCAGGGCAACCCTTTTTCTATGCAAAAATTTACCTTTCTGTTGCTTAGCCTGGTGCTACTGGCTCCGCTGGGCATCGATCTCTATTTGCCCACGCTACCGGATATTGCTCTGGGGCTATCAACGCCGGTCTCCACGGTACAGACAACTATCCCAATTTTCCTGTTAGTAATGGGGCTGGGGCAGATTATCGCCGGACCGCTGGTAGATAACTTTGGCCGAAAACCAATAGCGATGATCGGCCTGCTGCTTTACATCTGCGGCAGCGCCCTGGCCGCCTGCGCGCTGAACTGGCCGATGTTTTTACTGGCACGCGTGGTACAGGGCTGCGCCGTCTGCTGTACGGCGGTAGTGGCTTTCAGCGGCGTGCGCGATCGCCTGACCGGTGACGACGCGGCTCGTGCCTACGGCTTTCTTAACGGCGCACTGAATATTGTGCCAGCGCTGGCACCGATGCTGGGCGGCTTTCTTGCCGAGGCCTTCGGCTGGCGTGCACCCTTCTGGTTCCTGGCCTGCTACGCGCTGTTTATCAGCGTGCTGATTGGCCTGTTGCTGCCGGAAACGCGTCCGGCGGATACGCGCAAGGTTAAAGGGTTGCCGCTGCGTCAGTATGGCGCAATCCTGCGTGAGCCACGCTTTTTGGCCTTCGCCTTTGCCAATGCCGGCGCGTTAGGAATGGTACTCACCTACGTTTCGCTGGCGCCGCACGTGTTGATGACCGAAGGCCAGTTGAGCGCCTTACAGTTTTCCATCGCCTTTGGCGCTAATGGTTTCTGGATCATGCTGGTCAGCGTGCTGGTTAATAAAATGATTCGCAAGGTAGGACGTCCCGTTTGTCTGGCGCTGGGCACGCTGGCGATGCTGTTGGGCAGCGTATTGTTGTTTGCTGGCGAACAGATGCTACCTGCGTCACTGCAAACCCACTGGGCGCTTTATATGTTGCCGGTAGCGGTATCCGTTGCCGGGCTGGCCTTTACCGTTGGCCCCGCCACCAGCTACGCGCTGGAGCCTTATCACCAGCAGGCTGGCGTGGCGTCGGCGCTGGCAGGTTTTATTCAGATGGCGGGCGGCTCGTCTGCCGGGCTGTTGATGATGGCGCTGCCGCTGAAAGAAAAAGATGCGCTGGCGCTGATGATGCTGGCAGGTGCAGCGCTCACGTTTCTGGCGTGGCGCTACAGTAAAAAGATGCGCGGTTCGCTTACCGCGCTCTCGTTTTAACGGACTTCAACCGGTACCCGCGGTGTCAGCGCACACATCAGCTCATAGCCAACGGTACCGGCACTGCTGGCCACCTCGTCAATTTTGATCTGCTCACCCCACAGCTCGGCCTTCGAACCAATGCCGGCCTGCGGGCAAGGCGTTAAATCTACGGCCAGCATATCCATAGAAACGGTTCCCAGCGTTCGGGTGCGCACGCCATCCACCATAACCGGCGTGCCGGTAGGCGCGTGACGCGGATAGCCATCGGCATAGCCGCAGGCGACAATACCGATACGCTGTTCTTCAGACGCATGATAGCGATAACCATACCCAATCCCTGCACCCGCCTTCACCGTTTGCACGGCGATAACGTCGCTGGTAAGCGTCATGGCTGGTTTCAGACCGGTACTGGCGATATCCTGCCACTGACCGCTGGGCGAGGCCCCATACAGCACGATGCCCGGCCTTACCCAATCGAAGTGCGCCTCAGGATGCCAGAGCGTTGCCGCCGAATTCGACAGCGAACGCGGGCAGTCCAGCCCTTCTGCCGCCCGCTCCACCTGCTTCATCGGCTCGACTATGCCTTCTGCGCTTTCCGCTTCGGCAAAATGGGTCATCAACGTCATTTCACCCACGTTTTCCAGCGCGCGTAGCTTCTGCCAGACGTTATGGACCTGCTCCGGCAAAAAGCCCAGCCGATTCATGCCGGTATTAACTTTGACATAAATATCCAGTGGCGCGCTCAGCCGCGCCTGCGCCAGCGCTTTGATTTGCCAGTTGCTGTGCAGGCTGGTAGTCAACCGATAGCGATCCAGCAGCGCCAGCTCATCGCTGTGGAAAAAACCTTCCAGCAGCAGTATCGGTTTTTTCCAGCCGCGCTCGCGCAGCAGAATTGCCTCTTCAAGGTTGAGTAAAGCAAAGCCATCGGTATCACTCAAATGCTGCCAGATACGATCGATGCCGTGACCGTAGCCATTCGCTTTTACAACAGACCAGATACGGGAATCCGGCGCGGCCTGACGCACAATTGCCAGGTTTTGCCGCAACGCAGCGCTATGAATGGTTGCGACAATCGGACGTGACATAGCCTCTCCTTGTAACTCATTAACGTGCAACGTTAGCATTAGGTAGCTGCGGATGCGTTACCGGCGAGAAACCAGGCAGATAACGGTGTACCGACAGGTCATCTGCGGCAATTGCCGGTCTTTTGCCGGAAATGATATCAGAAAGCAGCTGGCCTGAACCGCATGCCATCGTCCAACCGAGCGTACCGTGACCAGTATTGAGATAAAGATTCTTCAGCGGCGTTGCGCCGACGATGGGCGTGCCGTCCGGCGTCATCGGGCGCAGGCCGGTCCAGAAGCTTGCCTGCTCAACAAAACCGCCGTTGGGATAGAGGTCGCGTACCACCATTTCCAGCGTTTCGCGCCGTACCGGTGGCAGCTGCGTATTAAAGCCGACGATCTCAGCCATACCGCCGACGCGAATACGCCGATCGAAGCGCGTAATCGCAATTTTGTAAGTTTCATCCAGCACGGTAGAAACCGGCGCACCCGCTTCATCGCGCAATGGAATAGTCAGCGAATAGCCTTTCAGCGGATAAACAGGAATAGAGACGATATCTTTCAGCAACGCGGTAGACCAGGAACCAAAAGCCACCACATAGCTGTCCGCCGTCAGCACCTCGTTGCCACACTGCACGCCAACGATACGGTTTCCTTCACGCAGCAGGCGATCCACCGGCGTGTTAAAGCGGAAAGTCACCCCGGCCTGCACGGCCATCTCCGCCAGACGTTGCGTAAACAGCTGGCAGTCACCGGTTTCATCATTCGGCAGCCGCAGCCCACCGGTCAGTTTATGCTGTGTCATTGCCAGCGCAGGCTCAACGCGGGCAAGCTGATGCGCTTCCAGTAGTTCATAAGGCACGCCCGCCTCTTCCAGCACGGCGATATCTTTACTGGCGCTCTCATATTGCTGAGCGGTGCGAAACAGCTGTAGCGTGCCGCCCTGACGCCCTTCATACCGGATACCGGTCTGCTCACGCAGTACCTTCATGCAGTCGCGGCTATATTCGGCAATACGCACCATGCGGCTTTTGTTTTCCTGATAGTGACGAATATCGCAGTTACGCAGCATCTGCCACATCCATTCCAGCTGAAAACGACTGCCGTCGAGTCGAATCGCCAGCGGCGCATGGCGCTGAAACATCCACTTCATTGCTTTTAGCGGTACGCCCGGTGCTGCCCAGGGTGCCGCATAGCCCGGCGAGATCTGCCCGGCGTTTCCGGCACTGGTTTCCTGTGCAGCGCCTGACTGGCGATCGATCACCGTTACCTCATGTCCCGCCTGTGCCAGATACCAGGCGCTGGCTACGCCGACAACTCCACTTCCCAGAATGACAACACGCATAGCTCCCCCAGGAGAGATCATTAAAGAACAATATTCTGAATGTTAGCCTACACGGCGGATGATAATTTTGCCGCATCTTACAACACATAATGTTGACATATTTCACATCTTTTTTACCTTCACGGTAAGTAAAAACAAGCAATGGCGGTTATTTCGGTAGAAAATAGTGCTTTTGCACCATAACCAGCAGCAAGTGAGGCGATAATGGATTAAATGAAGGTCGATCAGCAGAAATTATCATTCCCAGCAGAAAAGGAAGTGTGCAATATATTATTCTGCACAAGAGAAAAATAATCGTATTATTCATTATTTAAAATCTCCATTTTTCCTGCCGCTTTATTTTGTATCGCCGTTTCCGGTTGCATTCAGGTTTCAGATGGAAAACAGTGAACTATCATTAACTCTGTGTTCGCCTAATTTTTTAGGCCGTGTTGTTCGGGATGAGCCTTAAACAACAGAAATCTGCACGGCAACGGCTTGCTCAGGCAGATTCATCAATGAGGGGTGCGCAATGACGACTATATTTGACGATCCGGTTAAGGACAGCAAACGACTCAGTGACGGACCCGACTGGACCTTTGAGCTACTCGATACCTACCTGGCAGAAATCGACCGCGTAGCGAAACACTACCGGCTGGAAACCTACCCGCATCAAATTGAAGTCATCACCTCGGAGCAGATGATGGATGCCTATTCCAGCGTCGGGATGCCGATTAACTATGCCCACTGGTCTTTTGGCAAAAAGTTTATCGAAACCGAGCAGCGCTACAAACATGGCCAACAGGGACTGGCGTATGAAATCGTCATTAACTCCAATCCCTGTATCGCCTACCTGATGGAAGAGAACACCATTACCATGCAGGCGCTGGTGATTGCGCACGCCTGCTACGGCCATAACTCATTTTTCAAAAATAACTACCTGTTCCGCAGCTGGACCGATGCCAGCTCGATCATCGACTATTTGCTGTTCGCCAAAAATTATATTGCCGAATGCGAAGAGCGTTATGGCGTTGAAGAGGTGGAACGACTACTCGACTCCTGTCACGCGCTGATGAACTATGGGGTCGATCGCTACAAACGCCCGCAAAAAATTTCGCTTCAGGAGGAGAAAGCCCGGCAGAAGAGTCGTGAAGAATATCTGCAAAGCCAGGTAAATACCCTCTGGCGTACGCTGCCGCGCCGCGAAAAAGAGGAAGTCCATGCGGAGAAAGTGCGTTTCCCTTCTGAACCACAGGAAAATTTACTCTACTTTATGGAGAAGAACGCCCCGCTGCTGGAGCCCTGGCAGCGTGAGATCCTGCGCATTGTGCGTAAGGTCAGCCAGTATTTTTATCCGCAGAAACAGACGCAGGTCATGAACGAAGGCTGGGCCACCTTCTGGCACTACACCATCCTGAATCATCTGTATGATAAAGGGAAAGTAACCGAGCGTTTTATGCTGGAGTTCCTGCACAGCCACACTAACGTGGTGTTTCAGCCCAGCTACAACAGTCAGTGGTATAACGGCATCAACCCTTATGCACTCGGTTTTGCCATGTTCCAGGATATCAAGCGCATCTGTCAGTCACCGACGGAAGAAGATCGCTACTGGTTCCCTGATATCGCCGGTTCAGACTGGCTGGAGACGCTGCATTTTGCTATGCGCGAATTTAAAGATGAGAGCTTTATCAGCCAGTTCCTGTCGCCGAAGGTAATGCGCGATTTCCGCCTGTTTACCGTGCTGGATGACGATCGCAATAACTATCTGGAGATTGCGGCGATCCATGATGAAGCGGGCTATCGTGCTATCCGTCAACAGCTGTCGGCACAGTACAACCTGAGCAACCTTGAGCCCAATATTCAGGTTTACAATGTCGATCTGCGCGGCGATCGTTCCCTGACGCTGCGCTATGTGCCGCATCAGCGTGCGCCGCTGGATAAAAGCCGCCGCGAAGTGCTAAAGCATGTGCATCGCCTGTGGGGGTTTGATGTACATCTTGAACAGCAAAATGAGGATGGGAGCGTAGAGATGCTGGATCGCTGTCCGCCGCGCCCTAACTCGCTGTAGCGATAGCGTAGCAATCTAAAGGCCGACGATGTTTCCGGCCTTTTTTATTGTCATTTAACAGCGCTTACGCTGCTTCAGACGGCTCAGCGGCGCTGCAAATCGTCCGGCAACGTTTGCATGCTGTGCCAGATATCACCGCTGCGACGCCCGTAATCGCGTACGGCAGCCACGATATGCTCCGGATCGGCACCATCGCAAAACGCCAGCAGCTGCTGATAAAAGCGCTGCGCCAGCAGGCGCGCTTCCGGGTTAGCGAAATAGTGACGCCCAACGCGGGTATAGAGCCCTTTCAGACCGTTAAGGATCAGGCCATAAATCGGGTTGCCCGATGCAAAAGCCAGACCGCGGAAAATACGGTAGTCCAGCTCGGTATAGGCATCCGCCTGATCGTCAATGCCTTCAGCACTGATTAACACCTCGCGCGCCCTCTCGGGAAAGTGGCGGATGGCGCGACGAATAAAAATAGAGGAAATATTGGTACGTACGGAAAGCAGATTATCAATCAGCTGCGGTACGCTATCGTGATCGAGACGCGCCAGCGTTTCAAGAATATTCAGGCCGGACGTTTCCCAGAAATCATTAACCCGCGTAGGCTTGCCGTGCTGAATCGTCAGCCAGCCGTCACGCGCCAGACGCTGAAGTACTTCGCGCAGTGTGGTGCGGGTGACGCCGATTAATTCAGACAGTTCGCGCTCGGCAGGGAGGATGGACCCAGGAGGAAAACGGCTATTCCAGATACTTTCAATGATATATTCTTCCGCGAACCCGGCCGGGCTCTGCGCCTTTATAACCATAGCGTTATATTCTCGTTGCTTTATCATCAGGCAATATGGCGCTCATCATACCAGAGGGCCCAGGCATCACCTAGCCTCGCTGCGGTTAAAACTTTAACCCGGCGCAAATATTCACGAGATTATTCGGCTGTTTAGCCGTAAGCGCATTGCCACCATCGTAAGCGACGATTACCCTTTGCATTTGAAATTTACTTAATTCGCATGAGGTTACTTTTGCACATGGATATTTCCCCTGGGCGCGCTTTTACGCGTAATTTTCTCGGACAGTCTCCCGACTGGTATAAGTTGACGCTGCTGGGCTTCCTGGTGATTAACCCCCTGCTGTTTTTCTTCGTCAGCCCCTTTCTTGCTGGCTGGCTGCTGGTAGCGGAGTTCATTTTTACGCTCGGTATGGCGCTAAAATGTTATCCGCTGATGCCCGGCGGCCTGCTGGCGCTGGAGGCCGTCGTTATCGGCATGGCCAGCGCGGAACAGGTTAAAGAGGAGCTGGCGAATAATCTTGAAGTCCTGCTGCTGCTGATTTTTATGGTGGCCGGTATTCATTTTATGCGCCAGCTGCTGCTGTTCGTTTTTACCCGGCTGCTGCTGACCATTCGCTCTAAGGTCTGGCTGGGACTGTCGTTCTGCCTTGCCGCCGCCTTCCTTTCCGCATTTCTCGATGCGCTGACGGTGGTCGCGGTGGTGCTCAGCGTTGCCGCCGGTTTTTACGATATCTATCATCGCGTTCTCTCTGAAGGGGAAGGTGCTGACGGCTGCCTTAGTGATGAAGCGCATCGCGAGACGCTGGAAAAATTCCGCTCCTTCTTACGCAGCCTGATGATGCAGGCGGGCGTGGGTACGGCGCTGGGCGGCGTCATGACCATGGTTGGCGAACCGCAAAACCTGATTATTGCCAAAGCAGCCAGCTGGGATTTTGTTGGCTTCTTCCTGCGTATGGCGCCGGTTACCGTACCGGTACTGATTTGCGGCTTAATAACCTGCCTGGTGCTGGAGCGTTTTCGCCTGTTTGGTTACGGTGAACCGCTACCGGAGAAGGTGCGCGCCGTGCTGATGGATTACGATCGCGAAGCGAGCCAGAAACGCACCCGCCAGGAGAGACTGAATCTGTGGATACAGGGCATTATCGCCGTCTGGCTGATCTGTGCACTGGCGCTGCACCTGGCTGAAGTGGGGCTGATTGGCCTGTCGGTCATTATTCTGGCGACCTCGCTGTGCGGCGTGACCGATGAGCATGTGATTGGACGCGCCTTTTCCGAAGCGTTGCCGTTTACCGCGCTACTGACGGTATTTTTCGCCATCGTCGCTGTTATTGTGGAACAAAACCTGTTCAGCCCGTTAATTCACTTTGTATTGCAGGCTGAAGCCAATACGCAGCTGACCTGGTTTTATGTTTTTAACGGTCTGCTCTCTTCCATTTCGGATAACGTTTTTGTCGGTACGGTCTATATCAACGAGGCGAAAAACGCCTTTACCCACGGCGCTATCAGTCTGGAACAGTTTGAACTGCTGGCGGTAGCCACCAATACCGGTACTAACCTGCCATCGGTAGCCACGCCTAACGGCCAGGCGGCGTTTCTGTTTATGCTGACTTCAGCGCTGGCACCGCTCATCCGCCTCTCCTATGGGCGCATGGTGTGGATGGCGCTGCCCTATACGCTGGTACTTTCTCTGGTTGGGCTGTTCTGCATTATGTATACGCTTGAACCAGTGACGCAGTGGCTGATGCAGCATGGCTGGTTAACCCTGCCGGTACTGTAGCGTGCTATCCGCTACCGCGGTAAAAGACGATAAGGTTAATTCAGATCCACTTTTTTTCGCTGCCCTGGCTGGCAGCGAAATTTTTTTGTTTTACACTGCCGGTTCAACGCTAATGACATGGAATGAATTATGTTGCGATATCTTAATAAATGCTCAACAGGACGCGGCGCCTGGCTGTTACTGGCGCTGACTGCATTTGCGCTTGAAATGGTGGCGCTGTGGTTTCAGCACGTCATGCTGCTCAAACCCTGCGTGATGTGCATCTATGAACGCTGCGCGCTGTTTGGCGTTATGGGTGCCGGGCTGGCAGGAGCTATCGCACCGAAAACGCCGCTGCGCTATGCGGCGCTGGTAATCTGGCTTTACAGTGCCTGGGAGGGACTACGTCTCTCTTATGAACATACCATGATTCAGCTGCACCCAAGCCCTTTTGTCACTTGCGATTTTGCTGCCCGTTTCCCCAGCTGGTTACCGCTGGATAAATGGCTGCCGTCGGTTTTCGTCGCTTCCGGCGACTGTGCCGAGCGCGTCTGGTCCTTCCTGACGCTGGGCATGCCGGAGTGGCTAATGGTGATTTTTGCCGCCTATCTGCTTGTGGCGCTGCTGGTACTGATTGCGCAGGCGTTTAAACCAAAGCGCCAGGAGCATTTTAGCAACGTGGCGTAATCGGGCGCGGCTGGATTAGGCTTTCCATTCCGGTCGATTGATAATGTGATCTTCCCAGTCCACTACCTCACTTTCACGCACCGCAATATGCCGCACGGAAATACGTGCGGCATGCATGGCGGCCTTTGAGCCGCTGCGTAACGGATGCCATACCGGCAATCCTTTTCCTTCCGCCAGCAGACGATAGGCACAGCTGGGCGGCAGCCAGGAGAAGGTCGGCAGATTTTCACGCGTCAGTTTGATGCAGTCCTCTTCATATTCGAAGCGGCGCTCGTAGTTACGGCACTGGCAGGTTTTGATATTGAGCTGGTCACAGGCGACATTGGTGAAATAGATTTCATCCGTATCGGCATCCTGCAACTTATTCAGGCAGCACTGTCCGCAACCATCGCACAAGGATTCCCATTCCTCATCACTCATTTGTTCCAGGCTTTTCACCTGCCAGAAAGGGGTATCAGTCATTGTGATGTCCGGTTAAGCAAAAGCGCACCTTATAAACAGTTCAGGCCTGAGATGCAAGTATCACAGCACGCGCGTACTCACGCCGTGACCGGCCAGCGACACTTCCAGCTTGTCGCCAGCGTGCAGCGGCCCTACGCCCTCGGGCGTGCCGGTCAGAATGACATCACCGGCGCGCAGGGTAAAGAATTTACTCATATAGGCAATCAACGGCAGCAGCGGCGTGATCATATCGGCGGTGCTGCCCTGCTGACGCACCTCACCATTGACCACCAGCTTCAGCTCGCTCTGCTGCGGATCGCCGCTGAACTCACTGGCGGGAATGAAACCGGAGAGTGGGCAAGAGTTATCAAACCCTTTCGCCTTTTCCCACGGCTGACCCGCTTTTTTCAGGCCGGCCTGGATATCGCGCAGGGTGAGATCGAGCGCAACGCCGTAGCCCGCTATCGCCTGTGCCACGTGCGCTTCACTGGCCTGTTTCAGCGTAGCGCCAATCAGCACCGCCAGTTCAACCTCATGATGCACCGCACCGAGATCCTGCGGAATCGACAGCGGCTGACGCAAGTCACACAGCGCCGTTTCCGGTTTGATAAAAATTACCGGCTCCTGCGGCGTTGCGCTGCCCATCTCTTTAATATGTTTTGCGTAGTTGCTGCCGACGCACACAACCTTACTCACCGGAAAATCTAACAGCGCGCCCTGCCAGTTACGATGTTGATACATATCTTTCCCCTTACTGAGTGTGACCAGCGTCGCCCCGACGCCAGTCTATTACTGTGCTACCGCATCCGCCATTTTGCCAATGCTGATAGCGAAATAATAAGAGCGATTCCAGCGCATGATAGTGCGGAAGTTGTCATAAACCAGATAAGCGCGTCCGGCCATATCATCCGGCAAAACGACCCAGGCGCGCTGCCGGGTATCAGGCAGCGCTGCGCCATCGCTCAGCCGGACGCCCAGTTTCTCCCAGTCGCCGACGCTTTTTGCCTGCCCGGTTTTAATACCTGCCAGTTTGACATCGAAATCGACCGGCAGCACCGCCTCACTTCCCCAACCTTCACTGGCCTGCCAGCCCTCTTTTGCCAGGTAGTTTGCCGTTGAGGCAAAGACATCATCGGTGTTACGCCAGATATCGATTTTACCGTCGCCATCGCCATCAGCGCCGTAGCGCAGATAAGAGCTGGGCATAAACTGGTTCTGCCCCATCGCGCCAGCCCAGGAGCCTTTCATCTCCGCCGCGCTGATATGCCCCTGCTGGATCATTTTTAACGCTGCCATTAGCTCACCGGTGAAAAAGCTTTCGCGACGGCCTTCAAACGCCAGCGTCGCGAGCGCTGAAATAATATCCTCACGCCCCTGGATCTGACCGAAGTTGCTCTCCATTGCCCAGAGCGCCACGACATATTGCGGCGGCACGCCGTACTGCTGGCTGACCGCGCCGAGCTCGCGCTGATATTGCTGATAGCGGCTGCGCGCCAGCGCGATTTTTTTCTCCGGCATGACGCGCGCCAGATAGTCATCCAGCGTAATTTTCTTTTCCGGCTGATTGCGATCTAATTTAATAACCCGATCGACGAAATGAACGTTCGCGAAGGCGCTGTCAATCGTCTGCGCATCGATACCCTGCGCGCGCGCCTGTGCCTTAAGCTGTTCAACGTAACCGGGGAATTGCGCCGGATCGCGGCCCTGCTGCGCCAGCGTGGTCTTCCCCTCCGGCGCGGTTAAAAAGCCGCCGCTTTTGGTAACGGGCGTGGCGGTAGCGCTGACCGATGGCGGTGTGGGCGAGGCGCTATTTTCACTGGCGCATCCCGCCAGCATTATTGCAAGCAATGTTGCACCTGGGGCATTTAGCTTCATAGCGGCTCCTTATTAATCCATTGCGGCCAGCGGTAATTAAATTGAAGATTTATTCAACGACTTATTATTTTACAGATGAATCTTAATTAAGACGTTTTGCGTTTTTCCAGATGTAATTTCAACAGATTTTCTGGCGGCGGCGGAAGCTGTAAATAATAACCTTGTTCCTGTAGCGACTGTTTTACTTTTTCCAGATCGGCATTAGCTAGTTTCTTAGTGCGTTCAAGGGGTAACACCATAGCCAGCTGCGGTTTACCAAAGCCGCGCAGCAGCGCTTCCGGCACGCGGGAAAAATCGTCTTTTTTTTCAACATAGAGATAAGTTTGGTCTCGCAGGGGACTTCGATAGATCACACAAAACATATTTTTTACTCGAATTAAGCGGGGTGGTGTCTTGCCTCAATATAACAGTAACTATAACATGCTTGCAGTAGTTAGGAATAATGTCCCGCCTTGATTACGCGCTGGCTAAATCAGGCATAATTTAGTCGGGTTTAGACATAACAGGACTGAGCCAGGACAGATGTCGCAAACGCCAATCGAGTTTAAAGGCAGTAGTTTTACTCTGTCTGTTGTTCATTTACACCACACGCATCCCGATGTGGTTCGTCAGGCGCTTCAGGACAAAATTGACCAGGCCCCCGCCTTTCTCAAAAATGCGCCCGTGGTTTTAAACGTTGCCGCGCTGGACGGCGAGGTAAACTGGAAGCAGATGCAGCAGGCTATCGCTTCAACGGGATTACGTATTGTTGGCGTTAGTGGCTGTAAAGATGAGGCGTTGAAGCACATGATTGCCCGCGCCGGTCTGCCAATTTTGTCGGAAGGTAAAGAACAAAAGAGAAGTCCTGAACCAATCGCGGCACCCGCGTCAGAAAGCGTGGTGACAAAAACTCGCGTGGTGACGACGCCGGTACGTTCCGGTCAACAGATTTATGTTCGCAACGCCGACCTGATTGTTATCAATAGCGTCAGCGCGGGCGCTGAGCTGGTCGCCGACGGCAATATACATATTTACGGCATGATGCGTGGTCGGGCGCTGGCAGGTGCCAGCGGCGATCGCAACTGCCAGATATTTTGTACCAGTTTATCTGCGGAGCTGGTTTCCATAGCGGGCGAGTACTGGATTATGGATCAGATTCCGGCGGAATATTTTGCGAAAGCGGCGCGCCTTAGCCTGAAGGATGGCGCGCTGACAATACAGACTTTGAATTAGGCCCCTTTTCTTTATAAGGAATTCTTATATATGGCACGCATTATTGTAGTTACATCCGGCAAAGGGGGCGTTGGCAAGACCACGTCAAGCGCGGCCATCGCAACCGGTCTGGCACAGAAAGGGAAAAAAACCGTGGTGATCGATTTTGATATCGGTCTGCGTAATCTCGATCTGATTATGGGCTGTGAAAGACGCGTAGTTTATGATTTCGTTAACGTGATCCAGGGCGACGCCACGTTGAACCAGGCACTGATTAAAGATAAACGCACAGAAAACCTCTATATACTGCCTGCTTCACAAACCCGAGACAAAGATGCTCTGACGCGCGAAGGCGTTGAGAAAGTTCTGAATGAACTGAACGTAATGGAATTTGACTTCGTGCTGTGTGATTCACCGGCGGGTATCGAAACCGGCGCGCTAATGGCGCTCTATTTTGCTGATGAAGCCATTATTACCACTAACCCGGAAGTCTCTTCCGTGCGCGATTCCGATCGTATTCTTGGCATTATTGCCTCTAAATCGCGCCGCGCTGAAAATGGTCAGGAGCCGGTAAAAGAACATCTGCTGTTGACGCGCTATAACCCAGGTCGCGTTAGCCGTGGCGATATGCTGAGCATGGAAGACGTGCTGGAAATTCTGCGGATTCCGCTGGTTGGCGTAATCCCGGAAGATCAGTCGGTGCTGCGCGCCTCTAACCAGGGTGAGCCCGTGATTCTGGATAAAGAATCTGATGCGGGTAAAGCCTATGCCGATACCGTTGACCGTTTACTCGGTGAAGAACGTCCCTTCCGCTTCATTGAAGAAGAGAAGAAGGGATTCCTGAAACGCCTGTTCGGGGGATAAACCATGGCCTTACTCGATTTCTTTTTATCCCGTAAAAAGAACACCGCTAATATCGCCAAGGAAAGGCTGCAAATTATCGTAGCTGAACGCAGGAGGGGCGATAGCGAGCCCCATTATCTCCCGCAGCTCAAGCGCGATATTCTGGAAGTGATCTGCAAATATGTGAAGATCGATCCAGAAATGGTCACCGTGCAGCTGGATCAGCGCGGCGACGATATATCGATACTGGAGCTCAACGTAACGCTGCCGGAAATGGAAGAAGCTGCGAAATGACCCTTCTCCATTCCTGATCTTCCCCTGCCTTACGCAGGGGAAAATTTTTGCTGGCTATTGCGGATAGTCAGCCAGCACCTGCCTGATTTCCGGCTCCATCAGTTCGCCCCGCCAGCCGCTTATCAGTTCCGGTAGTCGTTCGCGCGGTTTAATCTGCCAGTGCCAGCTAAGCAGCTGATTAATCTGACGACGCGACGCTAACAGCTCGGTGCTTAACCCGCTGCGCTCGCTGACGCCCTGCACCACCGCCTTCAGCGCCTTAAAAGCTTTTTTGTAGTGCGGATGCTCATTAATATTGACCAGTACCGACGGCAGGCTCTCTTCTGGCAGCGCGTTAGCGTCGGCCACCATCTCCAGCATCGCTTTGCCGTGGAAGCGGATTTCGTGACCGCTCAGGCCCAGATGATCGAGCTCGCCCAGCGTACCTGGCTGATAGCGCGCCACCTTCCACAGGTTCTCTTCGCGCACCACAAAGTTGACCGCCATGTTTTTTTCACGTGCCACCTTCAGACGCCAGGCCGCCAGACGTTGCAGTACCGCCAGCTGACGCGGGCGCAGCAGCGAAGCATTACCGATTTCGCGATACGCCTCCTGCGGTTGCAGGATATCGGTACGGCGCTGGCAAAGCAGCAGGCATTCGCTCCGCGCCGCCTCCAGCCGCCCCACCGATGCGGTTTCATCCATTAAGGTGTGGGCGATTGGCAGCAACCAGAATACATCGGCGGCGGCATAGTCGCACTGACGTGTCGAAAGCGGGCGCGCCAGCCAGTCGGTGCGCGATTCGCTCTTATCCAGCACTTCGCCGGTAAAGGCTTCAACCATTGCGGCAAAACCCATAGAGAGCGGACGTCCGCTAAAGGCCGCCAGAATTTGCGTATCGATAAGCGGCGTCGGCAATACGCCGAAGCTGTGCAGGAAAACCTCCAGATCTTCGCTACCGGCATGCAAAAACTTGGTTACCTTCTCATCGCTCAGCAGATCGATCAGCGGTTGCCAGGCGGTAATCGTTAACGGATCCACCAGCGTAACCTGTTCACCATCATAGATTTGCAACAGGCCCAGCTGCGGATAGTAGGTGCGGGTGCGGACAAATTCGGTATCGAGCGCAATCGCGCGATGTTGGCGCGCCGCCTCACAGCAGGCTTCCAGCGCTTCATTGGTCGTGATGTAGGTGTAATTCAAATCCTTGCTCTCTTGGCAGCGGTTCGTTCACGTCGCTGATACTCAGTAAAATGACAGTAAAAACGCCGGATTGTCCGGCGTTTCGTTACCAGTCTATCATATTACGCCCGGTCAGGCGGCAGGCGCTTTGCTTATCTCATCACGCAGGGCGCGGCGCAGGATTTTGCCCACGTTGGTCTTCGGTAGCTCGTCACGAAACTCAACGATCTTTGGCACCTTATAGCCGGTCAGCTGGCGGCGACAGTGGGCGATCAGCTCCTCTTTGGTCAGCGAATCATCCTTTTTGACGATACAGATTTTTACCGCTTCGCCGGAAAGATCGCTGGGCACGCCAATCGCCGCCGCCTCGCGCACTTTTGGATGCTGCATCACCACATCTTCAATCTCGTTGGGATAAACGTTGAAGCCGGAAACCAGGATCATATCTTTTTTACGATCGACAATGCGTAAAAAGCCCTCTTTATCGACGCTGACGATATCACCGCTATAAAGCCAGCCCGCTTTCAGTACCTCATCGGTGGCGTCCTGGCGCTGCCAGTAGCCCATCATCACCTGCGGGCCTTTGATGCACAGCTCGCCTGGCTGCCCTTCCGCCACTTCATCGCCGTTATCGTCCACCAGCTTGATATCGGTCGAAGGAACAGGCAGGCCAATGCTACCGTTGTGGCAGGTAATATCATAGGGATTGACCGACACCAGCGGCGAGCACTCCGTCAGGCCGTAGCCCTCCAGCAGATAGTGACCGGTCAGTTTTTCCCAGCGCTCCGCCACCGCTTTTTGTACTGACATACCGCCACCGGCGGAAAGGCGCAGCGTGGAAAAATCGAGCTGCTGGAAGTTATTATCGTTCAGCAACGCGTTAAACAGCGTATTGACGCCGGTAATCGCGGTAAAAGGATATTTCCCCAGTTCTTTCACAAAGCCTGGGATATCTCGCGGATTGGTAATCAACAGATTCTGCCCGCCCAGCTCAATAAAAAGCAGGCAGTTCACGGTCAGGGCGAAAATGTGGTACAGCGGCAGCGCAGTTACCACCAGTTCTTTACCGTCACGCAGCAGCGAACCGTAAGTAGCCTTGGTCTGCTCCAGGTTCGCCTGCATATTACGGTGCGTCAGCATTGCCCCTTTCGCAATGCCGGTAGTGCCACCGGTATATTGTAAAAATGCCAGATCGTCATTGTTAATTGCCGGGCGGGTATAGGTCAGTTGCCCCCCCTGTTGTAACGCGCTGCGAAACGAAATGGCATCCGGCAGATTATATTTCGGCACCAGCCGCTTAATATATTTAACGACGAAATTCACCAGCGTGGCTTTACCCGGCGATAATTGATCGCCCAGCCGGGTCAAAATAACATGCTCAACCTGCGTTTTCGCCACCACTTTTTCCAGGGTATGCGCAAAGTTAGAAACAATAACAATCGCCTTAGCGCCGCTGTCGTTAAGCTGATGTTCCAGCTCGCGCGGGGTATAGAGCGGGTTGACATTAACCACCACCATTCCGGCGCGCAGAATGCCAAACAGCGCTACCGGGTATTGCAACAGGTTGGGCATCATAATAGCTACCCGATCGCCTTTGCTTAATCCCAGCTTATGCTGTAAATACGCGGCGAAAGCCCGGCTACGCTGTTCCAGTCGTTGAAAGCTCATCGACTGCCCCATATTAATAAATGCGGGACGTTCAGCATAACGCTGGGCCGCCTGCTCAAACAGATCGATCAATGACGTGTAGCGGTCAGCGTCAATCTCGGCAGGCACATCGGCGGGATAACGGTTCAGCCAGACCTTATTCAAGGATTCACCTCGGAAATCATATTTAATCGCCATCACAGCCTCGATGCGCATATTCATTAACAATGGTTAACATTATATTAACTCATTGTACCAGTATGCCTGGTGCGCGCTTTTCAGGCTGCGAAGCCCATCACTAAATTTTCTTTATTATTAATAACAAAACGGCCCGGTCACATCGCCTGTGGCCGGGCCGCAATACAACTACCGTCACGCTTACTCAGTAAGAAAAGTCTGTACCTGAGCAGGACCGGTATTGTAATAACCCATCCATGGATTGGGTCCCCAGTAACCCGGATGGTGCCGCGTGGGCCCATACCAGATCCAGGGATCAATTGGCTGCATCGGCATCACGACCTGCTGCTGTAAATGCCAGCGCTGATAGCCGCTTACCGCCAGTACAACATAGTTATAACTGGCCTTGCCGATGGTGCCTTTTTCACTACCTTTAATGGTGCCGACAACCGTCACCATCTGGTTAACCACATCAACCGGATCGACAAAACCGTTGACGTCAGCCCAGATCCGCCCAACCGACGCAGAACCCAGAATCGGACGCGCCCCGTCATCCAGCGGCTGCGTGGCGATCTCCAGCCGTGTATGACCGTCGAGGTTAGTTACCTTCACCACTTTACCGCCGAAGCGGGCCTCCTGACCGACATAAAGCTGCGGTGCATTATTTACGCGCAGCAGATCCTGCTGTGGCATGGGTGAACGGCTCTTCACTGAGTCAGGAATAGTGACGCAGCCGGTCAACAGCAGTGCAACCATTATGGTCGCTCCATTAATTAGATATTTACGCATAGCTTTCTCCTGGGAACTGCCAGATTAGACTATTGCGCAATAATTAAGTTGCTGCCAGCCTATTCGCGACCCGGTAATTTTTTCCATGCGACTTCATTACGTAAATAGGCGGGTTCCACCTGCTCCGGCGGCAACGCTTTGCCCTGCTGCCACAGTCGTTGCGCCAGCGGCAGCATCGCCTCGGCGCTCGGCAGAGTAATTTCACTGGTCTGGAGCGTCAGCGGGCTTTCTGCCATAAGGTGCGGCCACGCCTGCCAGCCAGTGCCGACCGTCGTCCACTCACCCGACAGCTGCTGCATGCGCGCCAGCGCCGCCTCCGGCTTTAATACGGCCTCGCTCTGCTCGCCCAGCCATTCGCCGTCATCGGTGCGCTGATACTCCGCCCAATAGACTTCCCCCATACGCGCATCGATCGCCGCCAGCACGCGGCGGGCACCGTGTCGCTGCCATGCGGCTTCTGCCATGGTCATCAGCGTAGAGACGCCCAATAACGGCAAACCCGCGCCGAAGGCGAGTCCCTGCGCGATACCTATGCCGATACGTACGCCGGTAAAGCTGCCTGGACCGCGCCCAAACGCCAGCGCATCCAGCTGGGTTAACGCCAGCTGATGGCGCGTCAGCATCGCTTCGACCAGCGGCAAAATGCGCTGGGTATGTTCGCGTGCGCAAAGTTCAAAATGGGCATCAACAACGCCCTCCAGCAACAGCGCTACCGAACAGGCTTCAGTAGCGGTATCAATAGCTAAAATTCGCGCGGACATAACAACCTCAGGCGAGAAATTTTTTTCGGCGCGCATCTTAGCACAGCCTGACAGGAATTACTTGTCATCGGAGCGATGCAGAAAACGCACGGCCTGATCGAGATCGCGGGTACGCGGCGTCGGCGGCAGACTGTTAAGAAATACCGCGCCATACGGACGCATCACCAGCCGGTTATCGCAAATGACCAGCACACCGCGATCTTCAACATCGCGAATCAGTCGCCCCACACCCTGTTTCAGGGTTATTACCGCATCCGGCAGCTGCACTTCATCAAAGGGATCGCCGCCGCGCAGGCGACAGTCTTCCATTCGCGCCTTCAGCAGCGGATCGTCCGGCGAGGTGAACGGCAGCTTATCGATAATCACCAGCGACAGCGCATCGCCGCGCACATCCACCCCTTCCCAGAAACTGCTGGTGGCCACCAGCAGCGCGTTTCCCGCCTCAACAAACTGCTTCAGCAGCTGCGCCTTGCCGGTTTCGCCCTGTAGCAGCACCGGCAGCGTCAGGCTGGCGCGAAACTCTTCCGCCAGCGCACGCATCATCTGATGGGAGGTACAGAGGAAAAAGCAGCGTCCGTTGTTGGCTTCAATCAGCGGCAGCAGGCGTCGCGCCAGCTGTTTCGCGCCGCCGGGCTGATTGGGCGACGGCAGATCGCGCGGCACGCAGAGCAGTGCCTGGCGCGCATAGTCAAACGGGCTGGTGAGGATCATACTCTGTGCCTGCTGCACGCCCAGCCGCTCCATAAAGTGCGTCATCTGTTCGTTTACCGCCAGCGTAGCTGAGGTAAATATCCAGGCGGCGGGACGCTCGTTAATCACTTCGCGAAAGCGCTCGGAGACGGAAAGCGGCGTCAGCGCCAGCACAAAATGGCGCGAGGTACATTCATACCAGTAGCTGAAGCCCGGTTCATTGATATTTTTCAGGCGCTTCAGCCGTGTGCGATAGAGCGAGGCGCGATCGAAAGCAGCATCCAGCAACGCAGACCGCCCCAGCGACATTTTTGCCACGTCGTAGCACAGCTCCAGCGCATCATCCAGCAGCGTCAACGCCCGCTGGACATCGCGATCGGCCAGTACTTCGCGCAGGTTACCGCGAAAGCCGGGTTCGCCCAGCGCCAGCCGGAAATCCTGCGCGCTTTGCGCCAGGCGATCGGCAGATTTTTGCAGCTGCTGAACGTCTCGTACTTCGGTGCGATAGGCGATAATTATATCTTTGGCTAAATCCTGGAGCTGACGGCTGGAGAGCTGCTGGCCGAAGTACTGGCTGGCAATATCGGGCACCTGATGCGCTTCGTCGAAAATCATGACGTCCGCTTCCGGGATCAATTCGGCAAAACCGCTCTCTTTCACAACCATATCTGCCAGAAACAGATGATGATTAACCACCACCACATCCGCATCCATTGCCCGGCGGCGCGCTTTTACCACAAAGCACTCTTTATAGAGCGGGCAATTGTTGCCGAGGCAGTTGTCATTGGTGCTGGTCACCAGCGGCCAGATGGCGCTGTCTTCTGCCACGCCGCCGCAGCTGCTGATATCGCCATCCAGTGTTTCACTGGCCCAGCTGCGCAGATAAACCAGATCGCTGAGCATCTGTACGTTGAGTTCGCCGCCGGTCATCGCCTGCTGTTCAAGCCGCTCCAGGCAGAGATAGTTGGCGCGCCCCTTCAGCAGCGCAGTTTTGCCTTTGTACGCCAGCGCCTTTGTCAGTAACGGCAGATCGCGGCTGTAAAGCTGATCCTGTAGCGCCTTCGATCCGGTAGAAATGATCGCCTTTTTACCGGCGCGCAGCACCGGTGCCAGGTAAGCATAGGTTTTTCCGGTGCCGGTTCCCGCCTCAACCACCAGTTCACTGCGCGCGGCTATCGCCTGCGCGACCGCTGTCGCCATCTGCTGCTGCGCCGCACGCGGCCTGAAGCCCGGTATCGCCTGCGCCAGAGCGCCATCGGCTGCAAAATCGTCTGCCACATATCCTCACGGGTTGTATTAAAACGGCCTGATTATGTCAGCATTCCTGCCCCTGCTCTACAACAGATGACAGCGCAGGGCTAACTGTGCCAGGCTAGTGGGGTAAAACATGGAATAAGGAAGCCAGCTATGTCTGTTACCCGTATCGATCCTGAACACCGCATGTCGGAAGCGGTTATTCATAACGACACTGTCTATTACACCAGCGTACCGGAAAATCTGGATGAGGATGCCGAAGCGCAGACCGCAAACGCGCTGGCGGTGATTGATAAACTGCTGACGCGCGTCGGATCGGATAAGAGCCGGATCCTCGACGCTACGATTTTTTTGGTGGATAAAGCAGATTTCGCCGCCATGAATCGCGCCTGGGATGCCTGGGTATCACCAGGCAACGCGCCGGTGCGCTGCACCGTGCAGGCCAGCCTGATGAACCCGAAATACAGGGTAGAAATTAAAATCATCGCCGCGTTGAACCCGGCCTGATTTATTCTTCCTCTTCATCCTCAAAACGTGCCGCAATATGTCCGCCAGTATGCGTCTGGCGGATTTCCTGCGCCACCTGCGCAATCGCCTCGCCGCTGCTCATGCCGTCAGCCATCAGCTGCTGAATGCGTTCTACTGCCTGTTGCTGTTGCTCGTGGCTTAACGCCGGTAAACCTGTAAACATCCTGGCTCCTGTTGATTTAATGGCGTAACAAACAGATGTCAGCGCAGGCAAAATATGCCAGGCTTGCCGTTTGTCCACTACCGATGCCGTAGAGAGTGATGCCCGTAGTCTACCATGCTTTACCCTATGCGCCTGACGCGCTTTCCAGCTTATTTCAACGCGTGGCGCATCTGCCCTGGGCGATGCTGCTCAGCTCTGGTTTTGCCGATCACCCCGACAGCCGCTTCGATATCATGGTGGCCGATCCTGTTGCCACTTTGGAAACCGCTGGCAGGCTGACGCGCATCGTTAAAGGTGACAGTGTCACGGAATCAACCGCCGATCCGCTGGCGCTGTTGCAGGCTGAGCAGGCGGCGCTGCTTGCCTCCGTGCCACCGCGTGATGACTTGCCATTTCAGGGCGGCGCGCTGGGGCTGTTTGGCTACGATCTGGGCCGACGCTTCGAGCGCCTGCCGCAGCAGGCGGATGCGGATCTCTTCACGCCAGATATGGCCACAGGTATCTATAACTGGGCGCTGATTGCTGACCATCAGCAGCAGAGGTTAACGCTTATCGATCGTCAGGGCGACGGCGCGCGGCTACGCTGGCTCAATGCGCTGCCGCCTCATCGGCCAGGCACGCCCTTTCAGCTTACCAGCCGCTGGCAGTCAAACATGACGCCGGAAGGCTACCGCGAACGCTTTGAACGCATACAGGCCTGGCTACAGGCGGGCGACTGCTACCAGGTCAATCTGGCACAGCGCTTTCAGGCCGCTTATCAGGGCGATGAGTGGCAGGCGTTTCAGCGTCTGAACCGCAGCAATCGTGCACCTTTTAGCGCCTTTTTGCGCCTGCCGCAGAGCACGGTGCTGAGTCTGTCACCGGAACGTTTTCTGGCGCTGGATGGCGATCGAATCGAAACACGCCCGATTAAAGGTACGCTGCCGCGTCTGGAAGATGCGCAGGCAGATCGCCAGCAGGCGTTAAAACTGGCGAATTCGGAAAAAGATCGTGCGGAAAATCTGATGATTGTCGATCTGCTGCGTAACGATATTGGACGCGTGGCGCAGCCGGGCAGCGTAACGGTACCGGAGCTGTTTGTTGTCGAACCCTTCCCCGCCGTGCACCATCTGGTCAGCACGGTACGCGCCCGCCTGAAGCCAGAACTGAGCGCCTGCGATCTGCTGCGCGCCTGTTTTCCCGGCGGATCGATTACCGGCGCGCCGAAAGTACGGGCAATGGAGATCATCGAAACGCTGGAACCGCAGCGGCGCAATGCCTGGTGCGGCAGCATCGGCTATCTGAGCAGTTGCGGAAAGATGGACAGCAGCATTACCATTCGCACGCTGATTGCCGAACGGGGTCAGCTTTACTGCGCCGCCGGTGGCGGCATCGTGGCGGACAGCGAAGCGGAACTGGAATATCAGGAGACGCTGCATAAGCTGCGCCGGATTTTGCCCGTACTGGAAAACGAGACGCTATGAGTTCTCTGCTGACGCTTGATAGTTTCCTGACGCGCTTTCAGCTACAGCCGCCGCCGATCGTGACGCCAGCGCCCCCGGCGCGCCGTCAGGCGGCGGTGCTGGTGCCGGTTGTCGCACGCCAGCAGCCGGGGCTGCTGCTGACCCGACGCGCCCTTCAGTTGCGCAAACATGCGGGCCAGGTGGCGTTTCCCGGCGGAATGCGCGATGCCAGCGATATCTCGCTCCACGTTACCGCCCTGCGCGAGGCGCATGAAGAGATTGGCCTGCAACCGCGGCAGGTACGCATTATCGGTACGTTGCCAGCGGTAAGCAGCAGCACCGGTTTTCAGGTGACGCCGGTAGTGGCGATTATTCCGCCGGATCTGCGCTGGTATCCCAACGCCGATGAGGTGGACGCCATTTTCGAAATGCCGCTACAGGAAGCGCTGCGCCTCTCCCGTTACGCGCCACTGGATATTCATCGTGGCGGCCTGCATCATCGTGTCTGGCTTTCCTGGTATCAGGATTACTTTGTCTGGGGCATGACGGCGGGTATTATTCGTCAGCTTAGCCTACAGGTAATGCCTGAACTGAACGCCATTTAGCCAACTAATATTGTGTAAAAAGCACGCTTTTCATGATATTTCACTAAAATTTCTTCAGTAAGCGACCCAAATCACTTCCCAAACGGGCCAAAGTCGTTATATTTGGCGCGCTGAACCACCAGGAGATTTCTGATGCCGTTTCGGATAAGTTTGGTTCAGGGCAAAAAATTGCCGTGGTATTCATCGTTCTGATCATTTCTCCAGCGTGAATAAGTTTTCCTGCTGGAAGTAATTAGATTATTTCATGCGAAAAGATGAATTTTTAACCACCGGGATGATTACTATACGCTGTGCATTTTTGCACTGCGCAATGAATAATTAAGGAGCGTGTAGCGTGATTAGCGTTTTCGACATGTTTAAGATCGGCATTGGCCCGTCCAGTTCCCATACCCTGGGCCCGATGAAAGCCGGCAAACAATTTGTCGATGATTTGATCCGGGATAACCGGCTGTTGGACGTTACGCGCATCGTCGTAGAAGTCTACGGCTCGCTTTCACTCACCGGTAAAGGCCATCATACTGACATCGCCATTATTATGGGCCTGGCTGGCGCATCGCCTGAAAGCGTGGATATCGATGCCATCCCCGCTTTTATTCGCGACGTTGAACAGCGTGAACGTCTGCTGCTGGCGAACGGCCAGCACGAGGTTGATTTCCCGCGCGACGGCGGAATGAACTTCCGCAGCGAAAACCTTTCTCTGCATGAGAACGGCATGCGTATCCACGCTTTCGCTGGTGAAGAACGCATTTACAGTAAGACCTACTACTCTATCGGCGGCGGTTTTATCGTCGACGAAGAACATTTTGGCCAGTCGGTGCTGGATGAGGTTTCCGTCCCCTATCCTTACAACTCAGCGCAGGAATTGCTGGCGCACTGTCGTGAAACCGGTCTTTCTCTTTCCGGTCTGGTGATGAAAAACGAGCTGGCGCTGCACAGCCGCCAGGAGATCGAAAGCTATTTCGCCGCCGTATGGCAAACCATGCGCGACTGTATCGATCGCGGGTTGAATACCGAGGGCGTGCTGCCTGGTCCGCTGCGCGTACCGCGCCGTGCCGCCGCGCTGCGTCGGATGCTGGTCTCTTCCGGCAAGCTTTCTAACGATCCGATGAACGTTATCGACTGGGTAAATATGTTTGCCCTGGCGGTTAACGAAGAGAACGCCGCTGGTGGACGCGTAGTGACCGCGCCGACTAACGGTGCCTGCGGTATCGTTCCGGCGGTGCTGGCCTATTACGATCACTTTATCGAATCGGTCAGCCCCGATATTTTCATCCGCTATTTCCTCGCTTCAGGAGCGGTTGGCGCGCTGTATAAAATGAACGCCTCTATTTCCGGTGCCGAAGTTGGCTGTCAGGGTGAGGTCGGCGTGGCCTGCTCTATGGCGGCAGCGGGCCTGGCCGAACTGCTGGGTGCCAGCCCGGAACAGGTTTGCGTTGCTGCTGAAATCGGTATGGAGCATAACCTCGGTCTGACCTGCGATCCGGTTGCCGGTCAGGTACAGGTGCCCTGCATCGAACGTAACGCTATCGCCTCGGTTAAGGCGATCAACTCAGCGCGCATGGCGCTGCGCCGCACCAGCGAGGCTCGCGTGTCCCTCGATAAAGTTATCGAGACGATGTACGAAACCGGTAAAGATATGAACGCCAAATATCGTGAAACCTCACGCGGCGGTCTTGCCATTAAGGTGCAGTGCGACTAATCAATATCGTCACCGCATTAACTACGGCAGCGTTTTTTAACGCTGCCTTTTTTATGCCCGAAGCCCCGGCTGTCACAGCGTTTATTCTGTTTCACCGCCAGCACTTCTTCGCCAGACAAAACGCTTTTTTCATTGACGTAACTAAACTTAATGCGGCGATTGCCGATATCAAAATGTCGGTTTTTTATTTGTGCTTTCAGGGTGGCTACGGATGCAAGTATCCCAGCAGGTTGTCGGACAGTTTCGACGGAAACGGTTATTTATTGCGTCGATAGTCGCTGCGCTGGTGCTTATTTTGACGTTAACCTTTCGTTTTTTTGAAGAAAAAAACCGCATTGAACAGCAGTCGTATCATTTCGCTGATAACGCGATTCAGCGCTTCGATCGTTTTTTCTCGCCGCTGGATGTCTCCGCCAATAATACGCTGGCACTGATAGGGCTGAGCTGTAACGACGTGCGCTTTTTGCTCAACGAAAAAATCTCCTCGCTGCAAACCGTACGCGCTATTCTGCTGGTGGATAACGATCTAATCTACTGCTCAAGTATTTATGGCGATCGTGCTATTTCCTTTAGCGATACCTACCCGGAGCTGGCGGTAAATAATCAACATATGGCGCTCAGCGTGGATGACTACCTGTTAAAGGGATCGCCGGTACTGCTGCTCTGGACACCCAAATCACTGGATAATCGCGCCGGTATTTTACAGGTTATCAATATCGAACTGATGAGCAGCTATCTGCTGGAACCGACGCTGCCCTGGGTGGAGCGTGCGATTTTCAACGTGGGCGGCAAAAGCCTGGAATATGGCAATCCGCTGATCGAAAAGGCGATGCCGTCTGAAGATGAGGTCAGCTATCAGCAAAGCTCGCTACGCTACCCTTTCACCATTACGCTGTTTGGTCCGGCACCGTCCCACCTCGCGTTGCTGTCACTGCCTTCACAGCTGCCGCTGGCCCTGCTGCTCAGCCTGCTGACAGGCTATATCGTCTGGCTGGCGACCGCCAACCGCATGAGCCTGTCATGGCAGATCAGTTATGGCCTTTCGGCACAGGAGTTTATGGTTTACTGCCAGCCGCTGATTGATGGCAACAGCGGCAACTGCTGCGGTATTGAACTGCTGCTGCGCTGGCATAACCCACGCCAGGGATGGATTTCCCCCGATGTATTTATTCCGCTGGCTGAACGCCAGAATCTGGTAGCGCCGTTGACGCGCTTTATTCTTACGGAGGTGGTACAGCATCTGCCCCAACTGCCGCAGTGCGCAAATTTTCATATTGCGATTAACGTCGCCGCCAGTCATTTTCACCGCCGGGCGATCGTTGATGATTTGCAGAAGCTGTGGTGGCCCGCCAATCCGTTACCCGGTCTTATCGTGGAGCTAACCGAGCGCGATGCGCTGCCGGTGGTGGATCAGGCGGTAGTTGCTCAGCTGCACCAGCTGGGCGTCAAGGTAGCGATTGACGATTTTGGTACCGGTCACAGTTCGCTCTCTTATCTGAAAACGCTAAGTCCGGATGTACTGAAGCTGGATAAGATCTTTACCGCCGCCATCGGCACCGATGCCATTAATGCAACGGTAACGGATATGGTGATTTCACTGGCCCAGCGCCTGAATATTCGGCTGGTGGCGGAAGGCGTGGAGACCGCCGAACAGGCAAGCTATCTGCGTCAGCGCGGCGTGGATACACTACAGGGCTATTTTTATGCGCGACCGATGCCGCTGGAGGCATTTCCCGCCTGGCTGGCAGAGCAGCAAAGCGGGAAATGCTGATTGCCGGAGCGTTGAATGCTCCGGCGCAGGATTACTCTTCTTCATCTTCGTGTGGCGAGCGATCTTTGGTAATACGCACCAGATCGATACGGTAATCGGTCGCCTCAACGATGGTAAAATGCAGCGGCGGCATATCAATGACTTCACCCGGCTGCGGCAGCTGCCCTTTCTGAGCGATCAGCAGGCCCGCCAGCGAGGCGTAATCATCGCCTGGTTTCACCAGCTGGTGATAGTCGAGCCACTGCTGTAGCGAATGCAGATCGGTACCGCCTTTCACCAGCCAGCTGTCACCATCAGCAATGATATCGGGCGTTTCATCCTCATCCGGGAATTCACCGGCAATCGCTTCCAGCACGTCAAGCGGCGTAACCAGCCCCTGTACCACACCGAACTCATTGGTCACAATCACGAAGCTGCCTTTGGCACGACGCAGCACGCCCAGCAGGTTAATCGGATCGAGCGTTTCCGGCACGATAATCGGCGGCGATGAGGCGGCAAAGGTGCCAATATCAACGCCGTGCTCCAGCGCCACCAGCAGCTCTTTCGCCCGCACCACACCAATAACTTCATCCAGCTCGCCACGACAAATCGGAAACAGGCTGTGCGGGGTATCCAGCAGCTGCATTCTGATCTCATCCAGCGGCCTGGTGGCATCCACCCAGGAGATATCGCCACGCGGCGTCATGATGCTGCGGATAGAGCGCGAGGCCAACGTCAGCACGCCGTTAATCATGTAACGCTCTTCATCCTTAAAGGTTTCCTGCGGCAGAGTTGGATTTTCAACCGGCACACTGCCGGTTTCCGCCTGCTGCGCGACACCACGACGTCCACCCATCAGACGCAGAATGGCTTCAGCGGTACGCTCACGCATGGGACGGTGCGACTGATGGCGCAGAAAGTTACGACGCGCGATCTGGTTAAACAGTTCGATCAGAATCGAGAAACCGATAGCCGCGTAGAGGTAGCCTTTTGGAATATGGAAGCCGAAGCCTTCCGCTACCAGACTCAGGCCGATCATCAACAGGAAGCTGAGGCACAGCACTACTACCGTAGGATGAGCGTTAACGAAGTTAGTCAGTGGCTTCGAGGCCAGCAGCATGATGCCCATGGCGATCACTACGGCGGTCATCATGATCGGCAGGTGGTTAACCATACCCACGGCGGTTATCACCGCATCAAGGGAGAACACGGCGTCCAGCACCACAATCTGAATAACAACTGCCCAGAAGCTGGCATAGCTTCGGTTGCCATCGCCGTCGTGCTGACGGTTTTCCAGCCGCTCATGCAGCTCCATGGTCGCCTTAAACAACAGAAAGATACCGCCCGCCAGCAGAATAAGATCGCGTCCGGCAAAGCTGAACTGCGCAACAGTAAACAGCGGCTTCGTCAGCGTTACCATCCAGGATATCAGCGACAATAGCCCCAGACGCATCAACAGCGCCAGCGACAGGCCAATCAGGCGCGCTCTATCGCGCTGTTTCGGCGGCAGTTTATCGGCCAGGATGGCGATAAATACCAGGTTATCAATACCCAGCACGATCTCCAGAACAACCAACGTCAGCAGACCGGCCCAAATCGAAGGATCTAAAAGGAATTCCATTACAGACTCCGAAAAAAGCAACAGGAAAACCGGACGCAGGGTTCAGTGACCGTAGCGCAACGGAAGCAGGCAGAAAAACAATGTGTGACGCCGACAGGCGTAAAGAAACAAGCCGGATGACCCGGTGGCGTGGATAGGCAACTTCGGTGACAGTCCATAGGGAGGGCTGAGGCCCGCTACTCCTGTAGTTAAAAAGGAAAGTTGATATTAACAGCCGCCGCCGGATCGTCAATTTGATTTGGCGAAATTAACAAAAATTTACGTAGCCACAACAACCAACCAAATTATTTAAAATGAAAAAATAAGCATGCAAACAAACGAGAGCGGTCACAGTACTCATTTTTGCACGGACCAGAATCTATTGGGCAGGGGTCTCCGGAGTGCCGGTTATATCCATAAGCACTGCCCGGCTGGTGTCAGGTTCGCACAACCGCAGGAAAATCTGTCTGGCGCATAATGGCGATTATCTGAATTGGCGGGCGATCGATTATGCCGCGCAGCCGTGAGCAAATACATTCAGCTGTTCTTCACAGCGACGCAATAAAATTACCCGCTTTATTTTATCGAGATGATAATGATTCTTATTTAGAATATTCTGACTGCCACTCGCTACAGCATGATTAATGGCATTGATAGCGGTATTGATTAATCTGTTGTGGATTCGTACGCCACACAAATTACTTCAGGAACCAGGCTTTTTCTTCGACAACGGATGGATTAATTATGATCGCATAAAGGGTATGAATTGATCTGAGGACGGCGTTCTGATTATTCAGCCTGGACAGAGAAAACGAATTTCTCAGCTACAACAACTGGACAAGCCGGAAGATATTTCACATAAATGATTATAAATCAAAAAGTTAAAATATAGCAAAAGGCATATAGCCTTTGCTATATTGGCGGCACGAGAAACCGTCACCGCTTATTATTTTACCATTCCCTTAACATTATCAGGATTATTTTTACTCCTGCTTATCATCTTCTTTTCCTTTATCCATATAACGCGTCCGGTATTATAATTTTATTTGACGAAAAATAATTATGTGGTAAGGTGAGCGCCGTTATTGGGGAGTAGCCGATTTCTGTTTAATACGGAAATGCACCTGTCAACATACTCGTTGTTATTTCAACGTGGCATGTGCGACCAATTCTGGTAGGCGAGACCATTGACCGATGTGCCTGTCTGGTTGGGAAGGCGCATCAGGTTATGGTATTCCCGGCCGAGGTTACGACTTCGATGAACTTTTCCGCTCTGCTTATCCTTTCATTTGGCATGTCTATGGACGCATTTGCCGTCGCAATCGGTAAAGGCGCCGCCCTGCAACGTCCACGTATCCGCGAAGCGCTACGTACCGGCCTTATTTTTGGCATCATTGAAACGATCACGCCGTTGATAGGCTGGAGCCTGGGCCAGTTTGCTACCCAATTTGTTGCCCGCTGGGATCACTGGATCGCTTTTATCCTGCTCTGCTTTTTAGGCGGACGTATGGTTATTGAAGGTTGCCGTCAGCACAGTACGCCCTGCGAGCCGGTGCAGCAGCACGGCCTGCTGCTGCTGGCTACCACCGCTATCGCTACCAGCCTCGACGCCCTGGCGGTCGGCGTCAGCCTGGCATTTTTACAGGTCAATATTTTGCTGACCGCGTTGCTGATTGGCCTTTCCACCTTTACCATGACCACTATCGGCATGCTCATCGGGCGGCTGATTGGTCCACTGTTGGGGAAACGTGCCGAGATCCTCGGCGGCGTGGTGCTGATCGCCATCGGCGGCGAGATCCTGTGGCAGCATTTCGCCTGAGGCCCGCCGCATAAGGCGCGGGCGTCAGATCAGTCGCGACGCCAGAGACGCACCATAAAATCCGCTTCGCTGGCAAAGGTAGCGCTGTCACGTAGCCGCTGCCAGACAGCGGGACTGGCACGCCATGCAAAAGGCGTCATTTGCAATAATGTAACCGCCTCCTCTCCCGTCAGCGACAGCGGATAGCTCAGCTGATCTTCCTGTTCCAGCTCAAATCCCGGTAGCGTCTCCTGCTGCGTCTCATGCAGCTTGACCTGCTGATAGATTAAGGCCTTAAACTGCATCAGATGGCGCGGCCCCGGCGTTACGGTCAGCAAACAGCCGCCGCGACGGACTACGCGTGCCAGCTCTGCCGCTTTACAGGGCGCATAAATACGTAAAACGCCATCCAGCGAAGCATCGGCAAAGGGCAAACGGTGACTGGAAGCAACGCAAAAATCGATGTTGCGATAGCGCTTCGCCGCCGCGCGAATCGCCACTTTAGCAACATCCAGCCCGCATACGCGTGACTCTGCATCCAGCGCATCGGCTACCGCAGCAGTGTAATAGCCTTCACCGCAGCCAATATCCAACAGCGTTGCCGACGCCGGTAAACGTTGCGCCAGCAATGATGCCACGTGCTGTTGCAGCGGTCGATAATGGCCCGCGTTAAGAAACTGCCGCCGCGCCTGCATCATTTCCGCACTGTCGCCGGGCTCTCTGGAGCGTTTATGCTGCACGGGCAGCAGGTTGACATAGCCTTCTTTCGCCTGGTCAAACTGATGCTGCTGCGCGCAGCGCCAACTGTGGTTAATCAGCGTCAGCGGTTGCTGACAGAGGGGGCAAAGATAATGCATAACGCGTTCTCTGGCTGAAACAGGCGCGCATTTTACACGCTGAGCACCACAGCGTCATCCGCCAAAAAGAAAGGCCCCGGCGATTAACCGGGGCCTTTGCTCATCTTTATGCCGCAGGCGGCCAAGACGTTGCGATGCTATCAGATCGCCACAACGTTAACCGCTGCCGGGCCTTTCTGACCATCCTGAATTTCGAACTCAACGTTCTGGCCTTCAGCCAGGGTTTTGAAGCCGTTACCCTGGATAGCGGAGAAGTGAACGAACACATCTTTGCTACCGTCTGCCGGGGTAATGAAGCCAAAACCTTTGGATTCGTTGAACCACTTTACCTGACCTTTAATTTTTGCCATTTTTGTAATTCCTTAGAATGTTTATTTGCCCGAAGGCGACTGACAGAAAACCAGAGACACTACTGAATGAGGCACTAATATAAGGTTCGGCAAGGAAGCGGTATTCAACGTCAACGTCTTTACTCGTTACTTCTTTACTGAATATGCCATACATAAACAGAGCTGTACCTCGTTTTGCTTAATAGCGTTATCACATATTCGATAATTTATGGCAAGTTATTTTTAAACAGCGATCGATCCACCACACAGTTAATACAAATTCATCGCATTCTTTGCACATTTATGCATTATGCAACAGATTAAAAACCTAAGCCACACGGCTTTTTTAGCGGTATCAACCATTGTTCACCCAGCTGTGCATGGCGCTGAAGAGACGTGCGTCTCTGCCGTAAGCTTACCTGGCGATCGCTCTGCCAGATAAATATTGCATAATTATGGCAGTATCAACCCTTTTATCAGAGAGCGTTTGCGCATCATCCCAGGACCAGAAAAAACCAGAAAAAAGTTGCGTCTCAGAATAAAGGTTAATGTCTTAAGCGTCACTGCACCAAAATAAGGAATATATTCTTTGCCCTGCCCTAAATAAAGGCAGCTCTTTATTATTAAAGAAACGCAGCGCCTTAGAATAAGTTCGCCACGCGTTTGCTCTGAGCGCATGGCTTTATAAAAACCCGGCACTCATTTATCAGATTTTTCCTGGTTAATAATATCTAAACTTCCGCTTTCGCCTATTTTCCATGGACGAAAACGTTTCTTATCCAGCCCTGCCGCTGTCATCGCCTCATCCAGCTCGGAAAGAGGCTGATCCAGGGCTTCATCCGCCAGTTCAAACACGCCCCAGTGAATAGGGATAGTGACCGGTGCGCCTGCCGCCTGATGCAGCGCTACCGACTGCTGCGGATCCATATGCTGACCGCGCATGAACCAGCGTGGTGCATAAGCGCCTATTGGCAAAGCGGCGAGCGTAAACGGCCCCAGGCGCTGAGCAATCTGCAACAGGTTATCGGAATACCCGCTATCGCCAGAAAACCAGAAATTCAGCGACGCGCCGGAGATGGTCCAGCCGCACCATAACGAGCGGTTACGATCGGTAAGCGTGCGCATACTCCAGTGCCGCGCAGGAACAGCATGAAAAGTGATGCCATGCCGCTGCGTCTGCTGCCACCAGTCCAGCTGTACGACCTGACGCGCACCGATGCGCCGGAACCAGGGTTCAAGCCCCAGCGGCACAATAAACTGCACCTGCGGAAAACGGCGTAAAATAGCGCGAATAGTGGGTTTATCAAGATGATCGTAATGATTATGGGAGATCAGCACCCAGTCGAGCGCAGGCAAATCGGCAATAGCCAGCGGCGCGGGCGTTTTACGTTTCGGTCCGTAAAAGCGCAGCGGTGAGGCCCTTGTCGAAAGCGCCGGATCGATAAGCCCATAGCGCCCATCGAGACGCAGCATCAGGGCGGCATGACCCAGCCACCAGACTGCATCCTGCTCGCCGCTCAAATCGGCAGGCTGCCACCACCGTTGAGTAAAAGCGTCATAGCCCTGCGCCGGTGGCAAAGGCAGCCCCTGTGCCTTCCGTTCGTTACGCCAGCGCTGTAAATCTCCCGGCTGACGCAGATCGGCTTCCAGATTACGGAACCCCTCCGGCGTATGGTGCGGCAAAGAGGCGTCATACCAGGGATTTTTCCACTTCAAGGTTTTGCTCCTTAGCAGCATGCCGGTGCATTATCGTTCAGGGATCAGGCGGGTAAAGTCTTCATCCTGCGGCTTCTCTGCGGTATTTTCCCCCTGTTCCCGCGCCTGCTCCCCTAACCGTTGCAGCATCAGATTCTGTTTTCGCTGCTCTTCCAGCAGCGCCTCCAGCAGGCGAATTTGCTCGCTGGCACGTACGCTGGCGCGGTTGACGTAAAACCAGGCGATCAGCCCTACCAGCGCAAAAGCGATAGCGCTGATAAGCGGCAGCACGCCTGCGCCGCTGTTTATCTCATTCATATTTGCCTCTGTTTACTCTCGGTTTTGTCGACAATTTTACCCTTTAATAAGGGAATTGATAGCAGCGAAACGGGTATCAGGCTGAGCTTTCGGCATCCTCCGATCGATTGTGACAGGCGGCACCATTATGCTGTTGGGTTCCGGCAGCAAGCGGGAAGCTTGCCACGTTTACAGGAAGATAAAATGAAAATATTGCTTCGAATTGTGAGTCTGCTGGCGCTGATCTGGCTGGGATTGTTGCTGACAGGCTATGGCGTGTTGACCGGTAGTCATAAGAATTTTGCCGGTATCGGCTTACAGTGTCAGTATTTAACGGCTCAGGGTATGGTAAAAGCGCAGTATCTGCACGGCGACAGCAGCTTTATCGGTGTGGCAGAGTGCCCGTTATTGAGAAAAATGTCCAGGGTGGTGGATAACAATTCGTAAGCGGCGTGCGGCGCTTTTACAAGCGCCGCCTTAATTCGGGTCAGAAGGGATAGTCGTGATAGCCCAACTGCGAAGATAACAACCGTCCAGCGCGATGCAGCATCGCAACATATTCATGTTTGCGTTCTTCCGAAAAACGAATTGTCGGGAAGGAAATACTCATACCGGCGATAACCACGCCGAAGCGGTCAAAAACCGGCACCGCAATACAGCGCAGCCCTTCTTCCTGCTCTTCATTATCCTCACCGAACCCCTGTGCTTTCACCATATCCAGCGTTTCCAGCAGCTCAGCTTCGCTGCCAATGGTATGCGGCGTACTCTTGCGAAAATCCACATCTTTCAAAATTTCACGCGCTTCTGCACGATCGCGCCAGGCTAAAAGAACCTTGCCAATTGCCGTACTGTGCAACGGATTGCGGCGCCCGATACGCGAATACATGCGCAGGTTGTAGAGCGAATCAATTTTGTGAATATAGACAATGCTGTCTTCTTCCAGCGCGCCAAGGTGGATCGTTTCTTTTGTCAGTCGCGAGAGCTCGCGCATCTGAACATCAGCGCTGCGGATTAAATCGACGTTCTGCAACGCCCTGGCACCTAACTCAAACAGCTTGAGCGTCAGCGCATACTTCTCCGACTCGCCTTCCTGGGAGACATATCCCAGCGACTTCATCGTCTGTAAAAAACGATAGACGGTGCTTTTTGACATCATCACGCGCTGAGAAAGCTCGGTGATACCATTTTCGCGTTCTTCGCCTAACGCCTGTAAAATACCAAACACTTTTAATACCGAGGAAACCGAATCCGGTTGTTTATCTCCATCTGCATTCGCCATAGTAAGAGCCTTTTTAAAATTGTTTTATTTAAAATGGAACGCCATTTCCAGTATACGTGGCTCTGTTATTATCAGGCAATATGTCTACGTCACACTAAGCACATCTGTAGACATTTTTTATCGGAATTGATGTGCTACGTAACAAATAGTCATTAGCATGGTTATTATTCACCTTCATTAACTTCTATTGCGAGTATCCCCCATATGGATGGTTTACCGTTACCGCGCCGTTACGGCGCTATTGCTGCTATTGCACTGGGCATTAGCGCTGCCGTGCTTGACGGCACCATAGCCAACGTTGCGCTGCCTACCATTGCGCGCCAGTTTCAGGCCAGCCCGGCGGAATCAGTGTGGATTATTAACGCCTACCAGCTGGCGATTATTATTTCACTGCTGTCGTTCTCTTTTCTTGGCGATCTGCTGGGTTACCGGCGCATCTATCAGGCGGGCCTGCTGCTGTTCAGCGCAACCTCGCTGCTGTGCGCCTTTTCTGACTCGCTGGTTATGTTAACCTGCGCACGTATTCTGCAAGGCTTTGGCGGCGCGGCGCTGATGAGCGTTAACACCGCGCTGATACGTATTATTTATCCTCAACGCTATCTGGGACGCGGTATGGCGATCAACGCGCTGATTGTCGCCGTCTCCAGCGCGGCGGGCCCTACGGTAGCGGCGGCCATTCTTTCTGTCGCCTCATGGAAGTGGCTGTTTTTAATCAACGTGCCTGTCGGGATGCTGGCGCTGCTGTTTGCCTGGCGCTTCCTGCCGGAAAACCCGCAACAATCATCGTTCCAGCGGTTCGATATTCTTAGCGCCATTATGAACGCCTTAACCTTTGGCCTGCTGCTGTCAGCATTAAGCGGCGCGGCACAGGGACAGGACTATCGTCTGATTCTGGCTGAACTTCTGGCGCTGCTGATTATCGGCACGCTGTTTATTCGCCGCCAGCTCGCTATGACCAACCCGCTATTGCCAGTCGATTTACTGCGCATCCCCATTTTTTCCCTCTCTCTTTGCACCTCTATCTGTTCCTTCCTGGCCCAGATGCTGGCGATGGTTTCGCTGCCCTTCTTTTTGCAAAGCGTACTTGGGCGTAGCGAGGTGGAAACGGGTTTATTGCTCACACCCTGGCCGCTGGCGACCATGGTGATGTCTCCCATCGCCGGGCGGCTGCTGGAGCGCTTTCATGCCGGATTGCTGGGCGGGATCGGACTGGCTCTTTTTGCCGCCGGGCTGTTTGCCCTTGCTCTGCTGCCAGCCGCGCCGGGAGACGGCGATATTATCTGGCGAATGGTGCTGTGTGGTGCCGGTTTTGGGCTGTTCCAGTCACCCAATAACCACACGATTATTTCCGCCGCACCGCGTCATCGTAGCGGCGGTGCCAGCGGTATGCTGGGAACCGCTCGTCTGCTCGGACAAACCAGCGGCGCGGCGCTGGTGGCGCTGATGTTTAATCTGTTTAACACTCAGGGCACCTATGCTTCACTGCTGCTGGCGGGACTGTTTTCTTCCGTTGCTGCGCTGTTCAGCCTGTCGCGACTGCGTCAGCCCACCAGTGACGCTTAAGCTAAAAAAAAGCGCCCCGAAGGGCGCTTTTGCGATTATTTCAGATATTGTCCGCTGCGTAGCGCTTCGATGCGCTTATCCAGCGGCGGATGCGACATAAAGAATTCGCTCAGCGATTTGCCTTTACCGTTGATACAGAACGCCATCATGCTGCCCGGCTCCTGCGGCTCATAGCTGGTTTTCAGCCGCTGTAGCGCCGCAATCATCTTCTCACGTCCAACCAGACGCGCGGAACCGGCGTCGGCATGGAACTCACGATAGCGCGAGAACCACATGGTGATCATGCTCGCCAGGATACCAAACAGCAGTTCCAGCACCATAGAGACGGCAAAATAGACCATTGGGTTACCGTTGCCACCCTCTTCATTCTCCCGGTCGCCCGACAAAAAGCCTGCCGCAATCTGCGCAAGAATACGGGAAATGAAGATGACAAAGGTGTTCACAATACCCTGAATCAGCGTCATGGTGACCATATCACCGTTAGCGATATGGCTTATTTCATGCGCCAGTACCGCTTCCGCCTCGTCACGGCTCATGTTTTGCAGCAGGCCGGTTGATACCGCCACCAGCGACGCATCGCGACGTGCGCCGGTAGCGAACGCGTTGATATCCGGCGCATGATAAATCGCTACCTGCGGCATACCGATGCCCGCCTGCTGCGCCTGACGCCCTACCGTGTCCATCAGCCAGCGTTCCGTTTCGTTACGTGGCTGTTCAATCACTTCACCACCAACGGAACGCAGTGCCATCCATTTCGACATCAGCAGTGAAACAAACGCACCGCCAAAGCCAAACAGACCTGCCATAATCATCAGGCCTTGCACACTGCTTGACTGAATTCCCGTCAGGCTGAGGATCAGCCCGAATACCAACATCACGGCCAGGTTGGTTAGCAGGAAAAGAGCAATACGCATCATAAACTTTCTTCTTCCTCAGTTAACTAAGCGCCCATGCGCGGATATACATCGTAGGGCCACCGTTGAGCATTTCAAGCGTCCTTAACGTTTAAGTGTCTAAAAAGACATAACTTTACATTTTGTCGCACTCTTTTTTAACCCCGCTTCCTGGTGGCGATGCATCCGGCAGTAAAATGCACAGAAAAGAAAAGGCACCGCCTGAGCGGTGCCTCTGTCAGCCAGCTAGCGTCAGCGTGTTACTTTGCCGCGCTGCCTTTTGCTGAAGACTGCGTCGGTTGCAACTGCGCCAGATCGTTGGCGATGTTAACCGTCTCATCCAGATAAGGATCGGGCTCTTTATAGTCCTTCGGCAGATCTTCCAGTTTCGCCAGCGGCTTCTTCCCTTGTGCCTTATAGCGTGCGTTGATGCGTTCCAGACGCAGCGCATCATCTTCATGGTTCTCTTTCTCACGCTGGGCAAGATTGAGCGAGATAATGTTGCGCTTATCCTTCATGGCGTTATAACGCTGGATATCCTTGATGATGTACTGGAACTCCGCATCCTGTGCAATACGCTCTTCATGCGCTTTGCTCAGCTGCGGCACCAGATTGCGTACGTCGCCCGTGCGACTGTAGCTTGCCGCATCGATGCTGTCCCAGGGCAGAGCGTTATCCTCAAACTTCTCGCCGGTTTCTATCGCTTCAACGCCGGTTGGCATCATCAGATCCGGCGTCACGCCTTTACGCTGGGTGCTGCCGCCGTTGATACGATAGAATTTCTGAATGGTGTACTGCACCGATCCCAGTGCAGGCCATTCCGGGCGCAGCATCTGATCGTAGATGCGATTCAGCGAGCGATACTGCTGCACGGTGCCCTTACCAAAGGTTGGCTCGCCGACAATCAGCGCCCGCCCGTAATCCTGCATGGCGGCGGCAAAAATTTCTGATGCTGAGGCGCTGAAGCGGTCAACCAGTACCACCAGCGGGCCTTTGTAGTAGACCACGCCGTCATTATCGCTGTCCTGACGCACCTTGCCGTTGTTATCACGTACCTGCACAACCGGGCCGCTGGGAATAAACAGACCGGAGAGGGAAACCGCTTCGGTCAATGCCCCGCCGCCGTTGGTGCGCAGATCGATAACGATGCTGTTTACGTGCTGTTTTTGCAGTTTCTGCAACTGCACCTTAACGTCATCGGTCAGGCCAACGTAGAAGCCGGGAATATCCAGCACGCCCACTTTCTCTTTACCGACGTTATGCACGCTCATTTTCACCGCCCGATCTTCCAGACGGATCCGTTCACGCATCAGCGTGACGGTACGCGTTTTGGTGCCTTTGCCTGCGGGCAGGATCTCGAGGCGTACCCGGCTGCCCTTCGGCCCTTTGATCTTGGCTACCACGTCATCAAGACGCAGACCGATAACATCCTCAATCGGTTTACCCGGCTGGCCCACGCCAACGATGCGATCGCCCACGTTCAGCGCTTTGCTTTTCGCCGCCGGTCCACCCGCTACCATTGAGTTGATAACCGTGTAATCCTCGTCCATCTGCAATACTGCGCCGATCCCTTCCAACGACAGGCTCATTTCAGTATTAAACTGCTCGGTATTGCGCGGCGAGAGATAATTGGTGTGCGGATCGATCTCATGGGCGAAGGCGTTCATCGCCAGCTGGAACACATCCTCGCTGTTGCTCTGCGTCAGACGGCGGATCGCTGAGTTATAGCGCTTGGTGAGGATATCTTTAATTTCATTATCTTTTTTACCGGTGAGCTTCAGGCTAAGCCAGTCATACTTCACCTTGGCATCCCACAGCGCGTTCAGTTCAGCAACGTTTTTCGGCCAGGGTGCCTTACTACGATCGGTATCGATAGTATCGTTACCGTTGAAATTCATCGGTTTATTCAGGTTCGCCAGCGCATACTGATAGCGCTCAAAGCGGCGTTTCTGCGCCAGATTGAATAAATCGTAAAATACCGTCAGCCTGCCGCTGCGCAGCTCATCGCCCAGCGTACTTTTTTTGTCGGCAAACTGCGCCACGTCCGATGCCAATAGCACGTTATGGCTGTAATCAAGCATGTTCAGATAGCGATCGAAGATTTTTGCCGAAAACTGCTGGTCGAGGTCAAACTGGCGGTAATGAGAGCGGGTAAAACGTGAGGTTACACGTTCGCTAACGGTGGCGTGCTGCGGCTCTTCATGCAGCTGCGGAATCTGCTCCGCACGGGTAATGCTGTCAGCAGCAAAGGCGTGACCTGCCAGCAGCAGGCCCGCCATGATACTCGTCTTGAAAAGATTGTTCATGCCCAGGGTGGCCTCCGTTTCAGAACTGTAAGTGTTCTGCGCGTACGATCATTGCCAGTCCGGAAGCCAGCTGTACCCGAACGCCATCCTTAGAGATCTCAAGAACGGTGGCATCCATCGCGTTTTTACCCGCCTTGACCTTAATGCTCTGGCCCGGCTGCAGCGCGGAGGTATCAGTGACGGGCTGCGTACGCGGCTGTTGCTGGCGCGGTGCGGCTGGTGCACGTTCCTGGGCAGGACGTGCATCGTTAGCACGCGCTCTGCGGGCGGGCTGACGCTCACCTTCAGCGGGCTTACGGTTAGCCGCCGCTTTACGCGGACGACGCGCAGGCGTTTCTTCACCGGCTTCACGTTTTTTCGCCTGCTGTTGCTGACGCTGCTGCTGAATACGAGCTTTCGCCTCTTCAAGCTGTTTGCGCGCATGTTCAATATGCTGTTCTTCCAGCTCGCCGCAGGCGTTGCCGTCCAGATCGACGCGGGTAGCACCCGCTTTAACGCCATACAGATAGCGCCAGCTGGAGGTATACAGACGCAGCGCTGAACGCAGCTGCGTTTTGCTCAGGCCCATTTCGCCCTGAACACGTTCCACGAGGTCCTGAAAGATACCGATTTTGAGCGGACGCGCTTCACCTTCGGCACTAAAGCAGTGCGGAAAGCGTTCCGCGAGCCAGGCGATGACTTCTTTACTGCTGTTCAACTTAGGTTGATTTTCCATGAAATTTCCTGATTACAACGGGTGGCCAACAAGCCGCAGGCATGAACAGGCGACATTATAATGACCCCATCGCCAATTGCCACGAAATCCAGCGCTTTAGCTGCGATTCATGTGAATAAATTTTTTAACATCGCTGTTGGCTAACACTGTGCAAAGCCCGTCAGTAAAGGTTTGCAGGCCGATTTCGTCCTCGCTGTCGAAGCGATTAAATACCGTACTATCGATATCCAGTACGCCGATAGTTTCACCTTCCACGATCAGCGGCAGCACGATTTCCGCGTTGCTCGCCGCATCACAGGCGATGTGGCCTGGAAACGCATGCACGTCATCCACGCGCTGCACTTTTTGTTCAGCCACCGCCGTACCGCATACGCCACGGCCTACCGGGATACGCACGCAGGCGATCTTGCCCTGAAACGGCCCCAGCACCAGCGTCTTCTCTTCTGTTAACAGATAGAAACCTGCCCAGTTAACCCCTTCCAGCCGTTCAAACAGCAACGCGCTGCTGTTGCCAAGCGCGGCCAGAAAACTGGTTTCACCGGCGATCAGCGCACGCAGATCGCGGTTGAGGTCGTGATAAAATTCTTTTTTGTCCATTTCCTTACCATCTTAAAAGCAATCGGACGGCTACACAGGTGCCGTCCGGTTAAATAAGCATTAAATATCCACCGCCACAAGGTGAATCATTCCGGTAGTTAATATAACCTTAGATTCTGGCGGATCGGATTATCAAAACGGGCTATGTCCCTCAGCGTCCGTTTTGCATCGTTTTAAGGACCGTGCATAGCTGCACGCGAGGGTTACTGCGGCAATATATGAAAATACATACCATCAGTCACGTTCTGCCCCATGAACGTTATCAGCGTTGCCCGCAATGCGATACCCTTTTTTCCTTACCGGATGTGACATCGCGTCAGTCGGCGCACTGCCCACGCTGTAACGCGAAAATCCTCAACGGACGCGACTGGTCAATGACCCGTCTGACGGCGATGGCGGTGACCATGTTCCTGCTGATGCCTTTCGCCTTTACCGAACCGCTGATTCAAATTCGCCTGCTTGGCACGCCAATCCGCGCCAGCCTGTTGGCAGGGATTATGCAGATGACCATGCAGGGCGATATTTTGACCGCCGCGATGGTGACGTTCTGTACTATTGGCGCACCCGTCACGCTGGTTGCTGCTATCGCCTTTCTCTTTTTCGGCGATCGGCTGGGGATGAACCTGCGCCCGGTACTGCTAATGCTCGACAGGCTGAAAGAGTGGGTGATGCTTGATATCTATCTGGTGGGCATCGCCGTAGCGTCAATCAAGGTTAAGGATTATGCCGATATTGAGGCAGGCTACGGGCTGGTGGCCTTTGTTTCACTGATGGTGCTGAGCCTGCTGACCCTGATTCATCTGAACGTTGAGCAGCTGTGGCACCGCTTCTATCCGCAGCCGCAGCCGGATGTGCCGCTGGAAAAACTGCAAATCTGCCTGAACTGTCATCACACCGGCATGCCGGACGATCGCGGACGCTGCCCGCGCTGCCATACGCGCCTCGCGCATCGTCGCCCTTACAGCCTGCAAAAATCCTGGGCCGCGCTGATTTCCGCCACCGTGCTGCTGGTCCCGGCTAACCTGCTGCCGATTTCAATTATTTACCTCAACGGCGGCCGCCAGGAAGATACCATTTTCTCCGGCATTCTCTCGCTGGGATCCGGCAACATTCCGGTCGCCGCCATCGTTTTTATCGCCAGTATTCTGGTGCCCTTTACGAAAGTTTTGGTCCTGCTGGTGTTGCTTATCAGCATTCATTTTCGCTGCCAGCAGGGACTTAAAACCCGCATCCGGCTTCTGCGTCTGGTGACGTGGATTGGACGCTGGTCGATGTTAGATCTGTTCGTCATATCATTAACCATGTCGCTGGTAAATCGCGATCAGCTGCTGGCTTTTACTATGGGACCGGCTGCCTTCTACTTTGGCGCCGCGGTAATTTTAACTATCCTGGCCGTGCAATGGCTGGATAGCCGTCTGATTTGGGATGCTCATGCAACACACGCCGACTACACCGACTAAAGCGCGTATTACCAACAAGCGTAAAATCTCGCCGTTCTGGCTGCTGCCCTTTATCGCTTTGATGATCGCCGGATGGCTGCTGTGGACCAACTATCAGGAGCGCGGCACCACGGTCACCATCGATTTCGCTCAGGCTGACGGCATCGTGCCGGGCCGGACGCCGGTGCGCTATCAGGGCGTCGAGGTCGGCACCGTACAGGGCATCAGCCTCAGCGACGATCTGCGTACGATAAAAGTGCGGGTCAGCATTAAAAGCGATATGCGTGACGCGCTGCGTGAGGATGCCCAGTTCTGGCTGGTCACGCCAAAAGCGTCACTGGCAGGCGTTTCTGGGCTGGATGCGCTGGTTGGCGGTAACTATATCGGCATGATGCCGGGCAAATCAGGGCAGCGAAAAGAGCATTTTGTGGCGCTGGATACCCAGCCCAAATACCGCGTGAATACCGGTGAGATGCTGGTACATCTGCATGCGCCCGATCTCGGTTCACTCAACACCGGCTCGCTGGTTTACTACCGCAAAATTCCGGTCGGACGCGTTTATGATTACACCATCACCCCAGATAACAACGGCGTCACCGTTGATGTGCTGATCGAACGCCGCTTTACCAACCTGGTAAAAAAAGAGAGCCGTTTCTGGAACGTTTCCGGCATGAAGGCTGACGTTAGTCTTAACGGCGCAAAGATTGAACTGGAAAGCCTGACGGCACTGGTTAACGGCGCGATCGCTTTTGATTCACCGCCCTCTTCTCAACAGGCCGCCAGCGAAAGTAACTATCAGCTCTACCCCGACCTGGCGCACAGCCAGCGCGGCGTCATCGTGACGCTCGATCTGCCCGACGGAAAAGATCTGAAAGAAGGCAGCACGCCGCTGATTTATCAGGGGCTGGAAGTGGGTACGCTGACCAAAATGACGCTCCAGCCGGGCGGAAAAGTCAGCGGTGAACTGACGCTCGATCCCTCCGTCGTTAGCCTGATGCGCAGCGGTACGCGCATTGAAATGCACAGCCCGAAAGTCAGCCTGAATAATCCCAGCCTGAGCGCGCTGCTGACCGGTGCCACGCTGGAACTCTTCCCCGGCGAGGGAGAACCGCAACAGCATTTCCAGGTGCGACAGAGCAATGAGGCGCTGTTGCAGCAACCTAATGTCCTTTCCGTCCGCCTGACCGCACCAGAGAGCTACGGCATCAACGCCGGGCAGCCGATTATGCTGCGCGGTATCGAAATCGGCCAGGTTATCCGCCGTATCCTGACCACCAAAGGGGTGGAGTTTGAGGCGGCGATCGCCCCGGAACATCGTCATCTGGTTCATGCCGACAGCAAATTTATTATCAACAGCCGCCTTGACGTGAAATTTGGCCTGGACGGTATGAAAGTGCTGGGTGCCAGCGCCAGCGAGTGGATCGATGGCGGTATCCGGCTTGAGCCGGGGGCAAAAGGTGCACCGCTTAATCACTATCCGCTCTACGCGAATGCAGAGAAAGCGGAGGAAGGCATTACCGGCGAACAGCCGCCAACCACATTAACACTGACCGCCAACAGTCTGCCCGATATTCAGCCTGGCTCAGTGGTGCTCTACCGCAAATTCCAGGTCGGGGAGATTGTTGACGTCACGCCGAAGGAAAACGAGTTTCTGGTGGCGGTACATATCAAGCCGGAATACCGCAAGCTGCTGACGCCCGACAGCGTATTCTGGGCGGAAGGCGGCGCGAAGGTGCAGCTGAACGGCGCGGGCCTGACGGTAGAAGCCTCGCCGCTGAACCGGGCGCTGCGCGGTGCGATCAGTTTTGATAACCTGGCCGGGGCACGCAGCAGCAATAGCGAAAGGCGCGTGCTTTACCACTCCGAAACCGCCGCACGCGCCGTCGGCAGCCAGATTCTGCTGCATACCTATGACGGCAGCAAACTCGCCGCCGGGATGCCGATTCGCTATCTTGGTATCGATATCGGTCAGGTAGAAACGCTGGCGCTTAACCCGGCTCACAATCAGGTGATTGCCAAAGCAGTGCTCTACCCCGAATATGTTGACAGCTTCGCCCGCACCGGCAGCCGCTTCTCGGTGGTCTCCCCGGAGATCTCAGCTACCGGCGTCAATCATCTGGAAACGCTGCTACAGCCTTACATCAACGTCGATCCGGGTAAAGGTGGGCCGCTGCGCCGCTTTGAACTACAGGAAACCACGATTACCGATTCTCGCTATCTCGACGGTTTGAATATCGTCGTCGATGCGCCGGAAGCGGGATCGCTGGGCATCGGTACGCCGGTCTTGTTCCGCGGCGTGGAGGTAGGCACCGTAACCGGCACCTCGCTGGGCGGCATGGCGGATCGCGTTCAGGTGCAGCTGCGCATCAGCAAAAAATATCAGCATCTGGTGCGCAACAACTCCGTATTCTGGCTCGCCTCCGGTTATAACCTGGAGTTTGGTCTGATTGGCGGCGTGGTGAAAACCGGCACCTTCCAGCAGTTCATTCGCGGCGGCATCCAGTTCGCTACGCCGCCAACCGTTCCGCTGGCACCGCGTGCCGCTTCCGGCAAACATTTCCTGCTGCAGGAAGAAGAACCGAAAGAATGGCGTAAATGGGGAACGGCGATCCCCTCCTCGTAATGGTTACCGGGAGCCCGCACAGGGCTCCCGTTTCATCGGCTTTTGCCGCAGCTGTGTTACACTTCCCGCCCTGTTCTTACCTGAAACTACCGGAACTCTGTCGTGGCCCAACAATCCAGAGCCAGCTTCCCTGAAGCCTTCCTTGACCTGATGCGTCAAACCCTGCCCGATGAGGCGAGCCTGCAAGCCTTTCTCGCTATCAGCCAGCAACCGCTACGCCGCAGCCTGCGGGTCAATACCCTGAAAATCAGCGTGGACGACTTTTTACGCCAGACGGCACGCTATGGCTGGCGGCTGACGCCGATTCCCTGGTGTGCAGAAGGTTTCTGGATTGAGCGCGACGAGAGCGATGAGGCGCTGCCGCTGGGCAGCGTGGCGGAGCATCTGAGCGGGCTGTTCTATATTCAGGAAGCCAGTTCAATGCTGCCGGTCAGCGCACTGTTCGCGGCGCAGCCGCAGCCTGAGCGGGTAATGGACGTCGCGGCGGCACCCGGCTCGAAAACTACCCAGATGGCGGCGCTGATGAATAATCAGGGGCTGATTCTGGCCAATGAATATGCCGCCAGCCGGGTAAAAGTACTGCACGCTAACCTCAGCCGCTGTGGCGTCAGCAATACGGCGCTGACCCACTTTGATGGACGCGTGTTTGGCCCGGCGCTGCCGGAAGCCTTTGATGCCATCCTGCTTGATGCCCCCTGCTCCGGTGAAGGTGTGATCCGCAAAGATGCCGACGCGCTGCGCAACTGGACGCTGGAAAGCACCCACGCCATCGCTGCCACTCAGCGCGATCTGATCGACAGCGCCTTCCATGCCCTGAAGCCGGGCGGCACGCTGATCTATTCAACCTGCACCCTCAACCGTCTGGAAAATCAGCAGGTGGTGAGCTGGCTTTGCGAACGCTACCCGGATGCGGTGGAGATTGAATCGCTGGCGCAGCTGTTTCCCGGCGCGCAACAGGCAGCAACGGCAGAAGGTTTTTTACATGTCTTTCCTCAATTGTTTGACAGCGAAGGGTTTTTCGTGGCGCGGCTGCGTAAAACGGCGGCGGTGGAACCGATGCAGCAGCCCGGCTACAAAGTGGGAAAATTCCCTTTCAGCCCGCTGTCCCGTAAGGATGCGCAGCTGATAAAACAGGCCGCCGCCAAATCAGGCCTGCACTGGGACGATTCACTCACGCTGTGGCAGCGTGATAAAGAGATCTGGTTATTCCCGACGACGGTGGAATCCTTAATTGGGCGTGTGCGCTTCTCCCGTATCGGATTAAAGCTGGCGGAAACCTTTGCAAAAGGCTGTCGCTGGCAACATGAGGCCATTGTCGCACTGGCGCGCCCGGACGCAACGAACAGCGTTGAGCTGGAAGAGAGCGAGGCGGAAGAATGGTATCGCGGGCGGGATATCTGGCCACAAAAGCCGCTGCCGCGTGATGAGGTGCTGGTAACCTGGCAGCAACAGCCCATTGGCCTGGCGAAAAAGGTTGGGCAGCGCCTGAAAAACAGCTATCCACGCGAGCTGGTGCGCGACGGAAAACTGTTTCGCGCCTGATATACGTCATGCGCTGAGTGCCTTAGCTCCCGCCGCGATGCCGCACAAGCAGGCAACATCATTCACCATCTCTCCGCCTTTTGCCCACCTTAACCGCAATATTGACCTGCGGTTAAGGCTACAACCGCTAAACTCACTGCGCTGAAGTAACCAGATAAGGCGCAGGCGAAATGGATAGCCAGAAAAAATTTATTATCATGCTGATCTTTCTTTTCATCGGCAGCCTGATGCTGCTGGAAATTCTTGCCCGCCTGGTCCATAAACTTATCGTCGGTTAGCGGGTAGCCCGGCCTTCAGCCGTTACCGATCGTCAAGAAAGTGGATAACCGCATCGGTAAACTCTTTCGGTGCCTGTAAAAAAGCAAAGTGGCTGACGGTGGGTAAAATAAGCAGCCCGGCATCGGGAATGGTAGCGGCAATATGTTCAAGATGAGCCCGATCGATCGCCTCATCACGATCGCCATCGACAATTAATACCTGCGCCTTAATCTTGCGTAGCGCCTCATCATTCCATTCCGGCTGCGTCTGCCACATTTTGCTGATTTGCGTGACAAACGCCTGGTAGCCGTCGGGGGTTTTCGACAATTTTTTGTACTCTTCACCAGCGCGGGCAATGTAGGCAGCGAACACAGGATCGTTTTCCACGCCGGGTTTAACGCCGCTGGTGGTGGCGTTAGGCGCAAAGGCAAACACCTTCGCCACGCGCTGCGGGTGGCGCATCGCCATATCCAGGCCAATAATGGCGCCATCGCTCCAGCCTACGATATCGGCTTTATCGATATGTAATTTATCCATTAGCGCAACGACATCATCGGTCATTAAATCATAACCGTAAGGCTGGGCGTTGCGGGTACTGCGCCCGTGACCACGGCTGTCTACCACGATAACCTGATGATGTTTCGCCAGTTCCGGCACCTGCCATCCCCAGTAGTCGCTGTTTGCCAGGCCACCGTGCAGCAAAATAACCGGCGAACCCTGGCCAGCCACGCCATACCAGAGCTGAATGCCGTTGACCGCCGCGTAGCCGGTAGTGAGATCCGCCACCGGCGCAGGCGTCTGCGGCAAATGCTGCCAGCGCGTTCCCCAGTGGGTATGTTGCGTTTCCGTTTTTGCCTGCGTCAGCGCGGGTGCCAGCGCCATAACGCCTGCCAGTAATATTGCCGGTTTAGTATGCATCTTTTATTTTCCTGACGGCCCGCTGATACCGCGTTGCCGAATGGTGAGTTAACTGACCGGACGGATGAAAACCCGGAGATGACATTTTTACTACGCTTAACGCTCAGCCATTTATTACACAAATTAATGAGGACCGCTATGCAGCGCAGAGACTTTATCGGGTACGGCAGCGCTTTTATTGCGCTGGCGGCGAGGGTAAATTTGACGACAGGCGCAACGGAGATGCCCTTTCCAGTACCAGTGCTTCCGTCATAAGACCATAATAATTAGGAATATCGCTATTGGTACAGGCTTACCAACAAAACGTGGCTTCAACGATTTTTAGCAGACAACTTCGCCACCGGGAAGTGTTGCGCGTCTGCGGTAACAGCCAGATGGGGTGATATTCTAAAAATAGCTGCCACGAGCAATACACGATCGCCCTGTCAGAGGTTACCGGCGGTTAATACCACCGCGCAGCGCAGGCTATCCGGCGAGCTGGATAAAATCAGCGTGCTCTCATCTTTGCCGATAGTGCGTTGTTTATAGCGCCAGGCGATAACAGCGATATGGTTTACCAGGCTGGCGCAGCCCAGATCGCCTGACGACAGAACGGGCGTAACCCTTATGTAATCATCCCTGCAAAGAAAAGCATGCAGTCGGGTCAGCGCAAAACCATACTCATCTGCACGCCAGATTTCCCCGTTGAGATCGGAAACGATATGGGTAATTTGTTCCGTCCTGACCTGCTGCAACGCCTGCATTGCCGCACTTGCCAGCCCGATACCGGTACAGGCGGTATCAGCCTGATGCAGATCGGTTTCTTGCCCGATACCCGCTGCTGACAGACAGCAACCCTGCCCGCTACCCGTCCCCAGCACAATCGCCGCTGCCCCCTCGCCCGGCACAAAACCATAGGGCTCAGGCACCATTTCGCCAGCATCGAATCGGTAGCTCCCGTGCAGCAACCGCTCTGAATCCAGCTTTGTCAGCGTTTCCATCATCAGCCAGCATTCAACGCCTAAAACAATATCAAAAACCCGTTCGTTTCTTTTCTGGTTCTCCTTCTGCCTGTTGACGATCTCCCGGAGCGCAAGCCCCGCCTGCGCCGCGCCGCCTCTCAGCAACCGAATCGTGTCCCAGCGCACGCTATGCGCTTCGGCGCACCGAACCATGACCTGTTCCAGTTCTGCCGGAACGCCGATGCGATCGACCGGGGGAAGGATCAGCCAGAGGCGGTAGCGTTCCGGGGCGGGTAGCGCGCTCAGCTTCTTCCACAGGTTAGCCAGTAATTCGTTTGCCAACGTTTCCCAGCGTGCCGCGCCCGTAACCTTAAGCTGCGGGAAAAAACTCGCTTTAATGGGTACGCCACAGCGATCGACATATAGCGGATGTTTTCTGACCAGCGCCAGCTGGGTTTTTATGGCAATATCGGCCAGCTCAATCGTTGGCCCGGCAGGAAATAAACACTCTGCGGCGACAATTTCAATAGTCATGCCTGCTCCAGTTCCGGGAACGCGCCGTCCGACGGTTGGCGATCGCGCTGGTTAATCCGTGTTTTCTCCCAGATGCGGGTGGACTTGAGCTGATTGACTCTATCGTGACAGTGTAACGCACTATGCCATACGAGGCTGACGCGCGGGTAGTCTGGCTCCAGTATCAGCGTATGGAGTTTGGGGCGCTGCTCTGTTGTCGTGCCGTCGGAAAAAGTGGTGGTTAACATTAACGCCTGACGAGGCAGAGAAAAGCTCATTACGGGATTCGTGCTTTGGTGAGGAGAGAGCAGGTTCGCCAGACCGATCCGTTCGCCGCCTTTCAGCGTCGTCTGCTGTGGTTTGGCTGCGATCTGCCAAAAAAGTGGATTAAAATCCTGCGGCGGCAGCGGATAACGCGTGGCCTGCCAGTGTGCATCATAGGTTCCTGCCAGCGCAGCACGCCCACGCCAGTGCGCCGGAAGCGGCCCAAAGCCAATCTCGCTGTCATCGTCGTGATGAAATTCAATCGCCGGTTTTTTTGTGCCCTGCGGGTTATAAAATTCGCCTTTATGGGCAGAGCCGGTTGCCATATTTTGATAGATCAGCGGGATTTTAATAAAGCCGTCAATATTTTCCGCATAAGCGAGAGGACGCCGGGGCCAGATTTTCGCCAGGCGTAGTAGTAGCGTTCCCGCCTTAAAGCCCGCCAGTACCGGAGAATGACGGGTAGTTTCCGGCACCCAGACATGACCATTGAGGATAATATCGGTGTAACGTTTTTCTGGTCCCAGGTCCGTTTCATAAAGCAGCTCGCCGGTTTTAAAATCTTTAACCGGTCCGCAGCAGACGGGCGGCTGCTCTGGCGACAGCGCCAGCATACCTGACGGAAGAATGTTATAGGTGGATTTTATCGCCACGATCCAGATTTCTTTGCCCGCGCTGTCTCGTATCCAGCCCCGCTCAGCGGCATAGCGCGTTTCATTTTTCAGACGCCACATCCCTGTGCCCCCAACCTCAGTTTAGCTCAACCCGTCCACCCGCTATCCGGTTGGTCCCTTCAGCATCGGTGAAAATATAGTCGCCTTTAATCATCACTTTGCCATCCGGGTAGAGCGTAATGCTCGATTTACCGCAGCGCAGCGTGATCTTTTTATCGGAGACCAGGCAGATTTCATCCTGCGTTGTATTCTGCATCGCCGTTTCTCCTACAGGCCGCGATACTTTTTTTTCCTTACTGCTACTCAGCATATCCTTTCTCCCGTCATGCTTTGCCTGGTTTGATTAATCATCAAAGCGGCGAATCCATTGCAGCGTGGCCTCGCGGCTGTCCAGCGGCTCATCAACATCAATCAGCTCGCCGTCATAATCCTCAAACCGGATCGGGCGCGTAAAAGCAGCAACCTTGCGGTAGCGCTGCGGAACGATCCCCTGATATGTATCACCCAGCTGCGGCATCGGCCCTGCCATAATGACAATGCCGCCATCATAAGGCTGGACATGACACTCCGGCTCCAGCGCCTCGCGGCAGCGATCCAGCCCGCCCAGCTCCTCCACCAGCGCATCCCCCAGCACCGTCAGCCAGTTCACGCCCTTGATACGGTTGGTAATGTATTTACGCTTTTTATCCTCTACGTAAGTTGTCGCTACAAGAAAACTGATATCATCCATATGATCCAGCCCCGGATGACGTTGCAGCAGCGGCCAGGTATAGCGGGCCGAAGGCGGCCCTGAGCAGGAGAAGCAAAATCCGGCGGTGCCAAACGCGGGCTTCACTACATTGCACCATTGCAGAACCATTTCCAGCAAGGTGTCAAAGTACGGGTTGCCCTGTTCATCACAGACCGGAATGGAGGCAACCACGCTGGAAAGGCTGTCTTCTCTGTTTACGCCACAGCCATAGAATCGCGCCTGCCAGGGGCTGGCGTTGAAAATTTTTCCCTGTCCGGTATCGTCATAAAAAAGGTGCGTATCATAGCTGGCCTCATAGTTCAGGTTAGCCATTTTGTTCGCCAGCTTTTTCAGAAAGTCCTTTCTCATCAGGGAGACGCGCGACGAGCCTGACAGCGAATAGCTGTTTAACCAGGGCGCAAAGCGTCGGTAGTAATCCTCTGCCAGCTGGTTCAGCGCGGGATAAAGCTGCCGTTGTTCACGTGGAGGAATAAACAGCTCCACGCCCAGCGCAATTCTGGCCCGGATCGTATTTTTTCCTTTAACAGCAATTTGGTCCAGCTGCGCCAGATTATGATCGTCAGGCAGCAACTCCCGTAATGATTCCGTCTCTTTTTTCATTAATCCTTCAACAATTCCACAAAACATCACCTGAGAAACGGAAAGACCGTTGGGCCTTCTTGCTAATTTTGCGGTCACCGATAGCCAGGCAATAATTTTTTCGCCGCGACATAAGCGAACACTTTCTGGCAACCCATTTTCCTGTACCGAAAAGATTAATCATCAAAGCGGCGAATCCATTGCAGCGTGGCCTCGCGCCGATCCAGGGGTTCATCAAGCTTGAGTAAATAATTCCTGTAATTTTCAAAGCGGATCGGACGCGTGAAAGCGGCAACCTTGCGGTAGCGCTGCGGCACAATTCCCTGATAAGTATCACCCAGCTGCGGCACCGGCCCGGCCATAATGACAATACCGCCATCATAAGACTGGACATGACACTCCGGCTCCAGCGCCTCGCGGCAGCGTTCCAGCCCGCCCAGCTCTTCGACCAGCGCATCGCCCAGCACCGTCAGCCAGCTCACACCTTTGATTCGATTAATAATACGATGCTCGCCATCTTCATCGACGTAACGGGTTTCCACAAAAAACCGGATATCATCCATATGTTCCAGTCCCGGATGGCGTTGCAGCAAAGGCCAGGTATATTTAGCTGCAGGGTAACCGGAGTAAGAGAAACAAAACCCGGCGGTGCCAAACGCGGGCTTTACCACGTCACACCATTGCAGAACCATTTCCAGCAAAGTGTCAAAGCGGGGATTGCCCTGCTCATCGCAGACCGGAATGGAAGCAGTAACGCTGGATAATCCTTTGTTCTCCTGCGGCTTACCGTAAAATCGTGCCTGCCAGGGGCTGGCGTTGAAAATTTTTCCCTGCCCGGTATCGTCATAAAAAAGGTGTGTTTCAAAGTTGGCCTCATAGTTCAGGTTAGCCATTTTGTTCGCCAGCTTTTTCAGAAAGTCCTTTCTCATTAGCGAAATCCGTGACGCACCTGACAGCGAATAGCTGTTTAACCAGGGAGCAAAGCGCCGGTAGTAATCTTCCGCCAGCTGGTTCAGCGCGGGATAAAGCTGACGGACATCGCGCGGCGGGATAAACAGCTCCATGCCCAGCGCAATTCTGGCCCGAATCGTATTTTTTCCTTTAACAGCAATCTGGTCCAGCTGCGCCAGATTATGTTCGTCAGGCAGCAACTCCCCTAATGATTCCGTCTCTTTTTTCATACATCCTCAAACATTCCATTAAGCCATAGCCTGAGAAAAAACGGTTAAAAGGCCGGTTTTACCGTTCTGGCCCTTCTTGCTAATCTGGTGGCCACCGACGCCCAGGCAACAGCATCACCCGCCGGACCATCCAAAGGGCACACGGTGGCCGCTACCGCCAGAACAACCTGTGCAACCAGCAGCCAGTCCGTTTCTTCAGGCTCTACCGATTTCTCTGTCTCTTCTTCTGGCTGACGAGCAGTAGCACGCTCTTCAGCAGCCCTTTTTTCATTAGGGCACTCCGGCGGCCAGTCACTGCATTCTTCCTCAAAAAAATAGTCGCTAAAATCTCCTTCTGCATCTGCCGCTATATCTTCATAAGCTTCAAGCTGTCCTGGTGCAAAGTCATCGCCAGGAAACTTAACATCGTAAATACGCGTAATCTTGTCGCCATCTGACAAGACAATATCCAGCCGCCGCCCGCCGGAAGGGGTATAAGGGTTCGTTGAGAAATTTTCCGGCGATTTTTTTGACATGACCGGGCACCACTTTCCGTCTATCTTTTCAAAAGAAACTTCATTCGCCACACGCCCTTCAGGTCGTCCTCCCCGGTAAGTGTCCTCTCGTATTTTGTCGTTCAGACAGTCCTGAAAATGCGCATATTTCGCGCCGCTCCCTTTAGAACCCAGCCGATTACAGTGTTCCAGGTAGCATTCTTTCGCCCATTTACAGATTAATTCTTCAAAATCTTTAATACTTTTATTCAGCGCTTCCTGCAACAGCCCCGCCAGGTTGACGGTATTCCGGCTGTTCATAAACATCTTATCTGTCAGACGACAGGCAGGCTTGCGCTCAAAAAAGACGTCGAACGAGTGGCTGATCCACTCCGCCCGCGCGCGATTCACGCCAGACACCACCCCGCCCATAGAACCAGCCTCATCCAGAATGCTGCTGGCGAAGCAGGAAGCGTTATGGGCAATCATATTGCCGCCGTCAGCAAAGACCGAGTGGGTGCCCTGCGTTAAATCCTTTGAAAACGCGGTATTACCGTAAGGCACCGGCATACCGTTTGGCGGCGTTTTGCAGACATCCGGCAGCGTACAGCGGCTGATACCCCGGCTTCCCTTATGACAAAGCGTTAATCCGTTAATATTTACCGTTAGCGTCATGCTTTTCCTCCCGGAGCGGTAATATGCTGGCGCAACAGTTGCGGCATCCCTTTACAGGCTGGCAAACGCAGCCATTCAGAAAGCGCTGGAGCCTTGTCCGACAGGCGGCTTGCCGCCAGCCCGGCGATATACAGGCTTTCCGTTTGTACCAGCGAGGCGATACCTGAGCTGTCCCGCACATCTTTGCCTGCCAGATAGCGATGACCAGCGGCAAAACGGGAACGGTTCTGTGCCCACCACCGATCAAAACAATGCTTATCGGGCCACGTTAATCCCACATCAGGATCCTCAACAGGAAAGCCATTCACGTCTAACGATAGCGATGCGTTTTCTGTATCAGGAGCCTCTCCGGCCCATCCATCCTTTTCCGGTAACGATCCGGTAATGGTATAAATGGTCATGGCACACAGGCGGGCAAACTCCTTCTCTTCCAGAAGCCGGGCTAATTCCGGAATTACCGCAGCATCGCCATACAATCCCAGTGCGTTAATATAAAGACGGTGGTTTCTGACATCGTTTGCCAGAAAATCCAGGTAATCCTTAGCAGACAGAAAGGATTTAACGATCAGCAACTTTGCCGCATATTCTGCGATCGCAGGCTGGGATGACTGTGTTAGCTGATATAGCGCCTCTTTTATTACCGTCTTATACGCATAATAGGCCTGCGTTGTTAACAGGCTGGCAATGGCAGTAATTTTTGCATTCTCTTTCTCCGATAGCAGCTGCTCAATCAGGCGGAAATAAAGGGTACTGTTGCGTTGATAAATAGCCATCAGCGCGCCAGCCGTTAACACCGATGCGCCGGTGGTAGAGAAGTGACGCAAATTAATTGCCGGGTTGATTTTTATATCTGGTCTGGCCGTGAGCGCCCAGGCGTGATAAAGCGGATAATCGGGCAGCAGATCCCACAGCACTGAGTGCTGGGGTGCCCAAAGAATTGCGTCTCTTACCGCCTCATCAAATTCTACCGACGTCTGTGCAAGCGTCAGAATGGCATGCAGATAACTGCCGCTGTTGATGGCCAGCGCATACAGCGCAATAGTAAAAAGATTGCCTTTATTGAGCAGGGACTCTGAAATAACATCCTGGATATGTTCTTCGGCAGCCTCCGGCAGCAACGTTAACCCTTGTAAGTAGCCGGTAAGAAGGCTATCCCAACGGATTAACTGGTTATAATCATGCTGACAAGAGGAAAACAATTTATTCCTCTGGCGATAGCCTGACGACAATAAATCAAAATATTGCACAACCAGATATGGCGTTACGCTCTGCTTTAACATACCGCCTCCTAATTATGATTGATATCCTGCGCGGTATGCCTGATATGATCGCCATCGATAGTAATATGGGTGCCTTTGATAATAATGGTGCCATCCTTTTTCATAACCAGCATGGCAGCGCCCACCGCGATCTGTAATTCATCGGCCACTTCAATAAGCTGTTTTTTACCAACGGACTGGTTGCTGTTGCCATCAACCTTTTGGTTGTAATTGCCACCTATCGTTTGCGTTAAATTATCACCGATTTTCTGTCCGTAGCTTTGTCCTACCAACAGCGTTTTATTCAGCCCGATCTCTTCAGCCTGATGGAGACCGACGGTCGTATTCATACCGCCGCCAACGGTTGTCTGATATGCCCCGCCAACAGATAAGGCTTTCGCCGCGCCAATGGTTTCGGCTTTGGCAATCAGCACGGTTTCCGCCAGATTTTGTTTCACTAACCGCGTCTGGTTTCCGTCAACGGTATCAGTCTGTTCGCCGTGGGTGGTTTGCTGACGGTTGCCGTCAATGGTTTCTGTCTGGCTACCGTGCACGCTTTGCTGCCGATCGCCATCCACCGTTTCGTTCTGATGACCATGAATGGCCTGAGTTTGATTTTTCTGGATCTCAATGTTCTGGTGACCGGCGATAGTTTCCCGGTGATCGTTGCCGACATGGGTCGAGCGATCGTTTAGCACCAGCGTGTTCATATCCTTCTGCGCCCGGATAAAGACCTCTTCCTGACCTGCTTTGTCCTCAAGGCGTAAGGCGTTAGCCTGATCCGGCGTGCCTTCCTTGGTGCGGCTGTAAAAACCCATTTGGGTGGCGTTAGCCGGTAATTCCCACGGCGGCATATTCGCTTCGTTGTAGACTCTGCCAATAATAATTGGGCGATCCGGATCGCCATTAATGAAGTCCACCACAACTTCATCATTGAGACGTGGGATCTGTATGCCACCGAAACCCTGTCCGGCCCATGCGCTGGAAACCCGCACCCAGCAGGAGCTGGTATCATCGCCCTGCGCTTCGCGATCCCAGTGAAAACAGACTTTTACCCGCCCATATTTATCCGTCCAGATAGTTTGCCCTTTAGGGCAGACAACCCGCGCCGTTTGTGGGCCGTAAGTACGTGGCCAGCGGGCAGAAAGCGGCGCTCTGAACGGCACTTCACGCGGGAGCACCGTAAAATCAAGCCGATACTGAGCAAGCTGGTTATCTCCGCTGGCATAGCGGTTTTCCCGCAGATTATAGTCAACAGAAGTAACAAGATAGTCGTTGTTATCACCAGCATGCGGTGCCTGAAAGAGCGTAAAAGTACGTCCGGAGGCGATCCCCAATGCGGTAGACGTGCCGCTCAAAGTTTGATGCGTTGCCTGCCATACCTGCTGACGAATACGCGCGTAGCGCTCGCCCTGGGCTGAATCAACATAGCGCCCCGGCCAGTCGTAGAAATCGACGCTACCCGGTTTCGGGGCTACCGGGTTCTGCCGGGCCTGCATTAACCAGGCGTAAGGCTTACGAAAATCATAATCATTGAGCGTATAAAGACCCGGCGTGGCATCGTGGCGAATATGCCACTGACTGATCCCCTCTTCATCAGGCACGGCACCGTCAGGGGTACTTTGATAGCGAATAAACTCATAACCGGATACCGCAGTATGGCAATCGGCATCATCCGCCAGTATCAGCTTATGCTGCTGCGCATCATGTTCAAAGTAGTAATAGATCCCTTCCAGCTCCATTAACCGGCTGATGAAATTGAAGGTACTCTCCTGATACTGTACACAATATTCCCATAGCCGATAGCTGCCGGTCAGCCGATCTTCGAATACAACCTGATTCTCTGTTAGCAGCGATTTGACGATTTCCGGTACGGTTTTATCCTGAAAAATGCGCTGGTTATGGTCATGCTGTAGCGGCCAGAGATCGGATTCCATCCGCAAACGGTAAACGGTGTAACGTGTGCCGCTCAGCTCCTGACTATAAATATCAACCGAGGTGATCTTCCCGTTAAGATAACGCGGTTCCGGACTCTGCGATAAAGGGATGGAAACCGTCAGCGGCTTGCCCAGCAGCGCCGCCTTGTCGATGCGAGGCTGCGTGCTTAACAACTCAACGTCAAAGACGTAAGGTTCTGACAGTGCTTCACGCCCGGTAAGTGACCAAAATAATAATGCTTCAGGCAATGGTGCTGTCGCCACAATGCGATTAAACATGACAATATCCTTTTGCTCAGAGGCGTCAGGCTATGCCTCAGTTCGCAATGAAATAAGTCAGCCCTTAAGCTTGATGACGCGATTATTATTCAGGCCGACAGCTTTTTATGATTATCAGACAGCGTAATCAGATGGAGATTTCTGACGCAGCGGCAACCTGCCACGGCGTGTAAAAATGCTACAAAGCTACTGTTCCGCTGTACCCAAAAGGAGGAGTTTGATGACTGGAAAAATAATGTGCTTTCTTTTTTTGAGCAGTACGGCGCAGTTAACGTTATGCCCGCGAAGGCGGGATCATAAATTCATTCTTTGTGAATTTAGGTGCGAAAGCGGCAAGCATAAAGTGAATAATAGTATTGATAACATTAAATGAAACTATCAGGAACGATGCTTATTAGTTCCAGTAAAATAATATCATCAGGATTTAATAAGCGGCTCTTGTCGGCATCGTCGTTAAGGCTGCGGAGCAGATCATCCAGACCGCTTTGTAGATGGTTGAGGCACTTTAATACGGTTATCTGGCATCTAAAGCACAGGTCTGCGGCAGAGGAAATGGCAAAGGTTAGCGGAAACATAAAAGTAAAAGTGGAGCGGGTAACGGGAATCGAACCCGTGTCACCAGCTTGGGAAGCTGGGGTAATACCATTATACGATACCCGCTTTAGGCGGCTGCCGAACAGAGGATGCTCAACAGCGCGTGGAAACTATTATTACACAAACGGTTAGCGGCTATGCAAGTTCTTCTCTGTTGTCGCTTAAAAAAATCGGACTGGCCTTAGCCAGGATCAAAAAATGCGGCCAGACAGAGACTGCCGGAGCCTTGTTACTAACGGTGCGGCTCGGACACCGTCATAGTAAATACCAGCGGCGTGTCGCCGCAGTTAGCATACTGATGGGCGTTATCTGTTCTGGCGACCGCCGAACATCCCTGAGCCACCATTAACTCGCAGACGGCGGTTTTGAGTGCCAAAATGCCCTTTTCAACGTGCAGCAGCTCAACGGTACCGGCTGGATGCCCCGATGAAGAGAAAACTTCCCCAGGAAACATCTCCCAACGCCACAGCTCCACCATATCCGGGCCGCTACTCCCGGCCAGTAAACGCGCAGAACCGCCCTTTTCACCCTGCCACAGCACAGGGATCTCATCGCCTGTAATTAACCATGCATCAGGCGCACGGGTAACGTTAACGATATCTGCCACGGATAAACCGAGCGCGGCGGCAATTTTACACAGGATGGCAATGCTGGGATTCGCGCTGCCCTTTTCGATTTCAACCAGCATACCTTTACTGACCCCGGCCCGGCGGGATAACGCATCCAGCGACAGTTTCTGCTGTTTACGCCAGGCTTTGATACTGGAAGAGACGGCGGCGCTGACGCTATCAATATCCGCCCCGGCACTAGTCATTTTATTGACTTTTTTAGTCATCGGTCACTACTATAGGATAAATTAGTCAATCAGGGATTATGTTATGTTTTCTGTTTCGCCGTCAATTGACCCGGCTATTGCACGTCTTGCGCCAGGCTTCCGGGCGCTAAGCATCGTCGTTCAGGCTGCACCAATAGCGCATCCTGAGATTGCCGGAGAGGCATTAAGGCTGGCCTGTGAATCTGTTATGGCAAACGAAGCGCCGTGGGCAGAAGCTCACCTTAACGCATGGAATGAGGTTTTTCGCGCGTTCGGCGCTAAGCCAAAGCGTACGCCCTGCTCGGCTGATGCCCTGCGTAAGCGAGTGCTGCGCGATGGCACCATGCCCGCCATCGATCCGGTTGTCGATCTGTATAACGCTATCAGCATTCGTTACGCCATTCCGGTAGGCGGGGAAAATTTCGCAGCCTATGCAGGCGAACCGCGACTTACCATAGCGGATGGTACCGAACTATTCGATACGACAAAGGAAGGCCAGCCGACAGATGAATCGCCGGAACCGGGAGAAGTTATCTGGCGTGACGATCGGGGCGTAACCTGTCGCCGCTGGAACTGGCGTCAGGGAATACGAACCCGACTTAGTGCTGAAGCCAGCCAGATGTGGTTTATTCTGGAAAGTCTGCCCGCAATGCCGCTGGAGGCGTTACAACAGGCAGGCGACGAGTTAGTTTGTGGTATTCAGCAGATGATGCCCGGTGCACAGGCAACTCAAAAACTTATTGGCTTTGATTTATCCTGACTTGTAGACTTTAAATATCAGCCCGCTAAAAAATATTCATTGGCGGGTTTTCCTTTTCCTGTATTTGCTCCCACCTGTAAAAATACGCCTGGTTTTTATTGTAAATAAATAAGGCTTTAGTCGTGAATACCACAAAAGAGAGCAACTCTGTAGACTATTCCCGGCTTAGCTTTAATTACACTTTTTATACGCTTTGATATAGTGGCTTAAAACCTGTCCATGCCAGAGTGTTGTTTTTCTAAACAATGAATAAAAAAACAACGGCTCACCTGTAATTATTTAAAATGAAAACTTTTATTATCAATTTAGAAGAAGAAGTAGAGCGTAAAGAAAAAATAACAAATCAATGTAAACAACACGACATTGATTATCATCTTATTAAAGCTGTTAACGGCAAGAAGCTACCGCAAGAGGTCATTTCTGCGGTGACAGCGGACTATCCTGCCTGCGGCTTAACGCTGGGTGAAATAGGATGTGCGCTAAGCCATTTAACCATCTATGCTAAAATAATTAACGAAAACCTTAACTGTGCCCTGATTCTTGAGGATGACGCAACCTTTAAGACAGACTTACATGCGTATCTCAGTAAAATTGAAGCTTCTATCAGTAACAGTAAACCGGAAATTTATATTTTAACTGCCGCTGACACGTATAATAAATCCATTACCCGTCGTTTCAGCAAACAACTAACCTTTTATCGTCTGGTTTATGGTAGTTGTGCACACGGCTATGTTATAAATAAAACTGCCGCCCTGGCGCTGCGTAAATATAATCTACCTGTCCGATTCGAAGCCGACAGATGGACTATTTTTCGCGATCTTGGTGGTATTCATATCTGGTGTCTTGATAAAGAAATCATTAGCACAACAGATCCAGATAAGAATAACTCTGCGCTGGAGAAAGAGAGAACTGAAAGATCGTTACTACGCAGAAAAGTAATAAATAAATTAAAAAGAGAAACGAAATGGTATCAGCTGAAAAGAATTAAAAACGTATTAATTAATAAAATTAGTGGCAAAAAAATAGTGCACCGAGCAGGATAGCGGTTAAATAAAGTCGACTATTATAGGTTTCTGGTATTTACTTTTAAAGTACGTTGAGAAGGCCGATCTTGCAGATTTATCTTAATTACATACTGTTTGCAATCAGGTTTTTGACAACGTTTTTTTACAAATATGTTTGCCCGCTACTCCTTTCAACATACAAAAAAAGATACGCCTTATATTTTTATGTTAAAAAACAAAAAATTATGACGATAAAAGCAAAAAAATGATGTAACCAAAACCATCAATAACTGACCGTTTGTTGACGCTATATCCATATTAACGAAGCAAAAACATCCCTTCTCACCGCATCGGTAGCCAGGCTCCAATTGATTGATTTTATTTCTGCTAGACTTTACTTACTCACTATGCCAAAGGAGAAAAAAATGCTGGGTAAAGTTGAAGATAAAGTGCGTGAAGGTGCGGGCAAGGCGCAGGAAGTTTACGGGCGCGCAACCGACAGCTATAGCGATCAGGCTGAAGGTACAGCGCGTAAGTACGCTAATCAGGCAAGCTACGCGGTAAGGGATGCTGCCGATACGGTAAGAGATCAGGTTTCTTCAAACCCTCTTGGTGGATTAGCGATTGCCGCCGCCGCAGGCATCGTGCTGGGCTATCTGTTAGGCCGTAAATAATCTGTCTTGGAGCTGGCAGGATTTCCTGTCAGCTTCAGTCAGGCTAAGTCAATCCTGTTATGGTTAAAAAATAAAGTCAGAAAAATATTTTTGGTTATTTTATATGTCATCAAAAATAAATTTGAGTAATTTTTAAGCTATTATTACTAATAAAAGTATAGTAACCAGTGATATTTTTGTATAAACCTGTCTGTGAGTTTTATTCCTGTAAACTATTAAAGGTAATAAGCTATGTCTAAAAGCAAAGGTTCATCGGGCAACTCCGGCCAAAGCAACGGTTCCAAAGGAAGCAATCCAAACTGGCCCAGCAAAACCGGTAATCCATCCGGTGATGGCAGGGGCAATGCACCTCCCAGGAAAAAATAAGTGTCGGGTATTTACTGTATAATATAAGGCTGATAAAAAATTTATCAGCCTTATTTATCAAATGCAGGGTACAGAAAAAATCGTTTATCGAGCGGATTAACCATCGTTCTCTACTCGCTTCTGTTTGAGCTGTATTGTCAGATAATTCAGCTCAATTTCCTGGCGAGCCATACCTTTATTTTCAAGTCAATGTAACAGTCGTCTGGTTTTAGGGTCCAGCCACAATGCGCCGTTAACAGCTTTGCTGAGCCATAAATCATAGAAAATGACGGCAAAATACCTCGATTCACGGGATGGCAGTTATACGAGGATTAGCATTCCGCGATAAAGACCGAATATCAAAATTCGTGTAATTTTCGTGTATTTTCGTGCATACTGTGCATAACTTATTGATTTTAAAGAAGAATAAAAAAAGACCGAATACGAATCCTTTATACATTAAAACCGAAAAAATGTACTAAGTTTCAGTTACTTGCAAAACAAAGCGTTTAAATAATGAACAAAAATACTTACTTTTACGCGCCTTTATATTCAAACGCTTACCATTTTTTTCGTTAATCCTCGTGTAAATTTCGTGCGTTATTCAGCGCATTTTCCTGGCGGCTATGTTGATGAGCTATCCAACAGATCGAGCGCCAGCTCAGCGGCTAAATCAGGCTCTGCTGCATACTGCTCTGTGATTACCGCCGCCAACGCCTCATTGCTGACTGGCCTGCCTGCCGCCAGCAGCGCATACACCGCATCCCCCAGCACATCCCGCACTGCCTCACCTGCCTGCTCACTAAATCCATTCATAGTTAGTTCCTTCCTGTTGGTAGTGCCAACAAAATACACTCAGAATAGGACGATGCCAGCACGGCATGCTGGAATTGCGAGGCGTCTCGACGTTTAAACTTCTGGCTCAGGGGGTGCAGATGGCGTGATTTTTTCCCCACCGCTCAGCGGCACCCAGCCGCTGCCCGGCGCGCCGCCGGCTGCTACATACTGCGCTGTTTCGGTGCTTATCACCCTTCCAGGCCATTTGTGTTTCACGTTGAGTGGCGAATTGATATCAGTTAGCGATTCCTCCGTATACACAAAATCCACGGTCAGCGCGTTGCCGTCAAAAAACCAGTCATTTAGCCCTATTACACCCGTTGTTTTTAAATCAACTCGTACCGGCAGCGGAACATTACTGTTGCTGGAGCAGCCAGTGATTTTTATTGATTTCGTATTTTCTGTTTGCACAGAATATTTTTTAGCATCAAACGAGCAGTTCTGAAAAAATAACTGGTCCATATTGAACAAATGAAATGCGGTGTCTCCAGCGCTCAGATATTCGCAGTTACGCGCAATCCAGCGGCCGTTGATGCCGGTATCCATTGTTACGCATTTAGACGCTGTATTAACATGTCCGTCGGTGTCATAAACGGTTGGGGTAAATCCAGTTTTACTGTTTGCACCGATAAACCTGTGCCCGTTCTCCGCCCCGTCAATTTTCACCCCCTGCATGCGTAATAATTTCGGACGCAGTAAATATGTCGCGTATTCATTTCCCGCGCAGGAAAGCGAAACGTTCAGATCAATAACATGCTCGCCGGTTTGTGTTGCGATTACGAATCCATAACCTTGGGCATCAGTAGAAAATTTTACGCTGTCATTAAAAGAAACATTTTCATTAAAATTAACTGCTGCAATCGCGCCACGAATCGGACTCCATTTTGCACCCGCTGTGCTGCCCGTATTATCCCAATAAATGCGGTTATCGGTTTTTACGTTTGTACACTGGATGACAGCTACAGCCCACCACGTTGCGCCTCCGGCTGAGATATTGTTGGTCATCAAACCGTTGGTAATACCTTCCATTACAAAATGCCTGCGGAAACTGCCGCGGGCATAGTTGCCGATCATTAGCGTATGGCAACCATCGATTTCACGCGCATTCGTCGGTTTCGAAACGGGGTATTCAGCGTGAAATGCGATTCGCGCGTCCTCGCCAAGACGACATTCCGCGTGGTTATTAGCGATAATAGAACTACTGCCCCATATAGTCACAGCATCACCGCGATCCTCGCCGTATGAGCTATCATCACGTCCCTCGCCGTCGCCTGCGCCCAAGTGATCTATAAAACGATTGCCCAAAATTTTTGTGTGCGCCGGCGCATACGTGGACGTTGCCAGCACGCCTGACAGTTGATTGATAAACGTCGAGTCGAGAACTGTGCAGTTATCTGCCCTAACCTCAACCGCGCACTGACGTCCGCCGGTTTGAGATTTTAATAACAGCGGGTTCGTAAACAGCATTTTTGCAACAATGCAACGCTCATGCGTCAGTACCAGCAGGCTTTTTTTGCTCATCGCCTCGCCTACAGGACGCAGCTCACCGATCCCTGTTGCGCTGATAACCTGCCCTGCTCCGCCCGTTTTTACCGTCCCGGCGCAATTAACAACAGTATCAAACACGATATATTTGTACGTGTTCAGCATTTTTTGTAGCGCCGCAGAGTGGTCTGTTTTTAGATCTGGAATATCGTTAGGCCCAAATCCTATTCCGCGTGATGATGTGGTCGCGCCGTGACTGTCCAGCACGTTCGCGATCGTCGTAGCGCCGTGCCCCGTGATTTCTGAACCGTCAACAGCCAGTTTTTCAGCCAATTTTTCGGTTTCTATCGCCGCTGCGGCAGCGGCATCAACAGCAGCAGCCACGGCTACCTCCCGCGCCTGTTGCGCCGCCTGCTGAGCGGCTATAACCTCCTGATGAGTGGCAATAACCTTCTGATGAGCGGCAATAACCTTCTGATGAGCGGCAATAACCTGCTCAGCATTTTTTTTCGCCGACGTACTGGCCTGTTGCGCCTGTTCTGCGGCGGCCAGTGCGGCTGCGCTATCGCTTCCCGCTGCGCTGACGCTGAGCCGCATTTTTTCGTGGATTTTTTTTATTTCTTCGTACACAACGGGATCGGTCATCAGCGGCTGGCCGTACAGCAGATAATCATTCAACGTACCTGTGGGGCTGCCTTCCTCCAAAGTGAAACCGCCCAGTTTTTCAATTCGCCCCTGTGGATATGACACGGTGACGTTGTAACCGCCGGGCAATAAATTAAATTCGTAACGTCCACTATCGTCTGTTTTTTGAGTATTAGTAATATGCCTCAGCACACTAAGTGAGTTATTAGCACTGGTAACAGTTATTGTTACATCAGGCATAGCAATGCCGTCAGGCCTTCGCAAAATACCTGAGATTTTTATTTTTCCATTCATATATAAACCATTAATAACCGGAATTAAGGATGTTGGTGTTCCCCGCACGTGAGCGGGGATAAACCGCCATTATTTATGTATAATCCTGTCCTCGTCAAAAATTGTTTAAAAAAATATGAGTTCACAGATGAATAGTAGCGTTTTTGTTATAAACTTGGCTCGTTCAACAGAGCGTAGACGTGATATAGAAAAAAATTTAAACGAATGTAAAATTAATTATCAAATCACACCAGCGGTGGATGGGGCTGCATTAACAGAACAGGAACAGAAACAGCACACCAGAGCGATTAACTATGCCATTACAAACGGCGAATTAGGTTGCGCATTGAGCCACATCAATATTTACCGTTATATCGTTGAGCATGATATAGCCTCAGCGCTTATTCTGGAAGATGATGCCTCTATCCCCCCTCACGCCAGCAACGTTATAGAAACGCTGGAACGTCAGATTGATGAAAGCAAACCCTGTATTGTTTTGCTGACAAAAACGCAAAAGTATCTGAAAAAGCCGACCCGACAAATAACGGGCGAATACGCATTGCATAAGGTGCTGGAAGCGCAAGGGACGCATGGTTATTTAATTAATAAAAAAGCGGCAGAAGCCCTGCTTGCCTTTCTCTATCCCGTCTGGCTGGTGGCTGATAAATGGAATGTTATTTATGAGTACGGTATCAGCGATATATATTCTGTGAAACCCATTCTCATTGAGACGAGCATCCATGAAAGCGACTCAACAATCCAAAAATATACAAATGAGGAGAGAGCGCAGATCGTCGAGAATAAAAGAAAAATATGGGAACAGTTAAAGAAAAAGAGATCTCTGAGGATAAAATTAAGGATATTAAAATTAAAAATTGCTAATGCATTTCGCGCCAAAGTTAAGGGGTAGTCTTCTACCCCCCTCTTGCGTATTAATTATGCAGTGCGCCACCAGCCCATTAATTTCACGTATGCGTTCGTGATATTTATTGCTGTACCAGAACCTGCGTTTCCCGTAGTCCCTGAAACGGTGTGTGAATGCGCACCGATTCCAACTGTGTGAGCGTGGGCGCCAGCGCTGTCAGTATTACCTAGCAGGGAATAATTTATCACAGACTGATTCGAGCCGCCGATTTTATATGGGTTATTACGTGATAACACGCCGCCGTGAGCGTGAGCCCCCGTATTATTCGTTGTTTTCGTCCCGTAATCAAACGAACTGGTATTACCTGAAAACGAATGATTATGCGCAGGCAAATTTGCGGTTGTTAACGTTACCGAATCGGCGCCACCGGTGGTCATAACATCACTGCCGTCAGCGCTGGCCAAACGCACCGTGCGGCTCTCCCCGATATATTTCCACGTTGTTCCCGGAAACTGCTTATTCGGGTCTTTATTCTGTGCGAACCACAGGACAATCCCGACGGGATACATACCATCAATACTGACATTTTTAGCCATATCATATGCAGCCTTGACCGCTTTCGGCGTTGCTGCCATTGTTTCATCGTCGCTGTCTGTAGCGCTGCTGAGCCTGATAATTCCGGCATTAGTCAGGCTGGCCGCAGGTACGGTATTATTAATTTTACCCTGTAGAGCATCTTCCAAGTATGTGAGTAGCGAATCACTGTCCCCATTATCGACAATATCCTGCCCGCTGTTATTCGCAATAAACTGCGCCACCACATGCGCAATAACGGATGCCTGTCGCCAGACCGTATTGAGTTCCTGCGAACGCGCGACACCGGCACTGAAACCGTTATTACGCGCTGTTAATTTCTGATACTCATCACCAGACAATACATTAGCGCCATCCGCCGTAGCGAACGGTAAAAATTCGTTTTTAGCCATTTTTTACTTCCTATAATTTTATTGACCAGCTGCCGGTATCAAACCCATCGATATAATCATTGTTCACGTCAAAACCAAATATGCCGTTGCCCCCCTCTGAATCGGTATAGTTATTCACGCGCACACCGCCCGGCTTGATATTCAGATACCCCTGCCGAAGAACGGCCTTGATAACCTCAGGGATTACGCCGCCGGTCAGATATACATCCATCGACATATTCTGGTTATCTACAAAGAAAATTTTCGCGTTGCTGTCAGGAATCACACCCTGATAGATTTCTGCCAGCATTTCACAGGAGCCATCCCAGTGATTCGCGCGAATTTTTGCGCGCAGGATCGCCCGGTAGGTTTCGTCATCCAGCTCTGTAAAGCCGCTGTCAGAATCGTAGCGCCTTTTCCAGCTGCCCTGATCCAGCCCCACACCCTCAGTATCCAGCGCAAAATACACGCCAGTAATCGGCGTTTTAACGTAGCGCGACATCCCGATCCACTCGCCCACGGCATCAAGCTGTGGCCCGTTACCGTGGTCAATACTGAACAGTGCGTTCAGTTGCCCGGCCTGAGTGGCTATGTCGATAAACGGGCGGGTTATCAGCCGGATATGTTCTGTGAATTTCGCCGCCGGGCGGTGCTGCGGCGTGATGTAATCGGTGTAATCCTTCATGATGTCACCACCAGCGAAATATCATTCTCTGAACAAATCACCGCTTCATTAAACGCAACAGCCAGGTTGCTCTCGGCCAGAGCGCCGACAGAACGCCCAATTTTGAGTGACGTAATGTCATAGGTCTGACCCTCCTCCCCTGGCAGGTTGGCAGGTGAATATAGCCGGGTCAGATAGAGAGCATCGCCGATCAGCTGCTGGTTGATATATGCGGCCACAGCGGCGCGGATTTTATCGCCCGTCAGCGTGGTGTAACCGGTGAACGCGGTCAGTGCGATCTCAACGATAACCGGCACATCCTGAGGCCGCGAAAAATGTATAATTTTTGGCATCCCGTAGGCGTCCACAACCGTAACAGACGTGTCGCCAAACGTGCCGGTACCGGGCGTTTTTTTCAGTGCTATAGCGCTGGCAATAGCATTAACATCACCGCCGTCTACAATCATCGCTATCGAATGGGCCGGGATGCCGTTGCTGTCGGTTTTGTCAGTATCGTTTTCAAAACCGCGCTGACGGGTCACGCCCGGTATCAGACTAACCGCGCCCTGGATGCCGTCGAGAACAGTACGGGACGGCAGCGCCACCGATTTTTTCTGCCGCTGGCGCAGCTCCGGATCGGTTTCTACCGGGCGTCCAGTTGTGGCCGTCGCCGGGTTAGTTACTGACTGCCAGCCCCGCGTCGGTGTTGCAATCTCGCTAATATCGCCGGGCGCGGCGGTAACAGCCCCGGGAATTGTGCAGGTTGCCGTGGCGATGGCCTGACCATGAGTATCAATAATGACCTGTTCCGGTAATCGCCAGGTGTTCCCGCTTCGGTCTCTCACCACGCCATTTTGAATAGTCGTACCAACCTGCCCGACCAGAATTACGTCAGTATTCGAATACCCGGACGCATGCCGTGATATACCGTTAATTGCCACGTTATTCGACAGTGCCGCACCGCTGCTGGTGGATGGACTGTAGCTGTTATATGCTGCGATAACAGCGTTGTTGGCGTCATGTATCGCCAGCGCATAAATGGCAATCATCTGGCCGTCTTTGCTGTCCGGGTCCAGATAGCTGTCGTCGCCGTAAATCTGCCGAAAATACATACTGAGAGTGTCGAGTATCGTCTGATAATCAGGCGCACTGATCCCGCTGGCGGTCACGGTGGCCGCCAGGCCTAATGTGTCCAGATTTAACATTATGCCTCGCTGTTGACTGAGGTTTCGCCGTACAGGGTGCTGATGCGCGCTGTAAACGTAATTCTACGCGTGTCAGGATTGCGGTTTACTGTAAATGACAATATTTCGCGGACGCCGGGTGTACTCAGAATGCGCTGGCGCAGCGCCATGTAGTAGGCATCCGTATACGGTTTACCCAGCACGGTTTGCCGCCACGGCGTGCCCGCAGTGGTATCCAGAAACCACTGACCGCGCCACAGCGCCAGCCGGGTTTTTACCGCCTGAGCAACGGCCTCCGGAGAGTTTATCAGCCATGTGTTATCGCCTTGGCCAAACGTGTAATCTCCGTTTTCATTCTCGCGTCGGTATCGCATCAACTCACCCCGTCTGTATTGCTACCGCCACGCTGAACGCCGCTATGCGTGTGGCTGTCGCTGATATTTTTCCCGTTCGATTTCAGCGTGCCAAAAAACTCAATGGCTCCGGTAATTTTTGCCGCTGTGCCCGTTGCCAGACTGCCGATCATGCCGCCCAGCCAGGTCAGCAGGCCGCTAATCGTTACCGCCTGGCTGAATGTTGCCAGCGGCGTCGTCACGTTCAGCCCGCCGGGCGCTGTTATGTTCACCGCATGGCTAACCGGGTCTATCTCAATAAACGCCAGGCCGTCATCGGTACGCAGTTGCGCCGCCGTAGTGCTGATGCCACTGATTTTTTTTGCCTGCGACTGTGGACCCACCAGCGCAAACGCATCGGACAGATCATGCTGGCGCGGATCTACCGGCTCCTGTACGCCGCCGTTCTGCCACCAGAAATCTATGCACCGGTCACCGAAAATAACCAGACATTCATCTCCGGGATTGACCGGAAAAGTCAGGGTAACGCCGCCGCCGCGCGGAAATACTACCGGCACATCCACCAGCAGCGGCAGCGGGATCGAGGTAATGTTTCCCGCCGCATCTCCCACCGCGCCTTTTATTGCTGGCTGCACAACGCAGGTTACCGCGTCGGGATCGAATGACTGGATAATACCGGGCATCGCCACGCGCAGCTGAGACGAGACAGCATGTCGGAATATTTCCAGGAGTTCGGCCTCACCGCCCGCGCGTTCTGATACTGAAACTGCCATCAGCCTGTCCTCATCATTGTCGAGCTGCTCATCAGATCCGCGCTGCCGCGCGCGATGCAAACCAGGTCCATATACCAGGGTTTTCCGCGCGTATCGCCGGTATAGGTGATATTTTTCACGATATATTCCCCGTCTGTAGAAATGCTGGCCGGTTGCGAAATACTGCCGTCAGTTTGTTGCAGCGCCCCGTTATTGACCGTGTTAATTCTGCCCGGTGCTGCGGATATATCACTGCCGGGTAACATGGTTCGATAAATCAGTTCCTGATCGAGTCGGATCAGTCCGTTTATCTGAATGGCGGGATTAATCAGGCAGCGTACGTTTACCCCGGCGCCGATTGTTTGCTGCGGCAGACCGATCAGGCCGGTGGCACTGTTCAGGACAACAGCCTCATGCACATATTTATCATCCGGCACCAGCACCAGCTGCCCGTTAACATACTGCCAGGACGCCCGGCATTGCCCCGCCAGATTATCCGCTGTATCGCGTGCCATTCCGAAAAATGTTTTGCCCCGTGGGAAGCGGACGCTGCTGAAATCCGGCGTGGCACCGCGCACGATCCCGTAGGGTTGCAGGCCTGACAGTAGCGTCTGGTGCTGTTCTGCCAACGAATGCCCGGCGGCCAGCGTGGTATTTAACGTGGCGTAGTTATACGCATCATGTGAGTCCACGGCCTGGATAATCACAAATATATCCGTCGGGCTGTCCCTGCCGGTAATCGAATACCGAATTTTGCCGGTAAAAATCAGCCCGCAATTGTCCTGATAGCCCGCTTCCAGCTGTACGCCAGTAAACTCTCCGGCCTGTATGCGGTTTGCGGTCGCTGCTGACAGATTCCAGATTTTAAAAACCGCCGTGCGCGGCCACCGGGTATCCGGCCAGCTGATGTTGAACGTGGTTTTAAACGTGGACAGTTCCAGCCCGTTTCCGCTGTCGCTCGCTACAATCAGGGAGCATTTACGAATCCAGTTCTGTGACATATGGTTTATCCGTAAAAAAACCTGCCGTAGCAGGTTTTACAGTTTGCAATTTTATAGGTGACATCTGCCTACACAGACATCAATTAGATTCAGATTTCACTAACTGGCAATCATCTTTTCTTAGTGATGAAAGTGAGGCACCGTTATCTGCAAAAGCAAAACCACAATCAGAAACAATCTGCTGTAATGCCAAGTGCGCGTATTTATCGCCATGTTTTTTAAATAAAACATCTCCATATTCCGCATCATGTCCTGATAAAACGGCATCCAAGGCCGCATTTGATGTGGCGCGATTAATAATTTCACGTTTAACCAAATAATTATCTTCTAATTTTTTATGTTTATTAAAAAAATCCTGAATATTTCCAGCTATCGCTGTCGTCGAAAAAAACAATGCAGATATCACCATCCATTTCATAATTCAATCCTCACATCCGTATAGTTTTGATAAATCTTTCATGTCTCTTAAAAAACAGTATTGAATAGTAACTACATTATTCATCTTTGCCAAATAAGGTTAACCGGTAATCCAATAGAGATTTGCCACGCCTCCCAGCTCGTCCGTGCCAGGTAATTCATCGCTATTGTTCAGCAACACCAGTTTCCCGCCCGGTTGCAGATATCCGTACTGCGCCAGCAAATCCACGCCAGGGATCAGAGGAATACCCGAAACAACCGCGTCTCCGGCACTGTTCTGTAAATCCAGCACCCATCCCGCCACATCACGCCAGATAATACGCAGCTGCCAGACGGTCCCTGACAGATTGATGCTGAATTGCTGGTTCGTGGCTGACAACGGAATTTCAGAAATTAGCACCCAGCACCTCCGATGCTCGCTGTAACAGGCTGACATTCTGCGAAGGTTTGGTTGATTTAACCCCTCCGTTTTTTACGCCTGCCGTTGCCGCCCCATCCTGCATATTGTCCTGATCGGCAACGGTTACCGTCTCCGTTTGCGTCATGTTCAGTTCACGCAGCGTCAGCACCGCCATTAACACATTCTCTGTGTGTTTATCGGTGGTCACCTCAATGGCCCGGATCAGCATGTTTTTGTACTGCCGTTTTCCTGTAATCACGTCAAACGGCTGACGGCTCGCCTGCAAATCGAGAATCTGCTGATAGGTCTCCTGCGGACTGAGGCCCAAGCCGAGGCCGATATTTGACGTATCCCAAAAATCCAGCAACGAGCCGCCACCGGCAAAACCGACCTCCATTGTCAATTCTGCCGGGCGTGCGTAGGCGTGATCGGCTACAGGTGCGCCAATTTCAACGGGGTGCTCGGTGATTTCCAGCGTATCCGCATGTTTTTCTGAAATAACCACATCGGGCACCAGCAGACCGATTTTCCGGGATTGTTGTGAAAACAGCGTGGACAGAATATCCATCAGTACGCCCTCTGTGTTAACTGACCGATCAGCCGTGCATTCACACCGGTTTGCCGCCCGGCAATATCCATGCCGGTTGCCACAGGATCAGTCGCGCCGTAAACATTAATTGTCGTTTCCTGCTGGATACCACTACCGCCCGCTCCAGGCATATTACTCAGCACTCTGGGGATATAATTTCGGGTTTCCTGTGGCATCAGCGCCATACCGTGCTTACGCACGTTGCCTAGGCCCCAATTGTAAGAGGCCAGCGCCCGCTCCAGGTCACCGCCATTGACTTTCAGCAGTTGGGAAAGATAACGAGCTGCCGCCTGCGCTGATTTAACGGGGTCGAAAACATCGTTCCCACGTAGTCCCATATCCCGCGCCGTGCCGTCCATAAACTGAAACAGCCCCTTAGCTCCGGCGCCAGAAACAGCAAACTGATTGCCGCTTGATTCAGCAATTGCAACACTCCGCAGCAACCCCTCCGGTAACCGATAGAGCCGTTCCAGACTGCTGAGTGTTGGTTGCAACCAGCCCAGTAATTCCACGCCTGCACGGGAGGGGCGCGGGCGGCGAACCTGCTTGGCGTACAACTCAGATTGATTGCCGGGGATATCCAGTGCAGCGTCCGGCGTTCCCTGCACCGTATTCTTACGCCCGTAATCGGTGTCGATACCCATCCAGCGCAGCGCATCACCAATATTGCGTTTTGCGTAGCTGAGTGACGATTTTGCGCTGGCGCTGATATTTTCCCTGTCCGACACCAGATAGCCCGCGTACAGGCCCCACAATTTCAGCCAGGGAGGGATCGGCAAGCCCGCAATTTTTCCAAACGCCCCCAGCACCTTAGCCACCCAGGCACCGGCGATAAACGTAGCCAGAATACTGAGCGAATTTTTCCAGCCGCCAACAGCATCCACCAGCCCGGATAACTTATCGCGCAGCCAGATAAACGCCTGCTTTGCCTGCGCGATTTCCGTTTGCCATTTTGACCAGTCGATAAACGACTTTCCTCCCTCTTTCCAGGTCTGATAGTCGTCATACAGCAGCAACAGCGCCGCCACCAGCCCGGTAATAATGCCGATCGGTGAGGAAAAAAACGCACGGTTTAACGCCCAGACAGCCGCAGTGAATGCGCCAAACGTAGTGATCAGCTTTTTGCTCTGATCGTCCAGGCTGTTCCACCAGTCGAATATCTCCCCGGCTGCCTGCATCAACCGCCACACTATCCGTGTCACTGCCTCCCCGGCGCGGATAATGCCCTGAATTGCACGGGTCAGTAGTTCCTCAATTTTTGGGAAATTATCGAGGATTTTTTTTCGCAGATTTTCCAGCGTTCCGGCCAGCCCGCCCGCCAGGTTCGATCCGATTTTATCGCGCAGGATGCCGAACAGTGACGTCAGACCGCGCATCGATGTCATGAATTTATTCGACTGCGCCGCTGCTTTTTCAGCGTCGTAGCCCATGGCCCGCAGCATCGACTGATAGTCCGCCGTAAACCCGGCCAGCCCGCGCCGCATCGCCATCAGCGTGTTTTCGTCAATACCCAGCATCTGCGCGTACTGGTTCGCCCGGTAATACGGCATACTGCTGAGCCGCTGACCAACGCCGGTAAATATCGACGCCATATCGCGCATATTGCCGCTGGCGTCTCGCGTCTGTACGCCCAGCCGGTTCAGGAACCCCTCAGCGCCGGGGCTGTTACGCAAAAAACGCGACAGATTTTCCAGTGCGCTCTGTGCCGCCTCCGCGCTGCTACCGGTTTGCGCAGCGGCATAACCCAGCGTTTTTATCCCGGCGACAGTAGCGCCTGTGCGCTGTGAGGCCCAGTAGAGCCGCTCCAGACCTGCGGATATTTTTGTGGTGAACCCCACCACCGACAGCGCCGTCGCCTCAACCGTCGCGCCCAACTTCAGCACGTTGGCCGTGACACCCGTCAGGACGCTCTGAAATTTGCGTTTTCCTGCCTCGTCAACGTTAAATCCCAGGCTCACCAGAAAATCGCGGATAGTGTCAACGTTACCCACTATTAGCCTCTCTCCAGCGCGCTATGCGCGCCTCGTTATCCTGTTTCATGCTCAGCCAGTCATTCATGCGTGCAATATCAGCCAGATCGACCGAGCCGTCTTTCAGTGCGGTGTAGGGGATATAGCCAGCGTCAACCGGCATCATCAGAAAATCCTCCCCGTCAGGGAGGGTGTCGAGGATCAAACCGTTTGCGGGCTGGCTGTCTCGCTGTCGAGGTGTTCGGGAAAAAAATTTCCCAGCGACTCTCCGATAACACGGGCTACCAGCTGTAACATAGTCATCAGATCTATATCGTCGAACATCAGTTCGCCAGAACGGAATACCGGCGCCCATGTTTTTCCGTTTTGACGTGAGACGACCGACAGACACGGATGGATAATCGCATCACAGTCGCTGTCGCTCATACCCGCAACCGTATCGGCAATCACCGGCAGCAGCGTTTCTATGTCCGCCTGGCCGGCTTGCAGTTTTTTTAATTCGCCAACCATGCCGCCCAGCACAGGAAGCAATTTGCGCGATACTTTCAGCTGATCGAATACGCTGAGTTTTCCGGCGCGATAAATATTGCCCTTCAGTTCGATTTCCATAATTAAAATTCTCCCAGCATGGAATCAATTTTGATGCAGTCAAACACCCAAGCCACCGTGTTGCCGTCTTTGGCGTTCTGCCAGTCAGGCATTTTCTGGAATGCCCCGCCGCGCGCCGTAGCGATATCACCTGACGCATGGTTGCGGATCACAAACACATTGTTGCCCCACAGCGCTGATGACTGGCTTTGTGCGTTGTAGGCGATGGAAAGTTTTTTATTAACCGGCGATGTTTTCAACAGGTTGACGGTGATGGTGCCGGATTTTCCGGCGTGCAGGCTGTGCATCCCCTCACCATCGGCGCCAATGGTCATGGTATTTTTGGCCTCAGCCATCGAGACAACGATCCCCTCTTCTGAGTTGGCCGACCCGTAACCCAGATCGATAACGCCAGTCGGCCCCGTCATGGAGGCGGAAACGTCCATAAATGAATAGGTAGGCATGATTTATTCCTCAGCGCACAACAGTGATCAGCACATCAGCAAAATGAACGGCACCGGCCAGCTTACAGGCGACCTGAATCGGCGGCGCTTTACGTTTCTCGCGATCGGCCTGTGCCTGCTCCGCCATTGGCTGGATATAGGCGTAATACCCCTTGGTGAGCGTATCACCGGTTGACAACTGGCCCAGCGGCCCGCCGTTCCAGACGCCCGGCGCTATCAGGCCGTTATTAACCGCCTGTTCCATTGACTGTTCGACATTTGCCAGCAGGCGCGTGCCACCGGGATCGGTTTGCGGCACCTTCGTGGTGCTGGTGTACAGCAGGTTATAGAGATTGTTCTGAACATAGTTTTGCAGCCAGTCCAGACCGTGGCGCTCGTCGAAAAAATCGCCATTTGCCATAACCCCTTCCTGCAAAATGGCTGTGTCATTGTCATAGCGAACAAACACGTTGCAGTTTTTCGCCACCAGCGCATCCGCCTGGGACGTGCGCAGCAGCTCAGCCGTAACGCCCGGCTCCTGTTTAAATTTCAGGGTTACAGTGGTGTTATTGCCGCCGAAATTGACGGTAAACGCACGGCCAAACGCAGATGCAGCCGCATACGGTGATGAGGAGGAATACTGCGTGAATACCCGCCCGTAATTTCCCGCCTTCAGCACCGAGGCAATATCCGCGTCACTGGTACCGTCCAGCACGCCTGTATCCTGCGTGGTGTAGCCGAAAACGCGCGACGTGCCGCTGGCCCCCACAAATTCAGCAATGGCTGTAACATCCTCAGGGACCAGGTCAGCAGCGACGATCAGCCCGTACCAGGCGCTGGAAAAATCCGCCAGCGTAGCCACAGCATCAGCCGCGGATTCACCATCCAGCCCAGCCACAGCCACAGCACCGCGCTCACGAGATAACCCCAACAGCGCCGACAGATCCGTACCTGTGGCAGGTGCCGTGGCAAATCCCACCGCGCTGTTATTTCCGGCGGTAGAGGATGACGCAATGAACCGACTATTATTTGCGTCCCACAGGACTGTAGCGGTAGTGATTTTTTCCGCGACACGCTGTGCGACACCGTTCAGATTCGTCTCGTTCGATAAATCCACGCCGGTGATATTTACCGACTTTCCGTTGACGGTGATTTTCATGGCACCATCGGTTACGCCAGTGAAATTACTGAGTTTCACCTGCTCTGCGGTCAGGATGGCGCCGCGCAACATGCCCGGCGATGCCTCTTTAACCCAGCGGCCAATAAACAGATCCACCGGACGCGGGGACTGCTGGTAATACAGCGCCGCCGCTTTATATTCCGGCGCATCTGTGCCGAAATCAGTGGCGACATCCTCAATTGTTGAATACGAGCGCATTCGCTCCAGTGGATCGATAACATCTGATGACGCGCCCATAATCAGCAGCGAGCCAAAATTACGCGCACTGGCGGCGCGCGGGGACATATCGATGGTGACGTTAACCACCCTCGAAACAGGTAAGCCCTGGGACATTTTTACTCTCCGGTAATTTTTACATTCGCATCGAGCAGCGATTTAACGCCGTACTCGCGGATAATTTTGCGGCGCAGGCGCACGGTCAGATCGTACCGGCGCACCCACTGGTTATTGATGAGTTCGGGAACGGAATAAATTCGCCTGTAGTCTGCCAGGCTAAGGCCCGTTCTGTTCAGATCCGCATTGTTCTGGCCAACAGTCAAACCGTCACGGAACCGGCTGACGAGAGTCATACCGGCAGGGCCGTAAAACGAGATCAGACATTCAACGATTTCATGCCGCCACAGTTCTGTGCTGTCGTCTGTCTGGTTCATGAACGCCGGATTATCGTCCGGCGTTACATTCATCACGCCGAACGCGCACCAGTTTTTTTCCGCCGACGGTAGCGCTCGCTGTACAGGCTGCCAGCGTGGCCAGACAGTTTTTTCTGGCAATCCGGTTACGCCCCGAATCCAGCGGCTGAATAACCTGTCCAGATCTTCATCGTAGACTGGCGACTCCCGGACAGGCATCAGCCAGCCTGACGCCGTGCTGTCATTCATCCGGTATTCCTCCGTCAAACGGCAACAGCTCACAGTGTGCCTGAACAAACCCCGCACCATATGCCGTATACGGATCGACAAACGTCACGCGATAATCACGCCCTTGGTATGTCACGATATCGGCGTCATATTCTGCTTTTCCGCTGCTCAGGCGTTCCGTTGTGATAACCAGAATGGCGCCGCTGATAACCTGCCCTGTCTGCATTCGCCGGTTTTCCAGTGACCGGTCAACCGTCACCACACCGGAAAACTGCGATTTTTCCGTGGCGCTGCGGGTAAATCCGTCATCATCGGTCACCTGCAAACGCCTGGTCACCACCAGCGACGGATCGCAAAAATCCGGATCAAACAGCACATCGGAAACATCGAGAAACGGCATTATTTATTCCTCACGACATAGGTTATTGAGCGCAACAGATGGCCGTGGGCATACAACGGTTTTTCTCCGGGTATGCCCTGGGCGCGGCGGCGCTCCAGTGTTTTTTCAGACAGAGGATGCAGGCGATCACCGGAACCGATGACCTGTTTTGCCGCATTGCTGGCAACCATCCCGGCCCGTTCCAGCTCCTGTAGCGCCGCGTCGGTTTTTCCGTCCAGCGTTAACTCGGCAGCGGCTCTGAGATGCTCCGTTGTTGTTGCACGGGTATCCTCAATTCCCATATCCAGGAACGGGCGCGGCGGCAGCGTAACGGTTTGACCGTCAATTTCTACCGTCCCGCCCGTAGAGTGGAGGTAACCCAGCTCCGCATTATTCAGCGGCGCGCCGTCTGTCCGTTCCGACCTCTCCGCAGGGATACCCACAAGCACATCCATTTTTGTCAGACGCTCCAGCGCAGCCAGAACATCAGCGGCGTTATCCCGCCTGATTTTTACCCCGCTCATAACAACTGGCGACCACCGGCGCCGAACATCGACCACCACCAGAAAAACTCACGCCCGTAGGCGGTGTTGTTCCAGAACCCGGCGTCAGGGTTGACGATGGCCGAGGCGTCATAGCCCACGCTGACCTTATCCACGGATTTCGACGTCACCACGCCGCCGCTGGCGGTATTCACCCCGCCACCAGCAGCGACAGCAGCGGCAGTTTTCCCGCGCAGCTCGATGTAATGCGCCGTGAACAGTTCAGCGAGATACACAAACTGATCGCCGTGCCTGTCCTGGTCCAGCAGCGTGTCGGCCATGCCGAGATAGAAATTTATCGATGTGTCGGTATATCGGGGATGATTGAATTCGGGGAAATCAGCGCGGAATTGTTCAGCTGTTGGCAGTTTGCTGTTTTTTGCCACTGGCACCGTCCTTTTTCGGGTTGGTCTCGCCGTCAGCCCCTGCATTCTCCTGCGCGCCGCCACCTGTGGCGAGTTGCGCCTGCAACGTCAGGATAAGCGCATCTTTTTCAGCATTCTCCGCTTTCAGCGCCGCGATTTGCTCAGCCATCGTTTTTTGCTGCTCGCTCTCCGCGACATCAGATGCAGACAGCGGGCGAGCATGAGCGCTGAACGCCCAGTGCGCGGCCACCTTTTCCGGGTAATCCTGTACGCCAGGTGCCAGCGCCACTTTTGTGCCGTCTGGAAAATTCAACACAGCAGCCGTATTTACGAGATATTTCATAATTGTCTCCGTTTATGCGGGCACGTCCAGATAGGAGATGGTATTACCATATGGCGTTTCCACCTGGCCCAGGCGACCGTAATAGGTGGTCAACTGATACAGGCCGCGATATTCCAGCGGCGTGCTGAGTAGCGGCACCAGCGGGAAGCGAATGAATTTTTCATCCTGCGTGTACGCAACGATACGATGCGCACCGACTGCACCGCGTTTTGACGCCCATTTCATGGAGACGATTTCCAGCGGCTCGCCGTTTTCCTGGAATGCGATGGTGTTGATTTTCACGTATTCCAGCACGGAGATATTGCCTGCATCAGATACTTTTTTACTCGCCAGCAGACCGAACAGCTCAGGAGCCATACCAATTTTGCGCGGGCAAATAGCGTAACCGGAGTTCACCCAGGCATCGGTCAGAACGATGTTGATATCCTGCACAATGTCATCCGGGGATGCGTTATCCCATGCGGCAGCGGCAGCGCGCGGGGTTACCTGAGGCAGGTTCAGCAGGCCAGTAACACCCAGCGCTGAGTCACCGATGTAAACCTGCTCATCGATGTCCATATTCCATTTCAGTTGCATCGCATCGTATTTCTGCGAGTCAACCGGTCGACCCAGCTGCTGAGCTGACGCCAGCTCTGGCAGTGTCCAGCCCAGCTCCATCCCCCACAGCGTTAACGGCTGCGCGGTTTTCTCAATGGTGAGGCTAACGCCCGGAATCGCCGTAGAGTTTTTGCCAATCCAGTTTTTACCGTTCGGATTAACGCCACCAGCGGCAGCCAGGTCTGTGTTAGTGAATGAGGACAGCTCATCAGCGATAGAAACGTCGCTACGCAGCGGCATATCGCGTGACCATTTATAGGAAACCAGCGGCAGATTTAACGTCTGATCGAGTCGCTCCAGCTCGCCAACGAGGAAAGCGCCAGCCTGGTCAATAGTCTGTTTATCAATAGTTAACATGGGATTCCTCAAATGTTGTACGCGATTTCAACGTTGCCGTGGGTTGCCGTTGCAGCATCATCGCCCGCCCCCATAACGGTTACGTCTGGTAATTTTGGTGTATTCGCTGCGGTTGCATCCGGCGCCAGTAAAAACGCACCCAGCGGGCTGTTTTCAGTCGCGGCAGCCACTCGCACATAGACCGGCGCGCCTTTTGTTGCCGATGCGGCCTGCGCTGACGGCACGGCCACACACATATAGCCACGCTTCAGCACATCACCGGTATAACCAGCAGTAACGCCCAGCGAGCGAACATCGGTCGGGTTATGGGTCGGGTATGGGCGAACAAATGCACCCACCACGTCCGCAACCGTGTCGCCCGCCTCTAGCGGCACAAACTTGCCGTCTTTGTATTTGCCTGCCAGCCCGTAGGCGACAAACGGTTTTGCTGCGTCGAGAATTGCAGGTTCAGTGGTCAGATCCTGCTGACGGGTAATCGCGCCCGGGAAACCCATTCCCATGCGTGTGATGTATGCTTTTCCAGCCATGTGGTTGCCTTACTTGTTGCGTTTCCAGAAATCGGCGTTGATTTTGTTCAGTTCAGCCGGGGTGATTGGGCCGCGTGCGCTGTCGCGCGTGGGCGTTACGGCGGTCGGCGTGATGTGATTTTTTGCTCTGTTCAGTTCCACGGCAGCAGTGAAAATCGCATCAACTGTGGCCTTGGGAGCCTTAGTGAAATCAGTGATCCCAAATGCTTTCAGGCTGTCGCCAGTTTGCACTGCCTGATTCAGAACCTGACGTTTTAGCCCCTGATCGCCGGTCGGTTTGAAGCCCGGCAGAATAATTTCTGCATCTGCGATTAGGTTTCGCTTGTACGCCGCATCGCCGGTTACTTTCGCATCCTCTTCAGCGTCCTCATCACCCGTTGGCGTATCTTTGGGGTCAGGGTTCGAATCGGTAGTTTTCCCCTCCAGCTTATCGAGGCGGGCAATAATGGCCTGTGCCCAGGCGGGCACCTCTTCATCTCCGGTAGGTTTATCCTCTTCCTCCGGCTTTTCGTCGGCCGTGGTCTGCTGCTCTGCCGGTAGAGAGGTTGCCTGTGACGGCACATTCATGTTGATAGTGACGCCGGGAATAGATGACATGCCGTCTGATGGCATATCAGGCGCCTCGTCGATGAGTTGCTGCAACGCATCCTCATCTTTGGTCTTAATGGCTTTTGCCAGGCTTTTAAACCAGGACATTAGCGGTTTCTCCTTTGGTTTTGGGGCGGAATCCCCGATAGCGCAACGGGAACCGGCCCGGCCTCGGTCAACGATCGCCAGGTGATTTCCGGTAATTTGATACTGTTTGCCTTTGCCAGGGCTGAGTTGTTTGTACTGCGCGTCATAGCCACAGCTGACGTCCGTCAGACCAGCATTTATTGCATCGATGGCTTCTTGCCGCTTCACCAGCACATCGGCCAGCAGCAGATCCGATTTATCACCGGTGCCGCGCCGCACATTCTGGATATGACCATGAGCCAGCTCCGCATAATTGGCCGGGTTAACAAAAACGATATTGCCGTCGGCGTCCTCCGGATGTCCCAGCGTGACCGCCACGCCCTCAAATGAGGCAACAGTCTCTGGTGAGAAAACCTCATCCTCGGTACGGTAAACAACCACCAGTCCGTCCGGGCCAGGTTCCAGATCGATCTCTTCAGGCAGGTATGTTTGGGTGCCGGTGCGGGCGATCGGTACGTCCTTGCAGAGCAGCGAGCCATCCGCCAGTTCAAATCGCGTTTCGCCCAGGCGGGTAGTGAAAAAATATTGCATGGGTCACCTGTTTTCAGGCAATAAAAAGGCCGCTCGCGGCGGCTTAGGTATTTGCACATCGGGATAACATTTGCAGTTCGGCAGACAACCGGCGTGTCCGGTCATGCCGTCAAGCGTCGGCGGGTTATCCCAGCGCACAAATTTATCTTTCATTTTCCGGTGAGAATCCCGCGTTCCTGCGCCCTCGATGCGCCACCAGTACCCCTCAGAGCCAACAGCCAGCGCGCGGGCCTGTGTTAATGCGCCGGTGGCACGGCCAATTTCGGTGCGGGCAATCATTCGCGCCCGGCTTGCGGCCACATCCCCCGACTGCATGATCATTTCATACAACGCGTCGGGACGTTCGCCAGTAATAACCGCCTGCACGGCGCGGCTCTGAATATCGCGCACCCGGTCGGCGGCTTCCAGCGGCAGGGATTTCATCAGCTGAATCTGCCGGTAAACGATATCCTGTGCCACCTGACCGATTGGCGTATTGCCGATAACGTCCCGCAGCCCGGCGGAAATATCCTCAGAAACCGACCGCCACTGCCGCCACTCCTCATCCTCAACCTGCAAAAACATTCGACGCCCGGCCATTTCTGCCCAGTCGCTGATGGTTTGTGAGTAATCGAACAGATGGGCGGCTATTGTGTCGGCGCTACTTTGTGAACCATCGTATGAGCCAGTTACGATCGCGTTTATCTGGCTCACTATCGCCAACAGGTTTTTGCGATACTGAATTTCCGAGCGGCGGCGGAGCGCCGGTTTCAAATTCAGGCTCCTCCAGCTCTTTCTTCGCATTTTCAATATCCTCATCAGTGATTGAGCCACCGATGCCGATTACGTCTGACAGATTGCGTAAATCGCTCAGCGCCGCTGCTGGCGTCATGCCAATATCACGCACGGCCGTAGCCAGCGCGGTTGTTACGTTGCTTGCCATTGTTGCCCGGTCCAGGTCCGACATTTCCCACAGTTTGTTAAATTCAAACGTGAAATCATCGGGTAGCGGCTCGCCGAACAGCGAACGCCAGCTGATATCCAGCAACCAGCGTAACGGTCTGCGTAACCGGCGTTCCTGTAGTGTATTGACGCGGCTGTAGTAGTTTTCCAGATCCCCGTCGCCAGTGTTGAAACCCGCTGGCGACTGACCAAAAAGACGTACCAGCGGAATGCCGGTAGCCCCGCTTACTTGCTCCGCGAAACGCAAAATGACGTCAGCAATACCGGCAAACGAATAACTGTGCGTCTGGAACTCGTCGTTTTTATCCATCAGGGTCATGCCCTCAATGGTCTGAAATTCGCGGATCATGTCCAGGTGTTTTAGCAGCCCTGCCACCAGCGTGCTGTCGTCCGGCAATGCCAGTATTTTGCGCAACCCGTCAATGCTATACGTACGCAGATGCGCCTTGTGTATCAGCTGCGTAGTGCCTGCCGTCGCGGTGTCAAATGCCTGGACGCGCTCAAAAATGCGTTCTACAACCGACATGCCCCAGCCGTTTTCTGTCTGTGCCTGCTGGAACGGCAGAGAATCACCCTCCCAGCGAATCAGGCGGCTGTGGTGGATTTTCCACGGCGGAATGCCCTGCTGATTTGTCACCACTTTATAAAATTTCGGCAAGCCAAAATTCGGACCATAATCAGTAATCAGGTCGTAATAGCTTGGGTTTACTTGCCAGCGATCGAGCGTCAGCACGCCCTTAAATTGCCCTTCTTTGATGCGATCGAGGCACAGCGGCGTAGACATATCCTGCCCGTCAATCAGCACCACCAGCAACGCGCCACCGTACAGTCGTGACCATTTCAGGGTGTCGTTGATGCCGTCCCATATCGCTATGTCGTCCCAGAACGTTTCCAGCTTTCCCTGTTGCCCTGGCTCCAGTTTTGAACTGATATTGATCCCTTTGCGGGTCATATCATCCGCCATCGCATCCACACCGGCACCAACCAGAAACGATGACCGATAGGCAAACTCGAGCTGTACGCGGTTACGTGAGATGTAGCCCGGCATGTATGTACCGGCAGACTGGATGTTCTTCGTGTATCCGCCGAGTTTTGCAGTGAAATTGTTGTACCCGTCAGCAGTCGCAACGGGCGTTTTTGTGCCGTGTTGGCGTTTTTTTCGGGACATATTCCCTCACAGATAATTTGTTAAAAACGGGTACTATTTAACATAATGGACGTTGCCCGCACCTACGGAACGGCACTCGCCACCGAATCGATGCAAACGACGTATTTTCAGCAGATTGCTGGTTAAAACACCGGGAAATGGAGTGAATAAAACGTGCATAAAACAGGGCCGAAAATGCATAGCCTGTTTTCAGTCTGAAACGGCTGTTTTTACTGTTTTCCCAGCATCGCCCACACGCCCAGATCGCCCTCACTGGTGATATAGCCATCGAGCGAATAGCGCACGCCATCCCAGCAATGGTTATGCTTGTCTACCACCACCGGCAGGATATCGCCGGTCATGCGATCAACTTTGTAGGAGTAGAGCCGCGCCTCATCAATCATGTGCTTGCAGCGCTCATGAATGATGATTTCCTCAAACCCCTTCAGGTACGCGATACCATCCTCTACGCTGCCCGGCCATTTTGTTGCGCCGTCGATATTGAATCCCTGCCGCGACAGATAACTGATTGTCTCAGGGCGACTGCTGTCGCCGTGGATAGGCCATTGCCGTGATAACGGGATTGAATCATAGAATTGCGGTAGTTCATCCAGCTCGACGCCTACACCGTATGCCTCATACTCGATGTAAAGTTTCCGCCCGAGAATGAAACATCGGATCAGCGTGCTGGGGTCATTAGCGAACCCAAAATCCGCGCCAAAAAACAGACGATCGGCACTTTCCCACAGATCATCAGGGAACGCCTCAACCCGGTATTTACCGGAGAAAATAACAGCCTCGCTGAGTGCCTTTGGCATCCCCAGCCAGATGTGTTCGTACGCCTCATAATCGATGCGCTTGCAATATTCCATTTCCTGCCGGAGTACGTCCGGGAAAAATGCGTTATCGCAGTAGTTAACCTTGCGGATAATGGTGCCGCCGTCCGGCGGATCTGCCTGGTGGCGCAGCATCAGCTGATGGGTAGGATCCTGCTCTTCGCGAGGGTTATACGATACCCACACTTCGGATTTATTGGCGCGGACAGTCGGCGTCAAAATATCCCAGCTGTCCTGCGATACCGTCTGCGCCTCCTCCACCCAACAGATGCGAATCCCGTGCATCGATTTAATGGAGTTGATATTGTTGCGCAGGCCTTTGAATGTAAATCGCGTGCCGTTGCGGCCAGTGATTTCGTTATTTTTTACCTGGTAGAAATGACTCAGGCCAAGAGAATGTATTTCTGATTCCAGCAGCGCCAGCACCGAATCGCCAATTGAGTTTTGAAACTCACGGGCGCACAGGATAATCATTGACTCATTCGCGCCCAACAATACCAGCGCACGGGCAATCTCTACCGATTTACCACCGCCTCGCCCGCCATACATCCAGCGCCAGCGCACCGAACCTACAGGCGCATCATAGAGAACGCCTGGCACCCAGTCGCTGCTGAACGAATACAGAACGCCGTCGATTATTGTTGGGCTGTCGTTTTTCCCTCGCGCAGCTTCTCCATATGCGCAGCCCACACTTCAGGCGGGCACGTCGCAGGAGTGACAACGCAAACCTTGCCGTAGCTCAGGCCAGCCAGATCAACGTTGACCTCTGTTTTATTGTTGCTCATTTCGATGCCGGTCAGCTGGGCGGCGTTTTTAATGTTTGGAGCCACCTGCCCAAATTTTTTATCATTCAGCGCAGCTTTCGCGGCGTTATACGATAAATCAGCCAGGTCTTTAGCGTTGAACGACACCAGCAACGCGGCTTCCTGCCGCAGTTCTCTGACACGTGCCCGTACATCCGGGCGCTTCATCAGAATACTGGCCTGTGACTCCGCCCGCGTCGGTGAATACCCGGCACAGATAGCCGCCTCTTTCTGGCCCATCCCCTGCGCAACGTTCTGCGCAAACATCTCGTGCTGCGCTTTCAGTACCCCGTCGCTTTCTTGCGCATCTTTCTGCGCATTCTGCGTAATCGATTCCTGCGCAATTTCCGTTTTACTCTGCTTTTGCGCACTACTGCGCATTTCTGTCTGCGCATTTTGCTGCGCAGCGGGTTTTTTGATGTACCGGCGCGCTGATGTGTAATTCAGTCCCTGCTGTTCACACCACGCCTTGGGGGAAATGCCAGTTTCGGCATGATCGGACAGGAACCGTTTCTGAAGCTCGCCCCAGTCCGGTTTTGCCATTATTCAGTCCACCTCGTTACACTGATTTCCGCACCCTGACTTGACCAAACCTTCATCCAGACAACGCGGGGCTGCGGGATACCCAGCACAGTCCCGCGCAGCGAATGCCAAGCTTCGCTGTCAGCTGAATCTGCGTACTGCACAGAGCCGCGCTCTACAGTAACGTGGGCGCCATTCGTACCGTCAGTTATCTGTACAGGTTCACTGGTGAGTGTGATTGATATTGTCATTGTTTCAGCTCTATTCGTTTAATATGCCGCTCTCCAGCCGGCAGCGTGAATGCGACGCCCGGCGTGTCGTAACTGTCTGTTGTCCCGTCGCTGTAGCGCACTGTGATCCGAAGCGCTGCAGACGTATCGATAACAACTGACGACGCGGGCAGAGATTCACCGAGATCGAGCGGCGGCGCTGCCAGTTCGCCAGCCGTTAGCTGCGGATAGCCAACATAGAAACCGGCATTAGCGTCCAAAGTGGCGACACGCGGCAGATCATCGCTCGTAACCACCGCCTCCGCAGTCAGCAGGCCCAGAACGCCGCTGACGTAATTCATCGCCGCGCGCAGCAGATACACGCCGTCGCCGCAGTTTGTTATTGCAGTGTTAGTAATGCCATCGCCAGCATATGTGATTTCACCGCCGTTGATACCGATGTTCCTGTAGTTGTTCGCTGTGTTTGTTGCGATGCGCAGACAGAGATTTTCGCGACCGAGAATTTTATAAAATATCTGCAGCGTCAGCGGGCCAGTAGCTGTCGTGTTAAATCTCAGACGGTGATATGTGTTTCCGGATTTCTCCGTGTACTGCGTCAGCCAGCCGTCAGGCGCGCCGATCGTCATATACTCAGCCTGCAATGCACTGATAGCGTTTGACGATGCCGCGAACGGCTCACGCCTGCCGATTGCAGATCCGTTACGATATTCGAGCGGCCATTCGTTTTCTGAACACTCCACCAGCGCGCCGGTAGCGTTAAAATATCGATAGGCCGGGCCGGTAAACGTTACCCGCGAATCGAGCGCCGGTGACGTCAGATCGATCACATCAACAACCTGGCCGGCGGCACTGCTGTTGCCGATTAATACGGCGCCGGGCGTCCAGATACCGGAATTAGTGCCCCCAATGATCGGGGTGCCAGGAATGTTTATCATGCTGACTCCATAACAGGAAATATGCGCCGTCTCTCCGGCTGTCCGCACAGGCCACTGGCAGGATTAGGCCTGGGGCCGACCAATTCCTGTGCTGCGGGTGTTATTCGCCCCACCGCCCGCCGGGGTAGTCGCACCAAGAAACAGGCGTAAAAAAACCGCCCGGAGGCGGATTATTAGTAAATTTGGTATTTATACTTTGTTAAACGCTACTACTAACAAATCTCTCGGATTTAACCCATTGTGTGCAGCAATCACTTTCATCTGCTCCGCTAGGACATGAGCAGGGTCTTTACTATCGGATGCAAAGACCTGATATCCACAATTTTCAAAATTTCCCACTTCCCGCCAAGAAACAAACCAGTCTTGCATGACAATCTCCTTAAAAATATAAAGTTATACTTTATCCCTGAGACTGTTCTTGGTGAAGCAAAATCGATCATCCTAAGGCGCTACTCGCAAATGCGCCTTGTGATGGTCACTGGATTAACTGAGGCTGAGTGATCGCCATAATCTGCTCATGTTCAATAGCCAGCACGCGCTTCTCTTTCTTACGCTCATTCATCAGACGGCTGCCGATGGTGCCCTTCAGCTTGGACCGTGTCTCCTTGATAGCGTAACGGTGCTGTAATTCTTCACCCATTGCATTGCGCCTGTTAAGCTGTTCTGCCATCCAGTTAAATGCAGCAATGTAACTCTCCTTTATTGCCGCTGCGGCATGACCAGTAAATCCCATAATGAGGAACATGCACCCATCTCTGGTAATGTTAAACATGGGCTGAACATCGCCATTTTTATCAATAAAATCAGTGGGCTCAAAATTGAGCCGGGCGAATTCATGCGAGCATTCCAGGCTCCTGATGGCGCGGAGTATATTTTTATGGCGCTTGCCAAAATACTCAGCCACTTTTACCGATGTGGTAATAATGCCGCGATCGGATGGCATTACCATTTGTCGGAAGTCGAAGGCTGGAAGCACTGACAAATTCTTCATAGCGTTTTCCTTACTTTGAGATGAACCTTTGCCGCACAGGAAATCAGCCCGTCGAGGCTCGCCAGCACTAACTGACTTCCTCAAAGGCTCATTTCAAAGGGTTTGGTTCGACGTGGGCGTGGGGATGCGCATGCGGTGCGCGGTGAAATTCGGATACAAAAAAGCCCCGACAGGCGTCGAGGCTTTGGAATTTTTCTCTTTCTCAGAGACGTGTATTAAAGAGCTATTTTTGGCTAACTACAACTACTACACACTATAACACGTTTTATACACTTTCTGGTCCAAATAATCCACTTTTAATTTTTCAGGCACTGCTCCCTGATGTACTGCTGCAAACCTGCTATTTGCACTGCTGCTGTTTCGATCCGCTCTCTGAGAGTGAAATAATCCCGTTCAGCGGCGTCAGTAGGTCTGGCGCTGGCTGCATCATCCATGCCGGTGGCGGTGGCGGTGGCAGGCACTGCCGAACATGTTGCCGCGACACGCAGCCGCTTACGGCCAGCGGCAACATCGTTACGCAGGCGCTCAATAGTATTTTTCGCATCGGCTAAATCCTGAGTATATCTGGCATCCAGTTCAGTAACGGCCCGCTGGCGGCGCTGCATATCGCTGATAGTGCTGTTCGCCTGTGCTAGTTGCTGCTCAGCAGCGTCAGCGCGCCGTGATTGCCGTTCTGCTGCGTGCCGGTAATGCAATGCCACAACCAGCGCAGCGACAACACATACGGCTGCTATTTTTTGTAACCCATTCATGACAGAAACAACGCCTTTTCCGCTGCCCTGCGTTTAACCAGCCCCGGCAGTTTGCGCCCACCAGCATTTACCCAGCGGTCAAACTCAGCCGCCGCGCCTGTATAATCTCCAGCATTCAGTTTTTTCAGCAATGTGGATTTAACGAAATTCCCTGCGCCCAGGTTGAATACAAACGACACCAGCGCATCAAACTGATTTTGATTGAGCGGCACTGTCACGTTGCTCTCTATAGTCAGTTCCGCTACCTGACAATCCTCTGTCAGCCACAGCTCAGCCTGCCGGGGCGTGCATGTATCACCTGCGCGAACGTCGTATGTGTGGCCATAACCGATGGTGAGGATACCCGCCGGGCAGCGGTATGCCATCAGTTCGCAGCTCTCAAATTGTTTAATCAGGGCGATACCGCGTTTACCTATTTGCATTGCCGCCTCCCAGCCGAACATTAATGATGTTCAAAATGATTTTTCTGAACTGCTCAACGCCGATAAAACCGATGCCGCCACCGATGGCTACTGCCAGCGACCGGGGCAATTCCAGATATTCCAGTCCCGATGCAACAGTGAGCGTCAGCGCACCACACAGCAGACCCTCCAGAACCATTTTTTTCCAGCCGCCGCCGCCGTACGCGATGCGCAAAATTGCCATGACGATCGCCAGCAGCACCGCACCCACAGGTGTTTCGCCGCGCCACCAGCTCTGTATTAATTCCAGCCAGTCTGGCCAGGTATGCAGATCATTATGCATTTTCATAATCTCTCACCTCGCCAGGCGCGGGTGCTGTGTAGTTGTGAAGGAACTCCGAAACGCAGATATGAAAAAGGCCCGCCGAAGTGGGCCAAAAAAAAGTAGGTATAGCACCCACAAAATATTGACACCACCCCATAAAGTAGGTATTATACCCACATGTTAACGAGATGGAGGGTCGATGAGCAGTGCGGAACTAATAAAACAATTACTGGCTGATGGATGGGTTAAACAGCGTCAAACGGGTAGTCACGTAACGCTAAGTAAACCAGGGGTAGTGAAAATAATAACAGTACCCCATCCCCGCAAAGATGCTTCAAAGGGGATTATCCGGCAGGCCCAAGAGATTTCGGGTCTCAAATTGTTGTAACAGGGTGCGGCGCAAGCCGCCCCCTTCCGCACATTCATCGCCGCTAACCTGTGAGGTATATATATGATTTATCCACTCTTTATCTTTAAAACTGAAAGCGGCACATACGATGGCTATTTTCCTGACGTGGAAGGATGCTTCTTTGCCGGAGACTCTTTCGAGGATGCCATTCGTGATGCTGAAAAGGCTTTCGCCACTCACATGGAGGTCTTGACAGAGCAAGGCGGGCATGTGCCCGCGCCGCGTGATCCGGCCGATTATCTGGGTGACAAACGTCTTACCCAGGATGACGGCTTTCTTGCACTGGTAGAAATTGATCCGACCAAATACGAGACAAAGGCGATTAAGTTCAATCTGACAATGCCCGGCAATCTACTCAATGCGATTGACCGATATATAGAGCAGAACGGACATTATAAAAACAGGTCAGCTTTTCTCTCTGATTTAGCAAGAAAGGAGATAGCACGCAGATAATAATCAAGGCCGCCAATGTGCGGCCTTTTTTTGGCACCCCGTGTTCCCCGCGCCAGCGGGGATAAACCGCACAGGGGAATGCTTATTCTGTCAGGCAGCAACTAATTCAAGCCGTTTACCCAAGGCCGCCAGTGCTTTTTGGATGGTATCGATTTTCGTTGAGTGATGCAGATCGAAAATCCGTGTTACCTCTTGCTTTTTAACGCCCATACGCGCCGCCAGCTCAACCTGAGTTAAGCCGGAAGCAATGAACGCATTAAGCAGCAGGACTTTTGATGCCACGCTGGCGGGAACTTCTACAAAATCACCAGTAATCGCCCCCGGCAGTGGTACGGCCTGATTATCCTCAAAATAGAAATCAAATGAGGTAATCAGCGCATCCAGCCCCATAGCCAGCGCTTCTTCTCGCGTATCGCCCTGCGTAAGCGCTTCCGGTATATCGGGGAACGAAACCACATAACCGCCGTCGCACGGCTCAAGATTTATAGGGTATCGCATAATTTGTTAGTGAAACTCCGCGAGAACCAGCCCTTCGGGGCTGGTTTGTTAATTCAGGCCAAGTTGCTTGAGTATGGCCTTTCGCAGTGGTTCTTTTAACTCAGCTCCAGGATGTCTTGGCATTACGCTTCGTTTCCCGTTGTGTCTCAGTTTCAGATGGTTTGTACCGTTTGAAACTTCGACTCCCTGAGATTCAAGCCACCGCCTGAACTCGCTTTGCTTCACAACTCCTCCTGTCTGTTGAACATGTGATTATAGTAAACATTAATGTTTACTCAGTCAACCTTTTTGTTTACCTTAGCAGGAGGGGAATTTAGGGCCATAAACGACAAAACCCGCTCAATAGCGGGTTTTTTAGGTGTTCATGTTTTGCCTATCGCCTCGCGGCACAGCTTTGCGAAGCATACAGCAATTCAATCAGTTTTTGCGCAAACATGCAAGCAAAACTTGCCGCTATCTGTGTCGAATGCGTCACACAATGGCCGGTAAAGCATCGATTCGGCCATTTTTAGCCATACGTCAATGCGCGTTTCGCAGGTGCGTAAACACCATTCGGGATGCCCTTCGTTTAATTCATAGGCCAGAGCCTTTTTGCTCTTGCCGCGTCCATCGTAACGCTGATGTAGTAGCCTGATCAGCTGCGGATGATCCCGCAGCACTTCACAAATGACACGCTCGATCTTAAGAGCCTCAGTATCTGTGCAGTGCGCCAGATGACTTTTTTTATTACTCTCCAGCATCTCCCGTAAAAATGCCTCCAGCTCCGGTTTACTGATACCCGCTTTTTTCATCCGACGCAGCGCTTCATTAATAGCGGTTTTCGTGAGTTTTTTAGTAGTCAGCAACTGGTTAAACATGTTCCCTGCCTGCCCGCTGCCGATATATGACCACCTTCCCCACATGCGCAGCTTGCCCTGCACCCACACGCTTTCGAGGGTGTTTAAGTGGATCATTTCCCCGGCGCTGCCGGTCGTGGATGGATAGATCATATTAACCCCTCTTCTTTCCAGATTTTCTGTGTGCGCAGAACGCCTTCAGCGTGCATCAGGCGCAGTTCTTCACGCGTGTACCCTGTGTTAACCCGACCATCAATGACGTCATGGCAACAGTTACAGGCAATAGCCGCCTGCCAGTCATCAGGTTTGCATCCTGTACCGCAGGTTCCGGCCATGCGGTAATGCGCCAGCACGCTCGTTTCGGGATTGAAATTACAGACGCCGGGTATCCTCACCTGGCACTCGCGACCACGAGCAGCTTTACGTAGATTTGCCATAGTCATTCCCATATCCGCTGCTGAAACGTGCGTGACTTGCGCGGCCGATATTTACCCTCCGGCAGCTGCGCGCGCACGATGAACAGGCGACAATCGGCACCCAGCATTTTTTCCGCACGGACTCCACGCGCTCGGTAGCGCCGTAGCAGTTCCTCCGCCTCTTCGTATGTGCATGCAGGGTGATCAAACCAGGATTTTTTCATCGCCATCACCCCGCAAAATTCATCAACTGGGCGGCGGCGTTCTCTGCCTCCTGCTCAGTTTTAAATGCGCGGGACATCACCCAGCGCCACAGCACATCAAGCACCGCTCGGTACAGCTGGTGGAACTCGGTTTCATCCATTTTTGAAAATGAGATACTGCGAGGGTGTTTGCTTATAGTGCCGTCAGGCATCTGAATGGCGTCGAAATAGCCCGCCTCTGTTGTAGCCCAGGCGCGGAATGCATCGAACGATTTACAGGCGCTGATCGAGCCGCTGGTAATGCGGCGACGGGCCACGCGATCAAGATAATGTTCAGCGGCATCCAGCAACACTGCTTCGTTTCCGCCATACGTTGCGAGAAACCTTGCATAGCCGCTAACGATCCGACGTTCGGCGTCAGAAACTGCGCCACCGGTTGGTTCCCAGTAGTCGAATGCGAGGTTTAGCAGGGCGAAGAAGCGGCGATGAAACGCCGGATTGCGCACTTGCCGGAATTCACCGGACAATACAGCACCAACCCTGATTTTAGATTGCAGAATATCACTGGTCTCCGGCGTGGCCGGGATCAGAATTCCTGATGTGTGTTTAATTAGTTGCAAATGCGCCATCGTATTTGTCTCTGATGGCACAGCAATTACTCAGCGGTTGTTCAGACCGACACTCATTATAACAGGAATTATCCTGACTCCCACTTTTTTAACCCCGCCAGGTGTAACATTTCCGCGAATCCACTTAGTGATGTTACAAACTCATCATCACGTAATACAAATCCGCGTTGCGCCCGTCCCGACTCAAAATATATCAGCGCTGGCCCGGACAGCTCACTGAGGCCGGGAATTAAATCTCCCGGAATGTTAACATCGCTATATTTGACGTGTTCAGACATTTTCATACCCCGAATTAAGTGCCGCATATTTGACACGATGCAGACGAAAGGGTCAACGCGGTAATGATTCATATCTAAACGCAATTTGAGCTAAATCAAGTAGTAAAAAGCAGTCTCTGATTGTTGTTTTTTCTTTAAACTATGCGAGACTTGCGCAGATATTCGGCAACATATTGTTCAATCTCGTTGAGCCTCGTCTCAAACAATATTAACATTCGCTCCTGCTCAGCACCAGGTAATTTGTTGTATAGATTCAAAAGCTTAAGTTCATCCGGCGCTAACTGAACAGATTCCGTATCTCCAAATATCAACTCAGCTGGCTGCATATTCAGCGCGCGTGAAACAGTGACCGCATCATCAATTGATAATTTACGCGCTGTGTTTTCGTAGCCGCTTACCCGCGTTTGTGACCAGCCACAGATTTTTGCAAGGCCAGCCTGAGAAAGTCCCAGCCGTTGCCGCGCTGCTGTCAGACGGCGCGCTATATCTTTGTATATCGTCATACAGTTACCCGTTCAACTAACACAGTTCAGCAATATTAGCACAATTTGCGTTTACCGATACGGCATTTTTGGTAATTTATGACATCATTCCTGGGTAAATTCCGCACCAACAACCAGGAAACAAACATGAAACAAAAAATTTATATTTTTAATGCCGAAATTAACGAGAAAATAGCTTCGCTAATTGAGTCACAACTGAGCGAATTCGGCGACGTTATTTACTCGTATGGAGTCGTCAATAAAAATAACCCTGTTGACTGTATCATCGTTAACAATTGCTCTGACTGGTTTGATGATGACTACAGGAAAAACAACCGGCAACTGACAGACCCTGTAGTATTAAAAGCGCTGGCAGGTAGCACGGATTTTTCATGGGATAAAAATGCGCTGGTCAATTTTTTCGGCAGCGCTGATGATGTGTTTAACGACGCGGAGACATTCAACATAACGACAGGTCACACAGTATCATTTACTGACGCTAACGATAATCTCGCTATGCTCACGCTCATTATGAAAACGGGAACCCGTGAGGAATTTTTCAGTACAATTAATGCGTATAAATCGCAGCTGAACGAATTACTGAAAATCGTACACGTCAAAAATATGGCGCTCCGTGGCGTTAATAACAGTATCGTGCCCCCAGTAGCGGCAGAACGAGCGCAGGTTTATGCAGATGGCGAAACAGTGTCAGTGCTGCCGCTGGCACCGGACGACATCGTCGTCTCAGAACGGTTGTTTGTGGAGCTGCTGGAACGGGCCAGAAACGGCAACATCCTTGATAAAAACAGGTAAAGCGGGTGCGTTAGAGATGGCGGGGATCGCTCCCCGCCGATTGCTCTTACTTAACAGGTTCATGAGGGTGAAGAACATAACACTGAAGGAGTGAATGAACTTACTTCTCGCAATATTCTCAGCAAGATTTAGCAAGTAGTTTTGTCAGATAGCAGATAACCCACGTCAAGATTTTTCTGCGTCGCTTTTTAAAGCTTGTGTATGCACAGCCATTGAATGTTCGACATCGCTTAACGACTTTTGGATTAATTTACTTCGTAAAGCCGCAAGAGCCTTATCAATTTCAGCTATTTCTTCTGGGCAAGTACATTCTTTCTTCAGGTTTTCTAATAACTTACGTGACTTAGAAATATCCATTTTAAAGCGAACATCTTCAATGCTCGGCACATTAATCAGCATTAGTAGTAAAAGAAAGAAGTGAGAAGCAACGACAGCTAATCCGGGAATAAAATAATTAAAATCTTTTGATAAACCTACAACCGCACCTAATTTAACTAGCAACAAATTTACAAGCGGCGTACACCATGCCTGACAAGCAAGATATTTTTTATGCTGTATCATTCACCGTCCCGTTTTGCATTGCTCTGAATTTCATTCAGAGTTTTTACTAACAGGCGGGCATCTTGCGATTCAAGTGATACCTCACGAAAATGCTGTACCCCACTTTGGTCAACATAAGTAAGTTTCAGCGTCTTACTTGGTTTTAACCATACGAGTAAATGATAAACAGCAAAGCGTGCCAGCATGAAACCGGCCACCATAGCTGTAATTACCATCATTAAACTTAGTATGGACATTGGATTACCTATAGAATACGTCGTTCATCAGCTGCGCGATGCCTCACAACTTGGGTGATAGTGTACGTAGGATTTCCAAAATTACCATTAGTCTCTTTGACAATTTTTGTAACATTCACCACAAATAGGTCATCTTTACTGAACGAAGCTTGATTATTGTTCACGCGTTCAAGAAACGCAGCGTCTTCCATCTTCACACCGACTTCATCACCGTTAGGAAGAACCATTTTCCAGCCTGCGTTTGAGGTGAAACTTAGTTTTGTAAACTTGACATTAATGGTCTGTGCTTCCTCATGGATGCGCTGTTCAACAGTAAAACGTACAGGTTTAAACGCTTCAGAAGCATGTTGAGGGATAGTAACAACCTCAACCCTGTCCGCATTTTTTACCGTGAAGACAGATTGGTTTTCTGTCTGAAGAGGTTGATAAATCAACTTAGAAATTTCATTACGAATAGCTGGGCTTGTTACTAATTTCTGAAGGTCATTTGAGCAGTCAATTCTTTCTCCGTCCACAACAAGCGTAGCGCGATTACTAGCCTCATCAATTATGACCTCTTGAGGTTTGCGTCCCCGGAGCCATTCCAGAACTCCCATTAAGCTTCCCGCGCCAGCACCAGTAGCTGCCGAAAGCCCAAGAAGTTGCAACGTAGAGAGACTTCCTAGTACTGAAACTAAAAGAGTGAATGAACCTTCCTGAATAGCTTTAATACTAACCTGTGGTTCTGCCGCTTCACCATGTAAAATCTTTTCTGCATGTTCTATTAGCCCACTCAGCGAGGTGAGAGCCTCCCCCAAAGTTTTCGCATCAATTTCATTGTTTGAGTATGCTTCTCCGGCATACGCGATTTCAAGCTCAGTAACCTGCTGCGCCGTCATTAAAACCCCTTAATTTGTGTGTAAATGCGGCTAAGATATCTCAAATAAATATATTGTCACCCTGATTATTTATTCAATATTCCTTAAGACATAAATCTTTAAAAAAAGATTATTTTTTCACCATTGTCATTTTTATCCTAACAGCCATGCGTTCAGTGTTCAGCCACTTAAGCCAGGCGATATTATGAGTTCAGAAGAACTGTTTGCCCGCAGTTGTTAGCGCCTTCATATCCACCCCCAGCCATTCGCAGGCCCGCTGCATATCTTCAACAGGGACAATCCGCTGGACGTTATCCAGCACCATCACCTTGATGCCCAGTCCTGGCGCTACGTCCATAACGTTTTCTGCGACAACTCCCGATAGCTCTGTCATCAACGCACCTCCGCCGTACCGCGCCGCGTACTTCCCATAATCTGAAATATCCGCAGATTGACCCAGTTCCGGCGGCACTCATCGAAAATATTCGTCGGACGGATACGACATGCCGCACGCGGGATCGTCAGCGTGCGCGGGTTGATTTTCTCCGCGATCCCCTCGCCCGCCAGAGTGATTTTGTAGCGGCGGGAATTCTGCTCATCAACAAACGTCACCAACCGTTCATTGCGCAGGCTGCGCAGCGCGCTGTAGGGATCTGACTCCTGCGTCAGCTGGCGAATCTCCGTAAACGTCAGAGGATGTCCGGCATCGTAAATAGCTCGCAATACTGCGTTTTTCTTTGGTGTTGGATTGTACATATTCAGCCTCAATTAAATATTTTTGCGTGATTTGTTCAGGACGTTGCGGCGTAGCTCGGCGATGATTTCCCGCCCCCGCGCTGGCGAAACAGGCTGATGTTTGGGTTTTTCAATCATCGGGGCCGGTTCTGGAATTTTCTCACCACTGCTGATACGCGCCGCCATGCGCGCCAGCTCGGTTTTTGCATGGGCCGCCAGCTCAGCATCTGTCCAGTTGTTAGCGCGCATATCGCTGTATAGCCCCGTCACGAGCCAGTAATGCGCCGGATTCGTCCAAGGGTAAGCCTCCGGCGCGTCGTAGTAACCGCGTCGGGCGCAGTATGCATGCACCATTGCAACCAGCTCGTCGGCGGCTGGCAGTCCGGCAGCTACGGCGGCACCATCGCGGCACCATGTAACAAACTGCCCAGGCGACGGCCAGAACGGAGATGCGCTGGCGCGGGCAACTTTCATCCCGGCAGAGAGTTGCTCACGGGATCGGATTCCATTTTCGGCAAACGCGGCGATCCACTGCTTCTTGGCTGCGGCTTCGTCAGCCTCTGTGCGCAGGTTAGTTGCGCTGGCAGCGGGGAAAACCTGCTTTAGCTGGCGAAACAGTGCATCAACAAGGCGTTCTGCTTCTCTGTTCACCACGCCCGCCGTGCTGTAGGTCTGCGCCGGTGCATTGCCAGCGATATGCGCCAGGGTGGCGCTGTCACGATTAGCGATCGCCTGCATTAGTCGCGCTGTCATATGAAATCCTCCCAAGATTCGGGGCTGTTCCAGTGTGGCACTGGCTGTTGCGGCGCCGTGGCGCGCTGGCGTGACGGCTGCGCCATTTGCGCAGTCAACGTCAGCCATTTCTCACGAAGCTTCGCAGGACAAAGGATGTTCGTTTGCCAGAAATGGTCAGCATTGGCCCATTTGAAAACTTCGCAGATGTCATAGTGCGTGGCTTCCAATGCAGATCGCATGAGACGTATGTCATTAGCCCAGGCCGCCCAGTTTGGTCCCCGTGCTGCGGGGGCAACCTTCTGAACCTTGCTAAACATCCATTCGGCGGCTTTCAGGTCGTCAGCGGTTCCCCACTTATCGCCCTTTGGTGATTGAATTGCTGCTTCAGGACGAAGTGCAGAAAGATTTTTCTGAGATGAGTCGGAGGATTCGCCAGAATTCTCAGACGATGATCTTTTACTATTGTCTTTTGTAATAGTGTCTTTTGTGTGTCCCCGTTTTGGTGACAACCCTGTCACTGTTTTGGTGACACTTTTTGTCACCGTTTTGGTGACAGTGACACCATCTTGGTGACACTCAGGGATTTGCCATTCCGCAAGGTTTTTGTTGGGGCCAATAGACAGGCCATCTTTTATCAATACTTTCATGGCGATAAGCTCATTTTTGGCCTTATTCACCTTCTGCCTTGGCAGCCTGGTCAACTGACTTAACTGGCTGTCGGTAATACGGTCCACTTTCTTGTTGAAGCCGTATGTTTTCCGGCAAACAGCAAAGGCAACTTTTGCCTGATTCCTCGTCAGGTTGGCGCCTATCAGTTCTTCCAGTAGCTCGTTTGCCAGACGTGTATATCCATTGTCGGTGTCAGCCACGCGCTGCTCCACGGCCCGCAGTTCGGGCCTGATCGGTACTACGTTTTGTGCCGGGTTAGCCATGCGCCCCCCTGCCGCTATTTACATATCCAGTCAGTCCTGGCATAATTTCACCCGTTATTGGTTTTGCATGAACTCGTAACTTGGCTGGACAGTGCTCGCTGCCAGCCACCCCTCATCATGCGACATCCGTTCAAATGCCGCTTTCGTTTCCAGAAACGCTGATACTGCCTCGTTAATCTCTTTGATGATCAGCGCCGGAGCAGCTCCTAGATTTACGGCGTTTACAGCTTTGATCCCTTCTTTCGCCGCACGTGCTGCCAGCAGTATCGGATCGCCCGGCGATTCGATATGCGCACGCCGCTCAGCAGGTAGCGCCGCCAGCGCCGCAGGCTTTAACTGCTCCGCCAGTACGCGGTAGCGTGGCCCATCACACCCGCGCAGAATCCGCCTGACGCGCTGAATGACGTTTTTCAGTGCCAGCTCTGACGTTGCAACAGGCAAAATGTCACCGCCGCCGCTGGCGTGATACTGCTCTGCAATCGCCAGCGCCACGGTTTTCCATCCTGCCGCCAGCGCCCACGCCTCGATCTCATCAGCTACGGCTTCAACCGGCGGACTGATTTTCATGATTCAGTTCCTTCTTACGTTTTGCCCTAATGTATTGGTTGTAAATTTCAGGGTCATATTGCAAAACACCATGAGAGGCCAGCTGTAGCCGCATCGCATTTTTTTCAGGCACTAAATCACCCCAAACGGAAACAGAAGACGCAGCCACGCCAGCAGCCCTTGCCAGCTTGGATTTACTCCCGAAAAACTCAATTGCATCTTTTTTAAACACCTACACACCCTCCTTAGGTTTTCCTAAAAATACTATGTTGTAGGGAATTTTAAGTCAAGAGGCTATTAGAATTACCTAATATGGAAAAAGATAATTTTGGGGCGCGCCTGCTTAGGCGACGCAAAGAGCTAAAACTTTCCCAGGCCGCATTAGGCAAACTGGTGAAAGTCGCGCACGTTACAATCTCGCAATGGGAACGTGGAGAGACTCAGCCCACCGGAGAACGCTTGTTTGCATTAAGTAAGGGCCTGCAATGTACTCCTGCCTGGCTGCTATTCGGCGAGGATACGCAGGAGCCAGGGGAGCCACTACCAGTCGAAGAGCAACGAGAGCTGACTGAAACCCAACTGGAATTGCTGGATTTATTTGATGCGCTCCCTGTCTCTGATCAGCAAGGATTCCTGAATGAGCTTCGGGCCAGAAACGAAAACAACAGTAAGCGCCTCCAAGAACTCCTTGAAGCGGAAAAGCGCAGAAGAAAATCTCAAGGTAAGTAACCCAACTTCTTAGTTAATTATCAATAGCTTGATTCTTCTCGTCTTAAAATTTAGGTTTTTCTACAAAAAACACCTTGTCACAAACCTTCGGTTATTCTAAATTAATCCCATCGACAGCAATCACGGCTCAGTGATTACTCAGCAAATGTTCCGCCAGCCGGGCGTAACGGCACGCTCTTTAACAATTTGGTTTTCTGCCCTTAGTGGGCTTCGGGGTGTGGTGAGGTGTGCTTAAGCAAGCTGCAGCGCCGGTCGACGCAAAGACCAGTAAATCGACTGTGTCACAGCTACTGGTGACCAATACAAAAACAGAGCGGCTGGAAATAAGCGAGTTAGCGCCTCGGTGTCTCATCGCACCACCGAAGCTTATTACAGGAGGAAATATGCAGTTTTACGGAACAACACACCTGCCACGCGACAACGTGCAACCAGGAATGCTGGTACGCCACAAAGGCCGCACATGGCGCGCTTCTGCAAACGTGATGCAGGGGCTGTATCTGGATTCGCTGGCAGTGAAAACGCGGGTTACTGATGAGCTGATCGAGGTCTGTCTTGATCATCGCGGGCAACCCGCAACGCATTAAGAAAAAACCCGCCGAAGCGGGTCTTTAATCCGGCTGACCGTCGAAAGCAAGCCGGAACAACGCCAGGCGGCATTGCACAGAGCCTGGATATTACAACCAGTTTCAGGAAATCGCAAATGAACGCATACATGATTCAGGAGCGCCATAAAGAACAGTTGGACGCTGGCGAACAGGCCGAAGCTCAGCGCATGGCGCGCATTGATAGCCTGGCGGCAGACATTGCCGACAAATACCCGGAAACGGCGACAGAGTTTGCAGCGATGCATAACCTGCCGATCGAGCAACGTCTGTTTATGCGCAGCGACAAAGCCCAGGACGCATACGCTGAATTTGTTGACCAGCTGGCGCGCCTGCAAGCGGAGGAACTCGACAGCCTCATTCAGATCGGGTTCATGGAGGCCGTCTGATGGAGCCAGGCGTTTACTTCAACCTCAGCAACGCTGATTACCACGCCGGGTCCGGCGTGAGTAAATCGCAGCTGGACATGGTGGCGCTTAGTCCGGCGCTACTGCGGTGGCAGGAATCCGCGCCGGTGGATGAAGAAAAATTACAGGCGCTGGACATGGGCACAGCCCTTCACTGCCTGTTGCTGGAGCCTGACGAGTTTGATAAGCGCTTCATCGTGGCACCAACATTCAACCGGCGAACCACAGCGGGTAAAGCGGCTGAAGCTGAGTTTCTTACTGAGTGTAGGGGCATGGGCATGACTGTCATGGATGCCGAACAGGGACGGAAGCTGAAACTGATGCGCGACAGCGCACTCGCCCATCCCGCGGCGCGCTGGCTGCTCGAGGCTGAGGGGCATTGTGAAGCATCGCTTTACTGGAACGATGACGAGACAGGCGAACTGTGCCGCATCCGGCCTGACAAATTCCTGAAATGGCAGCCTGTGGTTATTGATGTGAAGAAAGTGGCTGACATGGCCCGCTTTGCGACACACGTCGCCGAGTTCCGCTATCACGTCCAGGACGCGTTCTATCGCGAAGGTTTTCAGCAGCAACGCACTACGCCGAATATCCTCTTTTCGTTTTTATCGCGGTTAGCGAGTCGATCGATTGTGGTCGCTACCCCGTCCGTGTATTCCAGCTCAGCGAAGACGACGTGGCCGCAGGCTATGACGCGTTCCGGCGCGATCTGCGCGCTTACCACGAGTGCCGCGAAACGGATAACTGGGGAGGCATTGAAGAGATTACGCGCCCGGAATGGGCCAAAAGAAAGGATCTGTTATGAGCAATGAAATTATCCAGGCGCCGGTTAATGAGGCTGACACCAAAGCAGCCATTTTCAGCCCGACCGGCCTGCAAAAGCTGCATGCGTTCGCCGAGGTCATGGCAATGGGCAAAGCTACCGTACCAGCACACCTGTCCGGTAAACCGGCTGACTGTCTGGCAGTAGCACTACAGGCAGCACAATGGGGCATGAATCCCTACGCTGTGGCGCAAAAAACACATCTGGTTAACGGCACCCTGGGCTATGAGGCACAGCTGGTAAACGCAGTGATCACCAGTTCTACCGCCGTCCAGGGCCGCTTTAAATACGAATACGGCGGGCCGTGGGATAAATTTCGCCCCGGCGAAAAAAACCCGGCAGCAGAAAAAGGGCTGTGCGTCCGCGTTGGCGCGGTGCTGCGCGGCGAAACAGAGATTACCTGGGGCGAGCCTCTGTATATGGAGTTCGTTACAACGCGCAATTCACCACTCTGGAAAACGGCGCCGAAACAGCAACTAGCGTATCTGGCCGTCAAATACTGGGCGCGCCTCTACTGCCCTGACGTGATCCTGGGCGTCTATACCCCGGACGAATTCGAGCCTTCACAGCGCGCTGAACGCGACGTCACCCCGGCACGTTCCCGGCAGGAATTAAACAACCTGATCAACAGCAAACCGCAGCCGGAACACGAAATTAACGCAGAAGCCAGCCCACCGCAGCGCACGCCGGACGAATTACTGGCTGATTTCACTGAGGCAGCAAGCAAAGCCAAAGATGTCGCGGAGCTGGATAAGTGCTACCGCTACGCGGCCCGGCTGCTGGCAGCGGATACAGAACGCCTGAGCGCGGCGACAGACGTTTACCAGATCCGCAAAGATGAAATGCAGGGGGCGGTGTGAACCACAGCAAAGACGCAATCCGGGTCGGGCGCATCGCCCTTCCCTACAGTCGCAAGGAACGCGGCTGGGTAACGCCATCGGGAAAAGTTATTCGCAATCCTCTTCGGGCTCAGCGAGCGGCAGAACTAATCAACGACGTAGTGAACAGACCAAGGAGATAAACGTGGCTGATTATGGAGGCAGTAACACCCCCATAGAACAACGCGACTGCTGGCGCACGCCACCGGAGATATTTGCAGCGCTGAATGCAGAATTCAACTTCCAGCTTGACGCAGCGGCCAGCGAACATAACACGCTCTGCCCGTTTTTCATCACCGAACAACAGAATGCCCTGACAACAGACTGGTCTGCGGCAATGGCCTATGGCGGCGGGTATGTGTGGCTCAATCCACCATATAGCGACATCGGCCCATTTGTCCGTAAAGCGGCTGACGAAAAAACGTTTGCGGGCCTGGGTTGCGTGATGCTCGTTCCGTCCGATCCGTCAGTCGGCTGGTTCAAGGAGGCAGAGGAAACGGCCAGCGAAATCAGACTAATTACCGGCGGCAGGCTGGCATTCGTTAACCCGATTACAGGTAAGCCGGTTGGCGGCAACAGCAAAGGCTCATGCCTGCTGATCTGGCATCCGTGGCCACGTACTCACTGCCGCATTTCGACAGTACGCCGCGATGCCCTGATGTCGTACGGCACCAAATTATTAGCCAGCAAGGAACACGCCGCGTGACGCCCGAAACAGCAAACGCGCTGCGACAGGAGAAATTATGGAATTGATGATTGGAATAACGATCGGGCTGTTTATCGGCATGGCGTCAGGTGTAGCAGCAGTGATTTTGATTGCAATGGCAGGCAATGAACTGAAGGGACAACAGCAATGACTGACATTACAGAATTAACAAAACGTATGCGCGAAGCGGCAGAGAAATGCATTGAGCAGGAGCCGTTAAAACTCGTCGAATATCACGGAAAATTATATCTGCGCAATAAATCCGGTATTGTTTTTACAGTGTCCTGTGATGCGTCAAATCCCGATTTCACAGCTGAAAATGAAAATTACGCACGATTAGCTGAATCGGTTAGCGCAAATAACGCTATCGCGCTACTCGACGCCCTGTCGCAACGTGACGCGCAGATAGCTGAATTACGCGAGCAGATAGCAGAGTTGCGCGAGCAAGAGATTAAACCCGCTGGAATGCAATTCATTACTGAGGCTATCGGCGCTCATGGCTATATCGTGGGATGCATGCGGCAAAACAGACCTGATTTAGCCCTGGAAGAATCATTGAAGTGGGTGAAGGTATTCGGGCAAGCCGCTGAGCTGATGGAGGGGAAATGATGGCTAAACGCATAAGTAATCGAATTGCCCGCCGTACGCTCGGAATGACGCACTGGCACAGTAATACACGAATCATGACGCGCTCAGGTGCATTAGTGCAGGTTCACGCATCTCGTCGGCAGGCCAGGCGTAATATCCGCGAATGCGAAATATTAAACGCATGGACTGGACTCATTGAAAGCGCCAGGGAGGGGAAATGATGGACATTCAGAATTTAATCAAGCACGAAATTGGCGATTTTTTTGCGGGATTCGGTGGGCTGGGTGAGCCGGATATTTATAACGGTGATGCACAGCGCGAACTGACACGGCGAATTTTGCCTATCGTTGCAGAGCTACAGCAGCGAGTCGAGAAAGCCGAGACGACGCTGACAGAGCTGGCGCAGCAGGAGCCGGTTGCAGTACCTGACCACATCACGTATGTGAAAAATTTAGACATGGGCCTGGGGTGGGCTAATGATGACAACTCGCCGATATCCCACACTGCGAGAATTCTAGCGACTGAACTAAAATTCTGGCGCAGCAAGCCGCTATTCACCCGCCCCGCGCCGCCAGCGCCGTTTGTTGTGAGGTTGTCGGAACACGGGTTTATGTCCAACGGCAATCCAGGCTGGGAATGTAATGATGTGCGTGCGGCAATCAAAGCAGCTGGCGGAGAGGTGGCAGAATGAAAATGACCAATGAGAAACGACAGGCGCTGATTAAACAGCTACAGGGTTATATCGATAACATAGATGATGGGTATGATGTTTTTGTTCCGCAAAGTGAATTCAGGCATATTGCAAAAATCGCCCTGGCTGCGTTAACCGCTGAGCCGGTGAAGGTGCCGGATGATAATCTGGCACGACAGACGTTTGAGAAGCACGTCAGAACCCATTATCAGTATCCAATGCTGGAACGTCACCCAGAAGGAGATGATCTGAGGGCTGGTGAATACAGAGAGATAGATCGGCAAAGGGAATGGGAAGGCTGGCTTTTGTCGTGGAGCGCCTGCCGCGCTGAAGTGCTGAGGCTAAATAAAGCGCGGTCATAACGGATAGTGATATTTAAAATTCAGTTTAGATATGCGGCCAGTGTTAAAATGCTGGCCGGTCGTGAGGTGAATAATGCAGATAACTCTGACTGAATGGGCGGATAACCATTACACAACTCCGCCTAATATAAATACCCTGCGGCGCTGGGCGCGAAACGGTAATTTTTATCCACCACCGGAAAAACACGGGAGACAATATTATATAGACCCGAATGCAATTTACGTAAAACCCAATGATTTAATGCTGGGAATGAAAATAAAAAAATCTCAAAGCGATTTACCAGCAAAAAATGACTTTATGAGAAAAGTGATTCGTGACACGGAAAAGAAAGTACGACGCCAATCTGCCTAAAAATCTGACGTACAGAAAGCAACGGAATGCTTTCTATTGGCGCAATCCGGTTACCGGGAAAGAAATTTCTCTAGGAAATTTAGCTCGTAGAGATGCGATTGCTCAGGCGATAGAGGCAAATCATTACATTGAGCAAAATTACTCCCCTGTCGCATTACTGGAAAAAATAAAAAATGAGAAGGATATAATTCTCTGCGAGTGGATAGAGAAATATGATGATTTATTGAACCGGCGAAATCTTGCAAATAACACGTATAAAATACGAAGAAATCAGCTAAAGACTATCAATGAAAAAATGGGACATTTGGCTCTGAAAGAAATTACGACGCGTCACATAGCTGAGTTCCTGGAAGAGTGGATTATTGCAGATAAAAAAACTATGGCTGGCGGTCTACGTTCAACGCTATCTGACATGTTCCGCGAAGCTGTTGTGGCGGGCCATATAGTAAGCAACCCTGTTACCCCCACAAGGGCCCCTAAAATCACAGTGCAGCGTTCGCGGTTAATCAATTTTGCACAATACCAGACTATACGTGCAGCAGCTATACAGCAGCCCCGCTGGTTTGTGTTAGCTATGGATTTAGCTCTGGTAACCGGCCAGCGCCGGGAGGATATTGTTAACATGCGATTCAGTGATATCCGTGAAAATCATTTGTACGTTGAACAGGGAAAAACGGGGGAGCGGATAGCGATCCCGCTGGCGTTGAAACTGAAACAGGCTGGCTTAACGCTAAGCGAAATCATTGAACGCTGCCGCACTATCAGGAAATCTGATTTTCTAATCAGCACCGGCATTCGAAAGAACAGCCCGGACGGTGCGATGCATCCTGATAATTTAACGAAGCGGTTTGCTGATGCTCGCAAAGAGGCTGGTATTGTATCGGACACTCCACCTACGTTTCATGAAATCCGAAGCCTGGCCGGGCGCATGTACGAAGCTGAATATGGTAAGGCGTTTGCTCAGCAGTTGCTGGGGCATAAATCGGAGAAAATGACGGCTAAATATCTTGATTTACGCGATGACAGTTTTACTTTAATAACGCCACCGGAGAAAAAGACCGGATATTGAAATTCGGACATATTTCGGACATTTTCGGACGGGTGGCGCATAACATATTGATTTTAAAAGAAAACAAAAAAAGACCGAATACGAATCCTATATTCGGTCCAGGGAAATGGCTCTTGTGAGAGCCGTGCGCTAAAAGTTGGCATTGATGCAGGCGATGTCGCCTTGCCTTATAAAGCATAGAACAGGCGCACGTTTTTTCCAGCCGGATGTAGCGAGCGGCAAAGAAGAATTGAACTCTGTGATGCTAACGGCAGAACTTAGCCAGGGCGCTGTCTTTTAGCGCCACCTTTGACTACAGAGAAGCGGCGCGGAACAACCGCGCCAAAACAGATCGCTACGGAGGTTAGTTGCAGAGTTTTTCCGCCCGATCGAGGATAGGTTGCAGGCTGGCTTTTTCACCCGGACGCTGCGGATCGTCATTTTGAATCACTGCAATGGACTGCACCTGGGCCTGTCCTGCCGCCACCTTTTGCTCCGCTTTTTCATTCAGAGGATATTGCATCAGCGTGCTGGGATTAATAGCAAACAGCGCATGATCTTTGGTACAGGTGAGCATCACTTCTTCACGGTTAAACGGCCACTTATCTTTACCGATCTCAAAGCGGCTCACCGTGATCACCTCCGAAGCCGCCAGTGCGCTGCTACAACATCCCAGCGCCAGTGCCAGTCCAATAATTTTCTTCATTGCGTTACCTTATTGTCTTACTTGCGCCTGGCTTTCCAGGCCTTATTTATTCGGGTTGGAGCGTTGCAAACAGGCTAACGATGACTACCACCGCAACAGCAAGCCATAGCTCAAACTGTGTTGCATGAACAAATCTCCGCTGTGCCTCACCGCCCGACTGTCGAAAACGGGGCACCAGATAATAGCGATTAAACAACGCGGTGCAGACCATTATGCCTACCAGCCCAATTTTCAGCAGCAGCCACTGTCGGTATGGATTATCGATCGGTAGCGGCCAGCCGACAATAAAAGCGGTATTGATAATGCCGCTGATTAGCGTCAGCGCCACGGCCAGGTGTCCATAACGGGAGAAACGCATCATGGTGCATATCGCTTCGCTGCGCCACGCAGGCTGTTGTGCATCGCGCATCAGCCACAACAGTGGCAACAGGCCACCAGCCCAGAAAGCCGCACCGGTTAAATGCACCGCGTGGTTAATTCGCTGTACTACGCCGGGCCAGCCGTCCTGCATGGCGGCATGCCCCACCAGCGCCAGTGTACAAAGCTGAATCAGGCCGCAAAGCAGCAGCAAACGCTGACGCGTAGCGCCCCGTCCCGCCAGAGACAGACACGCCAGCAGCGCAAACAGCAGCTGCAGCTGCCAGGCCTGACCAAAACCGGTACTCAGCACGGCTCGCCAGATACTTAGCTGAAAAACATTATGCCAGTCGCCGCTCATCAACCCGGTCTGTGCCGCCAGTATAGCCAGCGCGCTAAGCAAAGAGAGCAGCGCACAGCCGCTCAGCAACGGCATGAAGCGCTGACCAGGCAGCGGTCGATAGCGACGCGGCGCCAGCAGCACGCTGTAAGAGGCGCTGCCCACCAGCAGCATCAGCGCACCAAAATGGAGCGCACGACAGAATATATAGACAGATTCCAGCGTCATGACTATTTCACGCTGAAAGTGTAGCTTCCTTTGGTTTTATGACCGTCGACTGACAGCACGTGCCAGTTAACCTGGTAGCTGCCGCCAGCAAGCGGTTTTTCCAGCGGGACGATCAGCTGATTATGCTGTTTTGGTGCGCATTCCACCTCTGCGGTTGGCATGGTTTGCTGGTCAGCGCCGATAATCTCAACATGGCTGAATGCCGGCTCGATATCTTCTGAAAAAGTCAGCGTTAGCGCCTGTGGAGAGGCCTCAACATTCGCGTTGGCGGCAGGATATTGCGATTTAAGATGGGCATGGGCCAGCACCGCTGGAGAAAAAGCGACTGCCAGTACCAGCACGGCAGCACCGGTTAAAGCAGAGAAGCGGGTTTTCAACATGATTTCATCCTGTAAACTATCGTGGTTGTCCGCAACGAGGCCGCAGCATACCCCGCGTACAGAAGCGTGTCGAGGCAATAACGGCGATCCTGACAGGCCGCGTCGCACTTACACAAAGGAGTAAAAAATGACTAACAATCTGGCAACACTTCCACAGGAAGAGAAAGATAAAGTGAACGTAGATCTGGCTGCCGCTGGCGTTGCCTTTAAAGAACGTTACAATATGCCGGTGGTAGCGGAGCTCGTTGAGCGGGAACAGCCGGAAGCCCTGCGCGACTGGTTTCGCCAGCGTCTGATGCATCACCGACAAACCTCGCTAAATCTCTCCCGCCTGCCGTGGGAACCAAAAAGTAAATAAAGTGCGCCGCTGCGCTAAGAGGCTTTATGCTACGCGTTATTGATACCGAAACCTGCGGCTTACAGGGCGGTATCGTTGAAATCGCCTCCGTTGACGTAATTGACGGGCAAATTGTTAATCCCATGAGCGATTTGGTTTGCCCGGATCGTCCCATCAGCCGTCAGGCGATGGCAGTACATCGTATCACCGAAGCGATGGTAGCCAATAAGCCGCCGATCGAGGCGCTAATCCATCGCTATCACGGCAGCCCTTACTACGTGGCGCACAATGCCAGCTTCGATCGTCGTATGCTGCCGGAGATGCATGGCGAGTGGATATGCACCATGAAACTGGCGCGCAAGCTCTGGCCGGGATTGACCTACAGCAATCAGGCGCTGCGCGAGCACTTACGGCTGGAGGTAACACCACCGGCCGATCTGCATGCCCATCGGGCACTGTATGACTGCTACGTGACCGCTGCCCTGCTGATTCGCATTATGGAAACCTCCGGCTGGGATGCGGCGCGTATGGCTGCCGCGCTACCGGTTTCGCAGGCCGGGAGCACCGAGGTCATGCCGTTCGGGAAGTATCGCGGACAGGCGATCGCTGACGTTGCCAAACGCGATCCCGGATACCTGCGCTGGATGCTGAAAACCATACCGGATCTGAAACCTGCCCTGCGCGATGCACTGCAAAAGCAGGTTCACCAGGCGCAGGATTAGTAGCCGCTACCGCTGTGCAGCGTACCCTGCGCCAGGCCGATAATAAAAGCGAACTCCAGCGAAACGCCTTCATAGGATTTAAAGCGCCCCGATTTCCCGCCGTGTCCGGAATCCATATCGGTACAGAGCAGCAGCAGGTTCTCATCCTGTTTCAGTTCACGCAGCTTTGCTACCCATTTTGCCGGCTCCCAGTACTGTACCTGAGAATCGTGCAGCCCGGTGGTAACCAGCATATGCGGGTAGGCGTGAGCGCCGACATTGTCATAAGGGCTGTACTGCTTCATATAGTGGTAATATTGCGCGTCGTTTGGATTCCCCCACTCATCATATTCACCGGTAGTGAGCGGAATGGTTTCATCCAGCATGGTAGTCACCACATCAACAAAGGGCACCTGCGCGACAACGCCATGAAAGCGCTCCGGCTGCTGGTTAATCACCGCACCCATCAGCAGCCCGCCAGCGCTACCGCCCATCGCATACAGCCGCTGCGGATCGCCATAGCCCTGCTGCACCAGCGCATCCGTTACATCCAAAAAGTCGTTGAAGGTGTTCATCTTATTCAGCAGACGCCCATCGTCATACCACTGCTGGCCCAGTTCGCCACCGCCGCGCACGTGCACTAAGGCATAGATAAACCCCCGATCCAACAGGCTGAGACGGCTGGAGCTGAAATCCGCATCCATAATCGAACCGTAGGAGCCATATCCGTAAACCAGCATCGGATTTTTTCCCGGCTGATGATGCTGACGGTGATAAACCAGCGAAACAGGCACTTCCACCCCATCACGCACCTTGATCCACAGATGTTCACTTTTGTAGTGAGCGGAGTCGAAGCCCGCAATCTGTGTCTGCTTCAGGACGCGCCGTTCGCCGGTATCCATATCCAGTTCGAACAGCGTGGTAGGCGTGGTCATCGATGAATAGCCGTAACGTAATTTACTGGTCTCCGGCGAAGCGTTAAAGGCCAGCCAGGTGACATAAGCAGGATCGTCAAAGGCGATACCGAAGGTTTCTCCGGTGCGCCAGCAGATCTGCCGCAGGCTGGAGAGGCCGCGCTGCCGTTCCTCCACGACCAACCAGTCGCGAAACAGCTGAAAATCCTCCACAACCACATGCTCACGTGGCGCAATGATGGTTTCCCAGCGCGCTTCATCAAGATAGCTGGTGCGGTAAAGACCAAAGTTTTTGCCTTCACGGTTAGATCGCAGCCAGAAACGGTAGTCGTAATGATCGAGCGTATATTCATGCCCTTTCCGGCGCGGTACAAAAACACGCGGGCGCGCATCGGCATATTCCGCATCCAGCAGATGAATCTCCGTAGTGGTTGTGCTGTGCAGCGCAATCAGCACGAAATGTTCCGAGGTGGTTTTATGTACGCTGAGGTAAAAGGTATCGTCCGTCTCCTCATACACCAGCTCGTCCTTTTGCTGTGGCTCGCCAACGTTATGTCGCCATACCTGATAAGGCAGTAGCGTCTGTTTATCTTTACGCACGTAATAAAGCGTTTTGGAATCGTTAACCCAGGCGAAGCTGGGCGAAACATTTTCCAGCACCTCCGGATACCAGTTGCCGGTTTCCAGGTTACGGAAGCGAATACCGTACTGACGGCGCGAAAGAAAATCCTCCGCCAGCGCCATAATGCGGTTATCCGGGCTGACCTCCAGCGCCCCCATGGTATAAAACTCACTGTGCGCCGCACGTTTATTGGCATCCAGCAGCACTTCCCACTCGTCAGGCGTGGTGGTATCTGCGGGCTGGCGCAGGTAGCTGGCATACTCGTTACCGGCCTCATAGCGGCTTTGATAGCGATAGCCATTTTTTACATAGGGCACCGAATAATCCTGTTGCGGTATGCGCCCTACCATCTCCTTCAGCAAACGATCCTGTAGCGCTTTCTGCGACAGCATAACCTTATGACCATAATTATTTTCCGCATGCAGATAATCCAGTACATCCGGATCTTCGCGCTGGTCGTCGCGCAGCCAGTAATAATTATCGACGCGGGTATCGCCGTGCAGCGTCATTTCATGGGCAATTTTTTTTGCTTTCGGTGGCATCATAGCGATTACTGTTTCCAGACAAACATCTATTAAGGTTGGCAGTTAAGGCCATGCTTGCCAAGCGAGGAACGGTAAAAAACGGTCGGCAGCCTGTCTCCAGGCTGCGGCAAACCTTGCGCGAGGCCGATCAGGTAGGGAGCTGCTGTTTTTCCTGGCGGATATCTTTTTCAATATCTTCGCGCACGTCAGCAGGAATTTTCAGTACATCGCCCAGCTCTTTAAGATAGCTGCGCTCCATAAAATGATCGATATCGATAACCGCGCAGCTGAGGAAGTAGAGCTCCAGCGCCTCTTCCTCGTTTTTTACCTCCTGCGCCAGCCAGTGAGGATCGAGCGGGCGATCGATAGCCTGCTGAATCAGCGCTTCAGCCTGCTCGCCATAGCCCGCCTGATGAATATTTTGCCTGATCGCCTGTAGCTCTTCTCCATCCATATGACCATCGCTTTTAGCGGCAAACACCAGCGCGGTAATTAAGCGCTCGGCCCGCCGATCGACCGGCGTCGCCTGCTGACCAAACTGGGGATCGTTCTGATGCGTTTCGCGTACGCGCTGCTTATATTTATCCCACAGCAACACGCCCGCTGCGGCGCTGCCGCCGATAATCAGGGCATTTTTGCCATATTTACCCAGCAGATTACGGGAGGACTTACTGGAGATCAGGATACCCGCCAGGCCACCCAGCGCACCGGGCGCCAGCATTTTATTTAGCGCCTCGCTGCCACCCTGCGCCTTTGCGCCCGCGTTGCCAATTGCCGTATTACCTAACATCTGTTGTAGTTGTTGCAGCCAGTTGCCCATAGGTTCTCCTTTTATCGCCTGCTTTTCAGGTTAGTGCACCGGAAGTCAAGAAGCGTAAGCGGGAGCAAACAGAAGAAAACGCCGCGCAGCAGGTGGCGCAACGTCAGACTGGAGAGCGTGGCCTTTATGACAACAGGCTATGGCTCGTTCCTGTTAAGGCAACGCCCGGCGCACGGGCAGCGCGCCGGAGGCAATAGTGTAAGACGCAGCCCGCCATATCTGTAGCGCGGGCGATATGCCCTGCTCAGCCGCCTGATTCATCAAGTGTGGCTGAAAATCACCGGGCTGCAACATCAATCAGGCCGCTTTAACCGCGCGTACCTTTTTCTGGCTCTCTTCATCCGCAGCGGCAACCTTCGGCGCTTTCCCGGCTGGCTGCGCTTCCGGCAGCTTGCTGGTACGCAGGATGTGCTGAACTGCCTCTTTCTGCTCGGCGAGGAACAGACCCAGATTTTCCAGCTGCGCCTCTTCCAGCGACAGCTCGCTCTGCAACAGCCAGTCAGTAAAGGCCTCAGCCATATCGAGCATTTTGTCGTACGCATCGGCTTCTTTTTTGCTGGCAAATGTCATTTTTTCTTCACCTTTTCTGACCACTACAAATTTGGTTTCAACAGCCATGACTCACCTCGGTTACTGTATTTTTATACAGTATATCAGGCAGGATTTTGAGATCAAGTTTTCCCATCAGGCTGGCAGCGCAAACGTTTTCGTATATACTGCGGCGCGATCTGTTTTTCTCACTTTTCAGGTAGGAACTATGACGACACTGGGAACCGCGCTGCGTCCGGGCGCGACGCGCGTAATGCTGCTGGGATCTGGCGAACTGGGTAAAGAGGTAGCGATTGAATGTCAGCGGCTGGGCGTGGAGGTCATTGCCGTCGATCGCTATGCCGATGCGCCAGCGATGCACATCGCTCATCGCAGTCACGTAATCAATATGCTCGACGGCGAAGCGCTGAAGAAGGTCATTGCGCAGGAGCGCCCTGATTATGTGGTGCCGGAAATCGAAGCGATCGCTACCGATACGCTGATTGAGCTGGAGCAGCAGGGTCAACGCGTGGTGCCCAATGCCCGCGCAGCGTTGCTGACCATGAATCGCGAAGGTATTCGTCGTCTTGCCGCCGAAACCCTGGCGCTGCCTACCTCACGCTACCGCTTCGCCGCCAGCCAGGCTGAGTTTAACGCAGCGGTGGAAGAGATCGGCTTTCCCTGTATCGTGAAGCCGGTAATGAGTTCATCCGGCAAAGGACAGCGTTTTATCCGCGAGAGAGCACAGCTGGCACAGGCGTGGGATTATGCGCAGCAGGGTGGACGCGCTGGTGCAGGCAAAGTGATTGTCGAAGGCGTGGTTAATTTTGATTTTGAGATCACTCTGCTTACCGTTAACGCTGTCGATGGCATCCATTTCTGTGCGCCGATTGGCCATCGTCAGGAGGATGGTGATTACCGTGAATCCTGGCAGCCGCAGCAGATGAGTGACCTGGCACTACAGCGTGCGCAGGCCATCGCAGAAAAAGTCGTGAAGGCGCTGGGCGGCTATGGTCTGTTTGGCGTGGAACTGTTTGTACGCGGCGATGAGGTAATCTTCAGTGAAGTATCGCCACGCCCGCACGATACCGGCCTGGTCACACTGGTTTCACAAGATCTCTCTGAGTTTGCGCTGCACGTGCGTGCTTTCCTTGGCCTGCCGGTAGGCGCGATACGTCAGTATGGCCCTGCGGCTTCTGCCGTGATCCTGCCAGAGCTGGAAAGCCGCGACGTCAGCTACGATAACGTGGCGCAGGCACTTGGTGCCGGGCTACAGCTGCGGCTTTTTGCAAAACCGGAAATCGCGGGAAAACGTCGTATGGGCGTGGCGCTGGCGACAGCGGAAACGATTGAAGACGCGGTGACGCGGGCAGTCGCGGCGGCGGGCGCGGTAAAGGTACGCGGCTGAGGTTTACGGCTCTCCCGCAGCGGGAGAGCCAGATACCACTTAGCGTGCGCCAGCCACCGCTTCGCGCGCCAGGTCGGTAATGCGCTGATAATCGCCCGCTTCCAGCGCGTCGTTCGGCACCAGCCAGGAACCACCGATACAAAGCACGTTTTTCAGCGCCAGGTAATCGCGGTAGTTTTTCGGTGAAATGCCACCGGTTGGGCAGAAACGTACCTGAGAGAAAGGACCGGAGATCGCCTGCAACGCTTTTACGCCGCCGTTGGCTTCCGCCGGGAAGAATTTAAATTCGCGCAGACCATACTGCATACCGGTCATCAGTTCTGATACGGTGCTGATGCCCGGAATCAACGGTACGGTTCCCTCTACCGCCGCCTGCAACAGCGGTTCGGTAATACCGGGGCTGATAATAAACTGCGCGCCTGCCGCGGTCACTTCCGCCAGCTGCTGAGGATTAATCACCGTTCCGGCACCCACGATTGCGTCAGGTACTTCCTGAATAATCGCTTTGATTGCGTCCATCGCTACCGGCGTACGCAGCGTCACTTCCAGTACGCGAACGCCGCCAGCGACCAGCGCTTTCGCCATCGGCACGGCATGTTCCAGTTTATTGACAACGATAACCGGTACTACCGGTCCCGTGGTCAGAATCGCTTCAGCACTTGTTTTCCAGTTTTTCATCGCTTTACTCTCCTGTCAGGCCAGCGAACTTTCCGACCACTGGCAATAATGGCGCGTCACCGCGCAGCAAAGGAAACGGCCCATACCATACCCGATTTTTACCTTTCCCGTCCATGCTCTTTCGCCTTTTTTGAAACTACGGTTCATTTTTTTATTGCGCGTTTTTGGGCAAAAAAAAGCCCGCGTTCTGCGGGCTTAGCGAGATTGAATTATTCGAACTCGTTCCAGGAACGACCGTCACGGGTAATCATCGCGACGGAAGCTACCGGTCCCCAGGTCCCGGCCTGGTACGGTTTGGGCGCTTCGTTATCGGCAGCCCAGGCTTCGATAATAGAGTCAACCCAGGTCCATGCCGCTTCCACCTCATCGCGGCGCACAAACAGCGCCTGAATGCCGCGCATTGCTTCCAGCAGCAGACGTTCGTAGGCATCGGCCAGATGCGACTGGTTAAAGGTCTCAGAGTAGCTCAGGTCAAGCTTAGTGGTTTGCAGGTTATGTTTGTGATCCAGTCCCGGCACTTTATTCAGAATTTCAATGTCCACCCCTTCATCCGGTTGCAGGCGAATGGTCAACTTGTTCTGCGGTAACTCCTGCCAGGACTCTTTAAACAGGTTCATTTCCGGGTTTTTAAAATAAACCACGACTTCAGAACACTTGGTCGGCAGACGTTTACCGGTGCGCAGGTAGAACGGTACGCCTGCCCAGCGCCAGTTATCGATATCAACGCGGATAGAGACGAAGGTTTCGGTGCTGCTGGCCTTATTAGCCCCCTCTTCTTCCAGGTAGCCCGGCACTTTCTTGCCCTGGACAAACCCGGCGGTATATTGACCGCGTACGGTTTTTTCACGCACGTTGCTGTGATCGATACGGCGCAATGAACGCAATACCTTCACCTTTTCGTCACGAATGCTGTCAGCACTGAGATCGGACGGTGGCGACATGGCGATCATGGTCAGGACCTGCAACAGGTGATTCTGGATCATATCGCGCATCTGGCCCGCTTTATCAAAGTAGCCCCAGCGTCCTTCGATACCCACCTCTTCCGCCACGGTGATCTGCACGTGGTCGATGGTGCGGTTATCCCAGTTGTTAGCGAACAGCGAGTTAGCGAAACGCAGCGCCAGCAGGTTGAGTACCGTCTCTTTACCGAGGTAATGGTCGATACGGAAAACCTGACTTTCGTCAAAATATTCGCCAACCTGGTCGTTGATCTCCTGCGAGGTTTCCAGCGAGGTGCCAAGCGGTTTTTCCATCACCACGCGCGCCGGTTTGGCGTTCAGCTTCGCCTGACCCAGACCTTTGCAGATCGCACCGAACGTGCTGGGCGGCATAGCGAAGTAGTTGATGGTGACGCGGTTTTTCTGATCCAGCATCTTGCCAAGCTTGGTGAAATGCGAGGTTTCGTTAACGTCCAGGTTACAGAAATCGAGGCGGTTGCTGAGACGATCCCACAGCGCTTCATCGATTTTCTCTTTCATGAAGGTTTCCAGCGCCTCACGCACCACTTTGGTGTACGCCGCCTTATCCCATTCAGCACGCCCGACGCCGATAATACGGCTCTGCTCATGGATCTGTCCGGCCTTTTCCAGCTGATACAGGGAAGGCAGCAGTTTACGCCGTGCCAGATCGCCCTTGGCACCAAAAATGAGCAGATCGCATGCCTGGGCTGTTTGTGTTACCGCCATTCTTTTCTCCTCGTTGCAGGATGAGTTGAACCGCAAAATTCTCAACTGGCTCAGCTCTTATTGTAATTTTATTTCGGCACAATGTACTGTGTTTAACCGGCGCGGGTAAACCTGCACCCGCTCCTTTTGCTATGACCGGTTACTTTAGCGGCGTTTTCGCCTGGTAATGTGCCCTTTTCACCGTTTCTTTTTTATGGCTTTTGCCCGGTAAAATCAGACGCAGTTCATATTCTGGCAAAAAACATTGCACTGCGTTTTACCGGTGCTGCCATGTCGTCGTGCCTGAGCGGTATATTCTCAGTAAATTGCCATCGGATGCACCTGTAAATGAAATTGTCAGAAGTGATGAGCGCTTTTTTATGAATAACATGCTGGAAAAAATTCAGGCGCAGCTTTCCTCTCTGAGTAAATCCGAGCGTAAAGTGGCCGAGACTATTCTCTCCGCGCCAGAGATTGCGATGCACTCCAGCATCGCCCAGCTGGCGGCCAGCGCTGGCGTCAGCGATCCAACCGTCAACCGTTTTTGTCGCCATATGCAGACCAAAGGCTTTCCTGATTTTAAGCTGCAGCTGGCGCAAAGTCTGGCGGCTGGTACGCCATGGGTGAGCCGCAATATTGACGAGCATGATGGCATCGACATTTACAGTGAAAAGCTCTTCCATTCGGCGCTGGCCGGTCTGGAACAGGTGCGTCAGCAGCTGGACATGCGGGCATTGCAACGGGCCGTCGAGCTCCTGGCGGGCGCGAAAAAAATCAGCTTTTTTGGGCTGGGCGCTTCCGCTGCGGTGGCACACGACGCAATGAATAAATTCTTTCGCTTTAACGTGCCGGTAATTTACTCCGACGACGTGGTGATGCAGCGCATGAGCTGCATTAACAGCGGCGCAGATGATGTGGTGGTGCTGATTTCCCATACCGGCCGCACCAAATCGCTGACGGAACTGGCGCAGCTGGCGCGGGAGAACGGGGCCGTGGTGCTGGCGCTCACCGCTTCCGGTTCGCCACTGGCGCGTGAAGCTTCGCTGCTGCTGGCGCTCGATGTCGCGGAGGATACCGATATCTATATGCCGATGGTTTCACGTATGGCGCAGCTGATGCTGATCGACGTGCTGGCTACCGGCTTTACGCTGCATCGTGGCGCTGGCTTTCGCGATAACCTGCGGCGGGTAAAAGAGGCGCTGAAATCGTCGCGACTGGATAAAGAAACCGGCCTGTTTTCCGCGCCGCGTTAATCAGTACGGATGTGTTTTACGCTGTCAGGCCAGGCGAAATTTTGTCTGTTATCAATGAAGCTTTTCTTTGCCATGCAGGAAGAGTGACTTTAGCCACGGCTGTCAGTATTGTGGTCATCGCAACCATCCTCACACTTTCAGCGATGAGAAGGACGCGAGGAGAGCAACGAGCAAAAAGGAATATTACCCGCTGCCATTTAAAAATCATAAACAGAACATTCACGCTTACTCTGTGCATTACTCAGGCTTCTACACCTTAAGGAAAACTCATGACTCGACGTCTCAGAAGAACCAAGATCGTTACCACTTTAGGCCCAGCTACCGATCGCGATAACAACCTGGAAAAAATTATCGCTGCCGGGGCTAACGTTGTGCGACTTAACTTCTCTCACGGCACGCCGGAAGATCATCAGCTGCGGGCAGATAAAGTACGTGAAATTGCCGCTAAGTTAGGGCGTCATGTCGCGATTCTTGGCGATTTGCAGGGGCCAAAAATCCGCGTCTCCACCTTTAAAGAAGGGAAAATATTCCTCAATGTCGGTGACAAGTTCCTGCTGGATGCCAGCCTGGGTAAAGGCGAAGGCGACAAGGAAAAAGTCGGCATCGATTATAAAGGTCTGCCGGAAGACGTAGTGCCGGGCGACGTTCTGCTGCTCGACGACGGGCGCGTACAGCTGAAAGTGCTGGAAGTGCGCGACAGCAAGGTATTTACCGAAGTGACCGTGGGCGGTCCGCTCTCCAATAATAAAGGCATCAACAAGCTGGGCGGCGGCCTTTCCGCCGAGGCGCTGACCGAAAAAGATAAAGCAGATATTATCACCGCGGCAAAAATCGGCGTGGATTACCTGGCCGTTTCCTTCCCGCGCTGCGGCGAAGATCTTAACTATGCGCGCCGTCTTGCACAGGAAGCCGGCAGCGAAGCCAAAATTGTCGCCAAAGTGGAACGCGCCGAAGCTGTCTCTACCCAGGCTGCAATGGATGACATTATTCTGGCTTCCGATGTGGTCATGGTTGCCCGCGGCGATCTCGGTGTGGAAATCGGCGATCCGGAACTGGTAGGCATCCAGAAAGCGCTGATTCGTCGCGCGCGTCAGCTGAATCGTGCCGTCATCACCGCGACGCAGATGATGGAATCGATGATCACGAACCCAATGCCGACCCGCGCAGAAGTGATGGACGTGGCGAACGCGGTACTGGACGGCACCGATGCGGTGATGCTCTCGGCGGAAACCGCTGCCGGTCAGTATCCGGCGGAAACCGTCAGCGCGATGGCGAAAGTCTGCCTCGGCGCGGAGAAAGTGCCAAGCATCAACGTATCGAAGCATCGTCTCGACGTACAGTTTGATAACGTGGAAGAGGCGATCGCGATGTCGGCAATGTATGCCGCTAACCATTTGCAGGGTGTTACCGCTATTATCACCATGACCGAATCAGGGCGTACCGCGCTGATGACCTCGCGCATCACCTCCGGCCTGCCGATTTTCGCTATGTCACGTCATGAAAGCACCCTCAACCTGACGGCGCTTTATCGTGGCGTTACGCCGGTCCTGTTCGACAGCAATAACGATGGCGTGGCGGCAGCGCATGATGCCATCAACCTGCTGCGTGATAAAGGCTTCCTGGTATCAGGCGATCTGGTGATCGTTACCCAGGGCGACGTAATGAGTACTACCGGCACCACCAATACCAGCCGCGTGTTGCGCGTCGAGTAATCTTCTGGCTACCGTAACCCGCCTGCGGTTGCGGTAGCCTTGTTTCTGTTCATCTCCTTTCTGATATTCATATCTTCTCTACAGCCTGATTTTCAGCCAGGCGCAGACGCTGACATTTTTCAGCGCTTTTCAGCAACTCACCAATAAGCAAAATGTGATCAAAGTCACATTTTAAATATTAATTTTACTTATCACTAAATTGTCACCAAAATCTTATTGAATGATAATGATTGCTATTTATAATCGCATTTATATTATCAAACGCAGCATTTGCCTAACAAAAATCGCAATATCCGTACAAAACGGGAGGATTATCGCTCCAAAAAGTTATCTCCCTCTTTTTATTTATGGTGGCTGTCACTACGCTGCCCGCTTAAATATTAAAAAAACTTAACTGATGCCGTTATGCATCAGGCATACAGGGCCGTCATATTTTTTATGTCGGTACGGGTTTCTTACGTCCAAAAAGGGTCAGGAAATGGCTTTGGTTTCCGCAAAAACACAAAATATCGCGACAGATCGCCAGAACGCCGCCACCAGCAGCGCTTTTTTCTTTAACCAGGCACAGCTGGAGCAGTATGCGCAGCAGACGCTAAGCGCGCTGGCGCTGATTCGCCAGCAGCTGCAGCAGACAGAAAAACCGTTCAGCGGTATTTTGCCGCAAGAGCTGGCCCCAACGCTGCGCGCCATCGATTTAGATAAACCGCTGGGTAACGAACAGGCCGCGCTGAACGAACTGTCCGACGTTTATCTGCGCGATGCGGTCTGGTTCCATCATCCAAAGTATGTCGCTCATCTCAACTGCCCCATCGTTCTGCCTTCGCTGCTGGCGGAGCAGATTATGAGTGCGGTAAACAGTTCGGTCGATACCTGGGATCAGAGCGCGGGCGGCACGCTGATTGAGCAGAAAGTCATCGACTGGACACTGCAACGTATCGGCATGCCCACCGGTTCGGACGGGATTTTTACCAGCGGCGGCACCCAGTCCAACCTGATGGCGATGCTGCTGGCGCGTGACAGCTGGTGCGCCCGCCAGCATCCGGGATACCTGATTAAACAGCGCGGCCTGCCGCCGGAAGCGGGCAAGTGGCGTATCTTTACCTCGAAAATGAGCCACTTCAGCATTCAGAAATCAACCGCCATTCTCGGCCTCGGCTATGACGCGGTGATTGCCGTTGACCATGACGATCGTTATCGCATGGACGCCGCTAAACTGGAGCAGGCGATTCAGCAGTGCCGCCAGCAAGGATTGATTCCGGTTGCGGTGGTCGCTACCGCTGGCACCACCGATTTCGGCAGCATCGATCCGTTACAGGCGGTGAGCGATATTTGCCGTCACTATCAGCTGTGGATGCATGTAGATGCCGCCTACGGCTGCGGCCTGCTGGTCTCACCGCAGCACCGTCAACGTCTGTGCGGCATTGAACATGCCGATTCAGTTACCGTCGATTACCACAAATCTTTCTTCCAGACCGTCAGCTGCGGTGCTTTCTTCGTGCGCGACAGCCAGCACCTGAGCCATGTAACGGTGCATGCCGACTACCTCAATCCGCTCAGCGCCCAGCAGGAAGGCACGCCGAATTTGGTAAATAAAAGTATTCAAACCACCCGCCGCTTTGATGCGCTGAAAATGTGGATGACGCTGCGCATTATGGGCGCGCAGAAGCTGGGCGAAGCCTTTGACAACGTGCTGGCGCTGGCGCAGCAGACGCATCGTCTGTTGCAGGCGCATCCGGCGATTGAGGTACTGCACGCGCCAGAGCTGACCACCCAGGTGTTCCGCTTTATTCCGCGTCCGGGCCTGAACGCGGAAGTGACAGATGAGGTTAACGCGCAAATCCGTAAGGCGCTGTTTCGCTCCGGCAACGCGGTTGTCGCGGGCACCAAAGTCAACGGACGTCAGTACCTGAAGTTTACGCTGCTTAATCCGGCAACCAGCGTGGCGGATATGGAAGAGGTTATCGCGCTGATCGCCCACTACGGACGCGAACTCTCACAGCAGCACGCCTTAAGCGCAGCCAATCAGTAAGGGCATCGTGATGAACGACACCATTTATGACTTTATCGGCATCGGTATCGGCCCGTTTAACCTTAGCCTCGCCTGCCTGACGGCACCGCTGAAAGAGGTTAACGGCCTGTTCCTCGATCAGAATCCTGGCTTCGACTGGCATACCGGCATGATGCTGGAGAGCGCCCACCTGCAAACGCCGTTTATGGCCGATCTGGTGACGCTGGCCGATCCCACCAGTCCCTTCAGCCTGCTGAACTACATGAAACAGAAAGGCAAGCTGTACAGCTTTTACATCCGCGAAAGCTTCTTTCTGATGCGTAAGGAATATAACCACTATTGCCAGTGGGCCTGTTCGCAGCTGAACAACCTGCGCTGGAACACACGCGTCGAGTATGCCAGCTACGATGAGAGCCGCGAATGTTATCAGCTGCATACTGTCGATACGCGCAGCGGCGAACGTCGTAGCTGGCTGACGCGCCGACTGGTGCTGGGCACCGGCCCGGTCGCCTGGCTGCCGGAGTGCAGTCGTCCCCTGCACGATCGCGTGGTGCATTCCAGTCACTATCTGGTAAACAAAGCGAAGCTACAGGCGCAGCGGTCTATTACCGTACTGGGTAGCGGTCAGAGCGCGGCGGAGATCTTCTACGATCTGCTGAGTGAAATCGATCGATATGACTACCAGCTGAACTGGGTGACGCGTGCGCCGCGCTTCTATCCGCTGGAATACACCAAGCTAACGCTGGAGATGACCTCGCCGGAGTGGATCGACTATTTCCACGCCCTGCCCGCCCGTAAGCGCGACGAACTGAACGCCGGACATAAAAACCTGTTTAAAGGCATCAACAGCAGCCTGATCAACGATATCTACGATCTGATGTATATCAAGCAGCTGGATGGCGACTTAAAAGTACGGCTGTTTACCAACTCGACGCTTACCGGCCTGCGCCGTCTGCCGCACGATGAGCTGGAGCTTTCGCTGCACCAGCGCGAGCAGGATCAGCACTATACGCGACGCACCGAGGGTCTGGTGATGGCAACCGGCTATCACTATCAGCCGCCGCAGTTTATTGAAGGTATCGCCAGCCGCCTGCGCTGGGATGAACAGGGGCGCTACGCGGTGCAGCGCAACTACAGCATCGATCGTCACAACCGGGTATTTGTGCAAAACGCCGAGCTGCACACGCACGGCTTTGTCACCCCCGATCTTGGCATGGCCTGCTATCGCAATTCGGTGCTGATTCGTGAAATTACCGGACGCGAAGTTTACCCGGTTGAACAGCGCATCGCCTTCCAGACCTTCCCGGCAGAATCGGAGCAATAAGATGAACACCTTATACCAATGCCATCGTCCGGCGGGCGAGTTCACCCTGCGCCCCATGACAGCGCAGGATGCGCCGCTAATCCATCGCTGGGTGACCCAGGAGTATGCCCGCTTCTGGGGAATGCAGAATGATTCGCTGGCGCAGGTAAGCCATTTCTATCAACAGCTGACCGCCGATAATCCGCAGGCGGCGATTATCGGTCTGTGCAACGGCCAGCCGGTTTTTCTGATGGAGTTTTACCGTGCACAGCAGGATGAAATCGCGCAGCACTACCCGGCCCGGCCCGACGATTACGGTATGCATATTCTGATCGCACCTGCCGAAAAGCCGGTAGCGCAGTTCAGCTGGCAGGTATTTACCACGGTGATGGACTTTCTGTTCAGCCAGCCGCAGGTGCGGCGCGTGGTCGTTGAGCCGGACGTGCGTAATGAAAAAATTCATCGTCTCAATAAACGCGCCGGTTTTCGCTACCAGCACACCATCGATATGGGACATAAAACGGCCTGGCTCGCCTTTTGCCAGCGCGAAGATTATCAGCAGGCTCAATTGCAGGAATCCTTAACCATGACCACCACTTCTCAATTCGCTCACGGGCAACATCTCACCGGCGACAGCTGGGCGCTGGCAAATCGATTGCTGGTGCGTAAAGCCATTGCTGAATTCGCCCATGAGAAACTGATCGCTCCCCAGCCCACTGCGGAGAATAGCTGGCAGCTGGCAGTACCGGGCGGCGAAGCGGTTTATCATTTTCGCGCCCGTCGTCTGGCGCTCGATCACTGGCAAATCGATCCCGATTCGCTGGAGAAAAGTGAGAACGGCACGCCGCTGCCGCTGGATGCGTTGCAGTTTATTATCGAATTTAACCAGCAGATCGGCATACCCGCTGCTATGCTGGCAACCTACATGGAAGAGATCACCAGTACGCTGTGCAGCAGCGTCTATAAACTGCAAAAAGGAAACCCGGACAGCGCGGCGCTGGTTAAGGCCGATTTCCAGACGGTAGAAGCGTCAATGACCGAAGGCCATCCTTGCTTCGTTGCTAATAATGGGCGCATCGGCTTTGATGCGCGTGACTACCTCGCCTATGCGCCAGAGGCCGCAGCTCCAATTCGTCTGGTATGGGTGGCGGTACACGTGCGTAACGCCCACTTCTCCAGTATCGACGCGTTAGGCTATCAGCAGCTGATGACAGAGGAGCTGGGCGAAAGCACACTGGCAGCCTTTACCGATCGGCTGCGGGCGCTGGCGGTCGATCCACAGGATTATCTGTTGATGCCGGTTCATCCCTGGCAGTGGCAGAACAAGCTGCTGACGGTGTTTGCCGCCGATATCGCCGCGCGCGACATTATCTGGCTGGGCGAAGGCGAAGATAACTATCAGGCGCAGCAGTCTATCCGCACCTTCTTTAACCGCAGCCAGCCGACCAAACGCTACGTGAAAACCGCGCTGTCGGTGCTGAATATGGGCTTTATGCGCGGCCTTTCGCCCTACTATATGGCGACCACGCCCGCGGTGAATCAGTGGCTGGAAGGGATTGTTAAGCAGGACCCGTGGCTGAAGCAGTGCAATTTCCGCATCCTGCGCGAGGTGGCGGCCATCGGCTATCATAACCGCTATTATGAGCGTGCGATTCAGGGCGACTCGGCCTATAAGAAAATGTTCGCCGCGCTGTGGCGCGATAATCCGCTCCCCCAGCTTCAGCCTGGCCAACGCCTGATGACGATGGCTTCGCTGCTGCATATCGATCGTCATCAGCAGGCGTTGCTGCCTGCGCTGATTGCCGATTCCGGGCTGGCACCAGAGGAATGGATCGACCGCTACCTGACCTGCTATCTCAGCCCGCTGCTGCACTGCTTCTATCAGCACGATATCGTCTTTATGCCGCACGGCGAAAACCTGATCCTGCAATTCGACAACAACGTGCCGGTCAGCGCCTGGATGAAGGATATCGGCGAGGAAATTGCGGTGCTGAACCCGGATGCAGTACTGCCGGAGAAGGCACAGCGACTGGCGGTAGAGGTACCGGAAAATCTGAAAATCCTGTCGATCTTTACCGATGTCTTCGACTGCATTTTCCGCTTTATTTCCGCCATTCTCGATGAGAGCGGTACGCTGCCGGAGGCGCGTTTCTGGCAGCGCGTAGCGCAGTGCATTCAGGCATATCAGCAGGCGCACCCGCAGCTGGCGAGCAAGTTTGCCCGCTACGATCTGTTTGCACCAACCTTTGCGCTCTCCTGCCTGAACCGGCTTCAGCTGGCAAATAATCAGCAGATGATCAATCTGTCCGATCCGGCGGAGAACCTGAAGTTTGCGGGCGAGCTAAGTAATCCGATCGCCGTTTACGCGCATCGCTAATCATTCTCAGGTAATATGATTTAAACGTTATACTGACGCGGCCGCCCTTGCGGTCGCGTTTTTTATCTTTCTGGAGCAAGCCTGCATGGCCGCCTATACCCCGGTTTCACACCTGACATTCAGGCATCTGTTATTTCCCCTCTCGCTGGTGCTGTTTGAGTTCGCTACCTATATTGCGCACGATATGATTCAGCCCGGTATGCTGCTGGTAACCAGCGAATTTCACGTTGGTGCCGAGTGGGTTTCCACTTCGCTGACCGCCTATCTGATTGGCGGCATTGTTCTGCAATGGCTGCTTGGCCCGCTCTCCGATAAGTATGGTCGTCGCCCGGTGATGCTGAGCGGCGTACTGTTTTTTATCGTTTGTTGTGCGCTGACGCACTGGGTTGCCTCTATTCAGCAGTTTGTCGCCCTGCGCTTTTTACAGGGTGCCAGCCTCTGCTTTATCGGTGCGGTAGGCTACGCCGCCATCCAGGAAGCATTTGATGAAGCGCGCAGCGTGCGCATTATGGCGCTAATGGCTAACGTTGCCCTGCTGGCACCGCTGGCTGGCCCGCTGGCAGGCGCGGCTTTCCTGACCGTCGGCGACTGGCGCACCATGTTCTGGCTGTTCGCGATTATCGCCGCGCTGGCGCTGATTGGTCTGTGGCGCGCGATGCCGGAAACCGCAGGCGATCGCAGCGTATCTGTCAACCTGCGCAGCCTGGGACGCACCTACCTGACGCTGGCACGCGAACGGCAGATTATGTCCGGCTCGCTGGCAATCGGGCTGGTATTTATTCCGATTCTCGCCTGGGTCGCGCTGTCGCCGGTGATTCTGATTAAGGATGAGGGTCTGACGCGCATGGATTACGCGCTACTACAGCTGCCGGTATTTCTGGCGATGATCGCCGGTAACCTGACGCTGGGGAAACTGGCGAACCGCCTGCCGATTGAAAGCCCGCTGCGTCTGGGCGCGTGGCCGATTCTGGTGGGGCTGGGGCTGGCGATGGTGACTTCGCTACTGGATCGTCACAGCTATCTGTGGCTGACCGCCGGGCTCAGTATCTATGCGTATGGCGCAGGCATGGTCAACGCCGGGCTTTATCGTCTGACGCTCTTTTCCAGCAATGCCGGTAAAGGCAGCGTGGCGGCGATGCTCGGCATGGTCAGCATTATCGCTTTTGCGCTGGGTATTGAGGTATCGAAATATGGCTACTTCCACGGCGGCGCGGCCTGGTTTAGCCTGATCAATCTGGTGAGCGGCCTGCTGTGGCTGGTTTTAGTGACCGCTTTCCTGCGTGAGCGCAAACGGCGCAGCCGATTAAATGAGGCTAAGGATGTTGCTGACGCCACCTGAGGGCGAAAACGATAAACATTCTGGCTTAATCAAACAGCCCCGCAGCTTTTGCGGGGCTTCTTTTATGCTGCGCCCGTCTCAGCGGCGCGGATAAAGATCTTTACGTCGGTAGGGTTCGATTTCCCCTTCACGCCGTGTTTTCAGCAGCTTGAGGATCCAGGTGTACTGCTCCGGGTTCGGGCGTACAAAAATCTCAACCTCTTCATTCATCCGCCGCGCCAGCGTACGATCGTCCGCCTCCAGCAGATCGTCCATCGGCGGGCGAATATAGATATCCAGCTGATGCGTCTTGCTGTTATACACCGGGAACAGCGGCACCACGCGTGCGCGGCACACCTTCATCAGGCGGCCTACCGCGGGCAGCGTAGCCTTATAGGTGGCAAAGAAATCAACAAACTCGCTGTGTTCAGCGCCATGATCCTGATCGGGTAAGTAGTAGCCCCAGTACCCCTGGCGCACCGAACTGATAAAGGGCTTGATGCCATCGTTGCGTGCGTGCATCCTGCCGCCAAAACGCCGACGCACATAGTTCCAGATATAATCGAACAGCTGATTACTTTGATTGTGGAACATCGCCGCCATTTTCTGCCCTTCGGAGGCCAGCAGCATCGCCGGGATATCCACCGCCCAGCCGTGCGGCACCAGAAAAATCACGTTCTGTTTTTCTGCCTTCATTGACTCGATAATCTCTTTACCGTGCCAGCGAACCCGCTCGCGTACCCGCTGCGGTTTACGCATCGCCAGCTCAGCCATCATCACCATCGACTGCGGCGCGGTGGCAAACATCTCATCAATAATGGTTTCCCGCTCGGCTTCAGACAGCTCCGGCAGACAATAAAGCAGGTTGATTTGCGCCCGGCGGCGAGCGCTTTTGGCAAAGCGTCCAGCAAGACGTCCCGCTGCGCCAAGAATGGGATCGCGCAATGCAGGCGGCAACAGTGCCATTCCGGCAAACGCACCGATACCCAGCCAGGCACCCCAGTATTTCGGCATCAGGAAGGACTTCTGAAAGGTAGGGATAAATTCTGTATTGTTTTTCTTGCTGTTTTCCATGCACTCGCCTCAATCAATAACCGGCTAATGATAGTGCGGGCAGACAAATTTGCAACGGTTACCGCGGGCAAGGCGTAATCCACAGGAAAAACAGGGGGAATTTGCTACATTTTGCTGCATAAAGCAGCAAATCGGGCGGGCGACGGCAACACGTCGCCCGCAGGTAAGGTTATCTCAGGCTTATTTTAGCTTCAGCTGCGGCAGCACTTCCCTGACCTGCGCAAGGTAGGCGGAACGATCTTTACCGGTCAGCCCTTCCGTACGCGGCAGCTTAGCCGTCAGCGGATTCACCGCCTGATTATTGATCCAGATTTCATAGTGAATATGCGGACCGGTAGAGCGTCCGGTACTACCGGAAAGCCCAATACGATCGCCGCGCTTCACCTTATCGCCCGGTTTCACCAGCAGGCGGCTCATGTGCATATAGCGCGTCATATACTGGCGTCCATGACGAATAGCGACATAATTACCGGCACCGGAACTGTATTTCGCCTGCACCACTTCGCCATCACCCACCGCCAGCACAGGTGTTCCGTTCGGCACCGCAAAATCGACGCCCTTATGCGGCGCAACGCGCCCGGTCACCGGGTTCAAACGGCGCGGATTGAAATTGGAGGAGACACGATACTGCTTCACGGTAGGAAAACGCATAAAGCCGCGCGCCAGACCAGAGCCGCTGCGATCGTAAAACTTACCGTCTTCGGCGCGGATAGCGTAATAATCGCGCCCGCCGGTACGCAGACGCACGCCTAACAGCTGGCTCTGCTCCTTTTTACCATCCAGCTCTTCCCGCGACATCAGTACGCTAAAGCGGTCACCGGCACGCAGTTTGCGAAAGTCCATCTGCCACTGTAGCGCTTTGATGACGCTGCTGATTTCAGCACTGCTCAGCCCGGCATTTTGCGCGCTGGTCACGAAGCTGCCGTTTACCACGCCGGTCAGCACGCTGTTTTTCCATTCGCCCTTTTGCATCTCGCTGGACATCCTGAAGCCGTTACCAACGCGATCGTAAGTGCGGGTTTCCCGACGCGACATCTCCCAGCTCAGGCGTTTCAGCTCGCCGTCATCGGTGAGCGTCCAGGAGATCTGCTGCCCCACCTGCAAGCTGCGCAGAGCGTTATCTGTCTTCACCAGCTGGTTGATCTCGCCCATATCGATACCGTACTGATTAAGGATGCTGCTCAGCGTATCGCCGCTGGAAACCACATAATCATGGGTACCGCTTTCCGCCGTGACGTCCTGATCTATTTCATCTTTCGGCAGATCGTCTTCCGGCGCAGGTGCGGGCTGATCGAGCGGTTCGCTGGCCTCAGGCAGCAGCGAACGCAACTCTTCTTTATCAATCTCAATGGTTTTCACAATGGGTGAGGTTTCACCCGGATGATAAACATAAGGCCGCCAGACAGCGACGGCCAAAGTAACCACGGTAAGCGACCCAAGCATTACGCGATGGGGCCGTGGCAGGTTATTAAATGCCAGAGCGACAGAGCGGGCTATCTGTTGCACTATTCAGGATTCCTCATGCTCCTTTCAGGCAGCTTTCATACTGGCTCGACAGCTGTGAGAGGAATTTCACATAACTGTCCTTTCCTAAGCTGATGCCCATTCCCAGTGGATCGAGCGTACCTTTACGTACCTGTGTCCCTCTGGCAACGGCATCGATGACCGCTGGTCTGAATTGTGGCTCAGCAAAAACGCAGGTCGCTTTATGCTCAACCAACTGTGTTCGAATTTGATGTAAACGCTGCGCACCCGGTTGAATTTCAGGATTCACGGTAAAATGGCCAAGCGGCGTGAGACCGTAGTGTTTTTCAAAATAACTATAGGCATCGTGAAAAACGAAATATCCCTTTCCTTTAACGGGTGCCAGCTGACGCGCTATCTGCTCGTCGCTTTTCGTCAATTGTGACTCAAAATGTTGCAGGTTCGCGTCCAGTTTGGCTCTGCTATGCGGCATAAGTTCCAATAATTTTGCGTGGATTGCAACCGCAGATTGGCGCGCTATTTCCGGGGACATCCACAGATGCATATTATATTGTCCATGATGATGATGTTCATGCGCGGCGTCATGATGTTGCTCATCTTCCTCATGCTCCTCATCCTCATCTTCCGCGCCGGTAATTAGCAGCGGTTTAACCTCTGGTAAATTGGCTAACTCAAGGTTTTTCTGTGCGGGAAACGCACTGGCGGTTTTGCTGATAAAGGCTTCCATTTCCGGTCCAATCCAGACAACAAGATCCGCGTCCTGCAAGCGTTTGACGTCAGATGGACGCAGCGCATAGTCGTGTTCAGAAGCCCCATCCGGCAGCAAAACATCTACCGGCGTTACGCCCTCTGCAATGGCAGAAGCGATGAAGCCCAGCGGCTTGATCGAGGCGACCACCGCTGCACTGGCGGGCGCGCTTAGCGAAGCGGCAACGCCAAGGGGTAAGAGCAGGGAAAACAATGCCTTTTTATTCTGTAACATAATGCTTCAATCCATCGTGACGGGGTGAGAAAATGTGATATTATAACATTCGATAACTTCTGCAAGTTTTAATAGCGATGACAACATTAATCAGCCTGGAAAATATTTCCGTCAGCTTTGGTCAGCGTCAGGTATTGTCAAATATCTCATTATCACTGCAACCTGGACGCATTTTGACGCTGCTCGGCCCCAACGGTGCCGGTAAATCGACCCTGGTACGCGTGGTGCTGGGCCTGATCGCGCCGGACAGCGGTACAATTACGCGCGATGATCCGCTGCGTATCGGCTACGTGCCGCAAAAACTGCATCTTGATGCCACCCTGCCGTTAACCGTCGATCGGTTTTTACGTTTGCGTCCGGCGACGCGCAAGGCAGATGTGTTACCCGCGCTCAAGCGGGTTCAGGCGGGACATTTGCAGTTTGCGCCAATGCAGAAACTCTCCGGCGGCGAGGCACAGCGCGTGCTGCTGGCGCGGGCGCTGCTGAATCAACCGCGCGTACTGGTGCTGGATGAGCCGACGCAGGGCGTTGACGTAAATGGACAGGTAGCGCTCTATGATCTGATCAATCAGCTACGGCTGGAGCTTAACTGCGCCGTGCTGATGGTGTCACATGACCTGCACCTGGTGATGGCGAAAACCGATGAGGTGCTCTGCCTTAACCACCATATCTGCTGTTCCGGCACGCCGGAAGCGGTTTCCCGTCACCCCGAATTTATCGCCATGTTTGGCCCACGCGGTGCCGAGCAGCTGGCAATTTATCGCCATCACCATAATCATCGTCACGATTTACAGGGGCGGATTGTTTTGCGCAAAGGAACAGGAAAATAATGCTGGAATTATTACTTCCCGGCTGGCTGGGCGGCGTAATGCTGGCGCTGGCGGCTGGCCCGCTCGGTTCATTTGTGGTCTGGCGACGTATGTCTTATTTCGGCGATACGCTGGCGCACGCGTCACTGCTGGGGGTAGCTTTCGGCCTGCTGCTGAACGTTAACCCATTTTATGCGGTCATCGCCGTTACGCTGCTGCTGGCGCTGGGCCTGGTCTGGCTGGAACGTCGCCCTCACCTCGCTATAGATACCCTGCTGGGAATTATGGCGCACAGCGCGCTGTCGCTGGGGCTGGTGGTGGTCAGCCTGATGTCTAACGTGCGCGTCGATCTAATGGCCTATCTGTTTGGCGATTTATTGGCGGTGACGCCGGACGATTTAATGATTATCGGCGGCGGCGTGGCGCTGGTACTGGCGGGGCTGGCCTGGCAGTGGCGTCCGCTGCTGTCGATGACCATCAGCCCGGAGCTGGCGCAGGTGGATGGCGTAAATATCGCCCGCACCCGTATGCTGCTGATGCTGGTAACCGCACTGACCATCGGCGTGGCGATGAAGTTTGTCGGCGCGTTGATTATTACCTCACTGCTGGTGATCCCCGCCGCCGCTGCGCGGCGCTTTGCCCGTTCGCCGGAGCAGATGGCGCTGCTGGCTATCGGCGTCGGCATAATTGCGGTAACCGGCGGCCTGACGTTCTCCGCCTTTTACGACACGCCCGCCGGCCCTTCGGTGGTGTTATGTGCTGCGCTGCTGTTTATTTTCAGTCAGTTGAAAAACGTCCCCGCCTGATTGCTATAGCTCTCAGACAGAAACGCCAGCATTTGCTGGCGTTTTTTTATACTTCGCGGCTGAGGCCGAAATGTTTAAAGGCATGCTGGGTAGCGATGCGCCCACGCGGAGTACGCTGAATAAAGCCCTGCTGAATCAGGTAAGGCTCCAGCACGTCCTCAATGGTTTCGCGCTCTTCGCCAATCGCTGCCGCCAGGTTATCCAGCCCCACCGGGCCGCCGGTAAACTTATCGATAATGGCCAGCAACAGCTTGCGGTCCATATAGTCGAAGCCTTCGTTATCGACGTTCAGCATATCAAGCGCCTTCGCCGCCACTTCGCCGTTCATCACGCCATCAGCGCGTACCTCGGCAAAATCACGCACGCGACGCAGCAGCCGGTTAGCGATACGCGGCGTGCCACGTGCCCGGCGTGCCACTTCCAGCGCCCCTTCCGGGCTGAGATCCAGCCCCAGACAGGCGGCGCTGCGGCCCACGATATGCTGCAAATCTTTTACCTGATAAAACTCCAGGCGTTGCACAATGCCGAAGCGATCGCGCAGCGGCGAAGTTAACGAACCGGCACGGGTGGTAGCGCCAATCAGCGTAAAGGGCGGCAAATCCAGCTTGATCGAGCGCGCCGCCGGGCCTTCGCCAATCATAATATCGAGCTGGTAATCTTCCATCGCCGGATAGAGCACCTCTTCCACCACTGGCGAAAGTCGATGAATCTCATCAATAAACAGCACGTCATGCGGCTCAAGGTTGGTGAGCATCGCTGCCAGATCGCCCGCTTTTTCCAGCACCGGGCCGGAGGTGGTGCGCAGGTTGACGCCCATTTCATTCGCCACGATATTCGCCAGCGTGGTTTTACCCAGCCCCGGCGGGCCGAAAATCAGCAGGTGGTCGAGCGCGTCGCCGCGCATTTTCGCCGCCTTGATAAAGATCTCCATCTGCTCGCGCACCTGCGGCTGGCCAACATACTCTTCCAGCAGGCGCGGGCGAATGGCGCGGTCAATAATTTCTTCTTCGCTGATGTTGCCGGGTGAGACCAGGCGATCGGCTTCAATCATGGTTTACCTCAGAGCGCGGCACGCAGCGCTTCACGGATCAGGGTTTCACAATCAGCATCCGGGCGGCCCACTTTGCTGACCATCCGGCTGGCTTCCTGCGGTTTATACCCCAACGCCACCAGCGCGGCAACCGCTTCGGCTTCGGCGTCGTTGCTTTCCGGCTGCGCGTTTTCGCTGGTCAGCGTAAAGGTCGCGTCGCCGCCAAACAGGTCGCCATGCATTCCTTTAAAGCGATCTTTCATCTCCACTACCAGACGCTCGGCGGTTTTCTTGCCCACGCCCGGCAGCTTCACCAGGGTTGCCACCTCTTCACGCTCGACGGCGGTCACAAACTGCTGCGCCGACATACCGGAGAGGATCGCCAGCGCCAGCTTAGGCCCGACGCCGTTAACTTTAATCAGCTCGCGGAACAGCGCGCGCTCCTGCTTGCTGTTAAAGCCGTAGAGCAGCTGCGCATCTTCACGCACCACGAACTGGGTAAAAACAATCGCTTCCTGGTTCAGTTCCGGCAGCTCATAGAAGCAGGTCATCGGCATGTGGACTTCATATCCCACGCCGTTTGCCTCCAGCAGAACCAGCGGCGGTTGTTTTTCCAGAATAATGCCTCGCAGACGACCTATCACAGTAGCTTCCTTTAATGGGTAGGGAGAGAAAGTGTCAGAGTTATAACATAAAAAAGGCTGGATGAATATCCAGCCTGATAAAGGGTTATGAACGCAGCCTGCCGCGCGTCAGGGTAAGCTTCGACTCGCTGAGCCGGTTGGCATTCTGGCTGACGTGGCAGTGCGTAATGGCGATCGCCAGCGCATCGGCGGCGTCGGCCTGAGGATTCGCCGCCAGCTTCAGCAGGGTGCGCACCATATGCTGCACCTGGCTTTTTTCCGCGCTGCCGATGCCGACCACCGTTTGCTTCACCTGCCGGGCCGCATATTCAAATACCGGCAAATCCTGGTTCACCGCCGCCACAATCGCTGCGCCGCGCGCCTGACCCAGCTTCAACGCTGAATCGGCATTTTTTGCCATAAAGACCTGCTCAATGGCGAAAAAGTCGGGCTGAAACTGCGTGATGATCTCACTGACGCCAGCATAAATCAGCTTGAGGCGGGACGGCAGATCGACAACGTTGGTGCGGATACAGCCGCTGCCCAGATAGGTTAACTGTCGCCCCACCTGACGTATAACGCCATAGCCGGTGATACGGGAACCTGGGTCGATGCCCAGAATTATCGCCATCAGGCTACTCCGTCAGGTTGAATCATCGCCGGGGCCATCACAGAGTGGCCGCCACCTCGTCGGAAATCTCACCGTTATGGTAAACTTCCTGCACGTCGTCGCAGTCTTCCAGCATATCGATCAGGCGCATCAGCTTAGGTGCAGTCTCCGCATCCATATCCGCTTTGGTCGACGGGATCATCGTCACCTCTGCCGTTTCCGCTTTCAGGCCAGCAGCGTCCAGCGCATCTTTTACCGTACCGAAGGTTCCCACGGCGTGAACACGTCGATAGCGCCGTCGTCATAGCTGACCACGTCATCTGCGCCCGCTTCCAGCGCCGCATCCATTACCGTATCTTCATCCAGGCCTGGCGCATAGGAGATCACCCCTTTTTTGGTGAACAGATAGGCCACGGAGCCGTCGGTGCCGAGATTGCCGCCGCATTTGGTAAAGGCGTGGCGAACTTCAGACACGGTACGGTTGCGGTTGTCGCTCAGGCATTCCACCATAATGGCACTGCCGCCGGGACCGTAGCCTTCATAGATGATGGTTTCCATGTTGCTGTTATCGTCGCCGCCTACGCCGCGCGCGATAGCGCGATCCATGGTGTCACGCGTCATGTTGTTGGACAGCGCTTTATCCATCGCGGCACGCAGACGCGGGTTAGAACCGGGATCGCCACCGCCCAGCTTGGCTGCGGTAACCAGCTCGCGAATAATTTTGGTGAAAATCTTACCGCGTTTGGCATCCTGTGCCGCTTTGCGGTGCTTGGTGTTGGCCCATTTACTATGACCTGCCATAACTCTGCTCTCTCCAGTTTGACACCGGTCAGACACCCTTAAGGCCAGCATCCCCTGCCGGGGAGACAGCGCGCCTTATGCCTGACGCTGTTGATTTTGTATCAGTCACATCGACTGATGGCTTCAGCACGCTCGCGCCAGAAACAGCGATGCTCTTTGCAGTGCGCGGCGCGGCTGTCGGCAAGGATTAGCCGACAAATTCTTCAATTGCCTGGCGGTTACTCCAGGACTTGGTAAGGCGGGCGGCCTCAGTCGCATCCAGCCATTGCCAGGCAAGATGCTCGCTCAGAATAACGCGGCGTTCGCCCGGCAGCGCCAGGCAGAACCAGTGTTCGGTATTATGCGTGACGTCAGGGGCGTAGCGATGGCGGAAGTGGGTAAAGATCTCAAACTCAATCTGACGCTGACAATCTTTCAGCGTCAGCCCTTCCGCCGCCACATCAATGGCCAGCTCCTCAAACACTTCGCGCCGTGCCGCCTCAACCGGCGTTTCTCCCACTTCCAGGCTGCCGGTAACCGACTGCCAGAACGCAGGATCGTCACGCCGTTGCAGCATTAGCACCCGCCCGGTATCCTGCGCATAAATCACCACCAGTACCGAAACCGGATGCTTGTAGCTCATCTTACAGGCTCTCTGGCTTATCCTTTTTCACCACCTGAATCGCCAGTTCTTCCAGCGAGGCCGGATTAGCGAAGCTCGGCGCTTCGGTCATCAGACAGGCAGCGGCGGTGGTTTTCGGGAAAGCGATAACGTCACGAATATTGTCGGTGCCGGTCAACAGCATCACCAGACGGTCAAGGCCGAACGCCAGGCCCGCATGCGGCGGCGTACCGAACTTCAGCGCGTCGAGCAGGAAGCCAAACTTCTCGCGCTGTTCCGTTTCGGTAATACCAAGAATACCGAACACGGTCTGCTGCATCTGTCCGTTATGGATACGTACCGAACCACCGCCCACTTCGTAGCCGTTAATCACCATATCGTAGGCGTTGGCGATGGCGGTTTCCGGCGCGGCTTTCAACGCTTCCGGCGTCATATCGCGTGGTGCGGTAAACGGATGATGCATCGCCGTCAGACCACCCTCACCGTCATCTTCGAACATCGGGAAATCCACTACCCACAGCGGCCGCCAGGCTTTATCGTCGGTGATATTCAGATCGCGACCCAGCTTCAGACGCAGCGCGCCCATCGCATCCGCCACCACGTTGGCTTTATCAGCACCGAAGAACACCATATCGCCATCCTGTGCGCCGGTGCGCGCCAGGATCGCCTCAACGATCTCTGCCGTCAGGAATTTCGCTACCGGACTCTGGATACCTTCCAGGCCCTGCGCACGCTGGTTGACCTTGATATAGGCCAGCCCTTTCGCACCGTAAATTTCGATAAACTTACCGTACTCATCGATCTGCTTACGGCTGAGCGTCGCGCCACCCGGTACGCGCAGCGCCGCTACGCGGCCTTTGGCGTCATTGGCCGGGCCGGAGAAAACCTTGAATTCGACATCTTTCACCAGATCGGCCACATCCACCAGCTCCATCGGGTTACGCAGATCGGGTTTGTCGGAGCCGTAGCGACGCATTGCTTCCGCGAAGGTCATCTGCGGGAACTCGCCCAGGTCAACGCCCTTCACTTCCAGCCAGAGCTGGCGCACCATGCGCTCCATCACTTCACGCACCTGCGGCGCGGTCATAAAGGAGGTTTCCACATCGATCTGGGTAAACTCCGGCTGACGGTCAGCGCGCAGGTCTTCATCACGGAAGCATTTTACGATCTGATAGTAGCGATCGAAGCCGGACATCATCAGCAGCTGTTTAAACAGCTGGGGCGACTGCGGCAGCGCGTAGAATTTGCCTTTATGCACGCGGCTCGGCACCAGATAGTCACGCGCCCCTTCCGGTGTCGCTTTGGTCAGCATCGGCGTTTCAATATCGAGAAAACCGTTATCATCCATAAAGCGGCGCACGAAGCTGGTGATTTTCGCACGCGCTTTCAGGCGCTGCGCCATCTCCGGACGACGCAGATCGAGATAGCGATATTTCAGGCGCGCCTCTTCGGTGTTGACCTGGTTGGAGTCCAGCGGCAACGGTTCAGCGCGGTTAATGATGGTCAGTTCGGTAGCAAAAACTTCAACCTCGCCGGTAGCCATATCGGGGTTTTTATTGCGCTCGTCGCGCGCACGCACCACGCCGGTGACCTGAATGCAGAACTCGTTACGCAGCTCAGAGGCCAGTTCAAAGGCCTGCTGGCGATCGGGATCGAAAAAGACCTGGACGATACCTTCGCGGTCACGCATATCGATAAAGATCAGGCTCCCCAGATCGCGACGGCGGTTAACCCAACCGCAGAGAGTTACCTGCTGGCCAACATGAGACAGATTGACCTGTCCACAATATTCTGTACGCATAACGCTATCCTTTTAACTTCGCCGCTGCAGCATGGGCAGCCCGGTTGTGTCGTCGTGTAGTGCGGCTATCCGGCGGATAACCGTCAGGCAGACGCTGCCGCAAAAAGGCAGGCATTATAATGTAAAAAGCAAGGCGCGATAAGGGGGAACGGCGTGCAGAGCGCAAAGCGCGTTCATTTGTTGCCCTGTGCAGGCTAATGTTAGCGCTATGCACACAGAAATTCACAAAATTCATGAATTCACGACATTTTTCTTCTTGTCTGGTGCGGTTTAGCTGGCTCAGGCTTAAACTCTTTTATTCACGGAGAGCATGATGAAACTCAATCCTACATCAACCGCCCTGGTATTAATTGATTTGCAGGAAGGCATTTTGCCTTTTGCTGGCGGCCCGCACAGCGCGCAGCAGGTCGTCAGCGGCGCAGCGAAACTGGCGGCAAAATTCCGTGCCGTTAATGCGCCCGTAGTGCTGGTACGTGTTGGTTGGGCGTCTGATTTTGCCGACGCCCTGCAGCAGGAGGTCGATGCTGCACCGGCGCATGGCGCGCTGCCGGAAAACTGGTGGAACTATCCGCCCGCGCTGGGCGTTGAGCCGGGCGATATCGAGGTGGTAAAACATCAGTGGGGCGCCTTTTACGGCACCGATCTGGAGCTTCAGCTGCGCCGTCGCAACATTGATACTATCGTGCTGGGCGGCATTGCCACCAATATTGGCGTAGAATCTACCGCACGCAACGCCTGGGAACTGGGCTTTAACCTGGTGATTGCCGAAGATATTTGCAGCGCAGGCAGCGCTGAGCAACATAACGGCAGCATGGAGTGGATTTTCCCACGCATCGCCAAAGTGCGCCGCGTGGAGGAGATTATCGCCGCGCTGTAACCGGATTCGGGCGGGGCAGCCCGCCCGCTACAGGAGCTACATGTCGACATTTCGTCTGGGGCTGCCGCAGTGGCAGCATCCACACTGGAAACGCTACGGTCTGGAAACGCTGGCCGATTACGCCCGCTATTTTAACTGCGTGGAAGGCAATACTACGCTCTATGCCCTGCCGAAAGCGGAGGTGGTACAGCGCTGGCGGGCGATGACCAGCGATGCGTTTCGCTTTTGTTTTAAATTCCCCGCCAGCATCAGCCATCAGTCAGGGCTGCGCGACTGCGATGATTTAGTAGAAACCTTTTTCCGCACGCTCGATCCGCTGAGCACACGCATCGGGCAATACTGGTTGCAGCTGCCCGCCGCCTTTGGCCCCGATGCGCTCACCGCGCTGTGGGCTTTTCTCGATCGGCTCCCCGTCGCTTTCCGCTATGGCGTTGAAGTGCGCCATCCCGCTTTTTTCGCCAAAGGCGAGGCGGAACGCGCCTTAAATCGCGGCCTGCATCAGCGCGGCGTTAACCGTGTGATCCTTGACAGCCGCCCGGTTCACGCTTCCCGTGCCACCAGCCCCGCGACGCTGGATGCCAAAGCGAAGAAACCGAAAGTACCGCCGCACGCTATTATGACCGCCAGCGATCCGATGGTGCGATTTATCGGCAGCGAATCACTTCAGGAGAATGAAATCTGGTTCGAGGACTGGCTGAGTAAACTGCCGGGCTGGCAGGCCAGCGGCACGCCCTGGCTGTTTATTCATACGCCCGATATTGGCGAAGTGTTGGATCTGGTGCAGCGGCTGTGGCCCCGTCTGCAACAGGCGCTACCGCAGGTGGGCGACGCGCCGGACTGGCCGCAGCAGGCCGCACTGTTTTGAGCGGTATTACAGGCTGGTGGCGCTCAGCTCGCCGCCAGCGCGATAGAGAGTAAAGGAAGCGACGAAGTTTCTGCCACCATTTTGCCCTGCGCCTTTAAACATGGTAGAAATCATCACACCATACGCATACCCCTCCCGAAACGGATAATTAAAAACCGGTACGCAGGTATCAGCTGTAAGCGGAATCGTCTCACTCTCCTGGCTGGAAAAATAGCGTCTGAAAAACGTTTCTTTTTCATCAGAGGAGGAAATTTCCAGCATATTTAGATATTCGCCTTTTTTTGCGTCAATCATTACACATACTTGATTATTAAAAGTTTTTATCTTAGCCGAATAAAGAGAGAGCGTTTTACCCTCACAGGCGGTTAAGGCCATTGTCACTGCCATGACAGTTACGAGTTGCCTGAAGCGCATAGTTATCCTCCATATAACCGTGAAAAAATCGTTTGGCGATAACGAGACAATAAATTACCCGGTTCGCTACTTCCCTGACAGGTAACGACGGGGAAATTTATTTTCCTCAGTCGATCCCAGGTTGCATAACCAAAAGTCGTTAAAACGTAATAATCCGCTACAATCTGTGCCTGTTGCTCTAACGAATAACTTAACAGCGGTTTGCCATCAAGCCGGTAGGTATAATCTGCGGCCCAGCTCATCAGGCCGCGTGTCCTGACCCACATATGCTTTTGATGTTGCCAGACATGCATCATTTCATGGATAAAAAGGTGTTTTAATCCAACGGGCACAAAAATATTCGAAAAATCAGTCCGATAGAGCTCCTTCCGAAACCATATTTCGCCATTGGGCGTCATCGCGGTATTACGGCGCTGTAAACCGAACGGCAAATAGCTGTCACAGTGAATCCAGACGCGTGAATAAACAATCGATCCGTTAAAAACAGTGCGTGCCAGCGCAATTTCACCGAGCGTTAATAAGCGTAAACTGCCTTCTCTGGCTGTCTTCATCCTCTTCTCCTCTGGCCTCTGCTGGGTAACAGAATAAAAACCACCCCGAAAAAAAGCGTGCGCCCGGTTACAGTTTCGCCGTTTCGCGTCGATTCTTACGCTGTCGCGCAAAAGATGCAGTCTGCCGCGCTTTCTGCCAGAATATGCGCCTTTCCGTAGTTGACCGGATTTACCCCTATGTCTAATCGAGATACGCTGTTCTCCGCGCCTGTTGATAAACTGGGCGACTGGACCTTTGACGAGCGCGTAGCTGAAGTTTTCCCCGATATGATCCAGCGTTCGGTGCCGGGTTATTCCAATATCATCTCCATGATCGGCATGCTGGCCGAACGCTTTGTCAAAGCCAACACCCAGGTTTATGACCTCGGCTGCTCGCTGGGCGCCGCCACGCTGTCGGTGCGCCGTTCGGTGCAGGCGGAAGGCTGCAAAATTATTGCCGTCGATAACTCACCGGCGATGATTGAGCGCTGCCGCCGTCATATCGATGCCTTTCGCGCCACCACGCCGGTTGAGGTGATCGAGGCCGATATTCGCCATATCCCAATCGAAAACGCCTCCATGGTGGTGCTGAATTTTACCCTGCAATTCCTCGCGCCGGACGATCGCCTGACGCTGTTACAGCGCATTTATCAGGGACTCAATCCGGGCGGCGCGCTGGTGCTGTCAGAGAAATTTAGTTTTGAAGATGCTGACGTCGGCGATCTGCTGTTTAACATGCATCACGATTTCAAGCGTGCCAATGGCTACAGCGAGCTGGAAATCAGCCAGAAGCGCAGCATGCTGGAAAATGTGATGCTGACCGACTCGGTAGAAACCCATAAGGCGCGTCTGCGTCAGGCGGGTTTTGAGCACAGCGAGCTCTGGTTCCAGTGCTTCAACTTTGGTTCTCTGGTGGCGTTGAAAGCAGGTTAAGGCATGATTGAGTTTGGCAAATTTTACCAACAGATTGCGCTGGGCCCGCTGGCAAGCTGGCTTGAGGTGCTTCCGGCGCAGCTGGCTGCCTGGCAGCGTGAAAATCTGCACGGCCATTTCCGCAACTGGCAAAAAACGGTGGATAATCTGCCGCTGCTGACGCCGCAGCATCTCGATCTGCAACAGAGCGTCAGCGCCGATCGTGACGATCTCAGCGAGCGTCAGCGTCAGGGCATAGAGAAACTGCTGCGCAACCTGATGCCGTGGCGTAAAGGCCCTTATTCCCTTTACGGCACACACATCGATACCGAGTGGCGATCCGACTGGAAATGGGATCGCGTACTGCCGCATATTTCGCCGCTGACCGATCGCACCGTGCTGGATGTCGGCTGCGGCAGCGGCTACCACATATGGCGTATGGTGGGTGCCGGTGCCGCGCTGGTGGTTGGCATCGATCCCACTCAGCTTTTTCTCTGTCAGTTTGAGGCGGTGCGTAAGCTGCTGGGCGATGACCCGCGCGCGCATCTGCTGCCGCTGGGTATTGAACAGCTGCCGGAGCTGAAGGCGTTCGATACGGTATTTTCTATGGGCGTGCTCTACCATCGCCGTTCACCGCTCGATCATCTGTTCCAGCTTAAAAGTCAGCTGGTCAGCGGCGGCGAGCTGGTACTGGAAACGCTGGTGATTGAGGGCGACGAGCATGATGTACTGGTGCCCGGCGAACGCTACGCGCAGATGCGCAATGTCTGGTTCATTCCTTCCGCTCCGGCGCTGAGCCGCTGGCTGGAGAAATGCGGTTTTGTCGACGTGCGCATCGTCGATTTCTCGCGCACCAGTACGGAAGAACAGCGTCGTACCGACTGGATGACCACCGAATCGCTGGCGGATTTCCTCGATCCTCACGACAGCAGTAAAACGCTGGAAGGCTATCCGGCACCGCTGCGTGCCGTACTGGTAGCCCGCAAGCCCTGATGAAAAAAGGCGCCTGCGGGCGCCCTGTTTGTCTGGCGATAACTATCCGACCCACCACGCCTTTTACATTAGCGGCGCGACAGTGCCAGCTTCGCGGCAAAACCGATAAATACGCAGCCGGTCAGACGATCCATCGCTTTCATTACAATCGGACGCCGCAGCTTTTCGGCGAAATAGCGCGTACCGACAATCAGCATGCCGCTCCACAGCAGGCCGATGAACGCATGCGTGAGTGACATCGCGCTGCTCCAGACCGCCACCGACGCGCCAGCCGGAATAAACTGCGGTAAGAACGACACATAAAAAATTCCCACTTTCGGGTTCAGCAAATTACCCAGCAGCCCTTTCATAAACAGCGCCTTCCAGCCCGGCGCGGTTTTCTGCTCCTGCGCATTGGGCAACGCGCTACGCGGACGCAGCAGCAGGCCGACGCCCAGCCACAGCAGATAAGCGGCCCCCACCCATTTCAGCAAGTTATAAGCCATTTCCGAAGCCAACAGCAGCGCACCGAGACCAAATCCTACCGCCACGCCCCAGATAAAGCAGCCTCCCGCAACGCCCAACGCCGTCGCCAGCGCCCGACGCCAGCCACAGGCGGCTGAAGTACGCAGCACCAGCGCGGTATCAAATCCAGGTGTCAGGGTCAGAATGATGATAGCGACCAGAAAGGCCAACAGCGACGAAATCATAGCGCGTTCCTTAGAGAAAAAAGCAGAGTGCCGGGACGGTAACTAAACTTAGCGTAACAGCCGCAGGAGGGACAATGAAAGAGTTTGATTACCAGCAGGATTTCACGCAAATCGACTTCCGCCAGCATCCGGAGCGCTATCAGGTGGGGCGTGGCGAACAGGGGGTACTGCTCGTCGAACCTTATAAATCAGAAATTCTGCCCCACTGGCGCTTCCGCACCCCAGAGATTGCCCATGAGTCGGCGGAAAAAATCATGGCGCTGTTTGAAGCGTACCGCCAGCAGGATGATTTTGTCGGTATGGATATGGCGCGTAAGTTTATCCAGATGGGCTTTACCCGCGCACGCCGCTACGCCAACCATCCCGGCGGCAAAAAATATGATGCGCAGCGTCAGGTGCTGCCACAGCAAATTAATGCGGAAAAGGCGGAATCAGCCGCAATTTTTAAAACCTACTGGGACAAAATTCGCGCCGATGAAGACTATCTGCGGCGCAAAAAGGCGCATCAGCAACGCTACGGTTAATAAACTACTCAGCGTTTATCATCCGCCATGCGATCCCAGTATTCAAAGCGCGTGGCGATACTGAGCTGACGCTGTTGGGCGGCTTTTCCATCCGTTTCGGTCTCCTGCAAATAGCTCAGGGTACAGTTGCCGACGCTATCCCAGCTCTGGCATTCACTGAGTGCGGTAATCGCACCGGAAGGCGTGGTACTAATAGTAAGCAACTGCTGTTCACGCTGCTGCTTATCATAGCGGTAGCGTTCCTTCACTTTTTCGGAAATGCTACTTTGCAACAGCCCATCGCGGCTCCAGCTATAGTGATATTCACCGTTTGCCAACTCGTCAGAACCGCGCGCCACGCTGTTCAGCAAACGCAGCTGTTTATCATAGTTATAGATGGTTTCGGTAAACCCTTTATTCCCCATCAGCAAAAAGCTGTCGCTGGCGCTGATAATATTACCCTTTTTGCCCACCATATAATTGATTACGCCTTTTTTATGCGTCACCTCAACCAGCGCATCCGCTTTTTTTACCTTGACCGAAATCTGATATTCCGCGAGCCACCCCTGACTGACGCGGGTGATATGCTGCACCATTGCCAGCACCACATTTTTTTCAACTTTATCGTAACTCATATCCGCAACGGTAAGCTGACCGCAGCTATCAAACTGACTTAACAGGCGTTTCTGCGAATTGACGTTTTTACCAAACTCGCCCATAACTACCTGTTTAATTTTGCCTTTTGCCATGCCGCCGAGCAAAATAACATTATTGCTGTTTTTTATCGCTTCAGAATCGGCGTGGCACGTCTCTGCCGCCAACGCCACGTTGCCAGACATCAAACAGCCACTACCGATAATAAAAGCCAGACATACAGACTTCATAATCCCTCACTCAAGTAATGCGCCAATACCTGGCATAAAAAATGCCTTCCGAAAATACGGAAGGCTTACAAAAGCAAGCTGACGTTAGCGAAACGGCAATTGATGCAATGGCCTGCGACACCCGTTCTGTTGCTTATCAGATAATTATAGCGTCATTATCTGCCTGTATTATAGCTCAACGTCCGGTTGCCCGTGGCTTTCTTTATCATCCTTATCTTAACAGTACATCCGTTTAGTGACGCCAGTGAATATAATAAAATTACGCTTTATTCTTACGTGACTATTAAAAACACATTTAATATTTCTTTTTCCCCTTTCAGCCGGACTGCACATCTGTAACTCACCTTTGGCTTCCTGAGATAATAGTAAAATAGCTATTTCAGGCAGATGACAATATCACGCCTACTTTAGCGAAACCGTGGCGATACGCTCTCCTTCAGGCTGATAACAATAAGGCCGGATGGTTTAGTAATGCTACCACCCGGCCCGACAGAAATATCACCAGAATAAACCGGGCCCGCCTGCATGATGGCAAGGCCCGATAAATTATACCGGCGTTACGGTTTCGGTATTATCAAAGGAGATCCATGAACCTTTAGCAGCAGGTGCCGTTGCGTAGTAGTAACGCAGTTTTTTATCCGCACCGTAGCCCAGGACAATTTTCCCCATTGCCTTACCAACGGTATTTACCGTTGAGGTGGCGGAGTTAAGCTGTGCCTGCGAGTAGACAAAGCCACAGGTAATTCCGTCGTTTTCGTTAAACAACCATTCAATCTCCGGCACATCACCTTGCGTTGCAATGGCAAAACCACCGGTGGAGTTAACTTTGGTATAACGCACGCTCAGCGGTACGGCTGAGTTAAGGTTATAGCAGTTACTCATAACAAACTTCTCGGTAATATTCTGCAACCCAACGGCATATTGACCTGCCACATAGCCTGTACTGGTAATATGGACCTTCGCCAGGTTAGGCAGGTTGAGCGCATAGCTGCTGCTGCCGACATCAATAATACTGTGGTTAATTGAGATCGTACCGCCCGTTCCTCCCTGAACAAGAATCCCCGTGGCGGTGCCGTTCCCAATCAGACGACAGCCGGTGATCAGGATCTTGTTATAGTTGCTGGTCGATGTTTTTATCAGATTCGCAAAGCCTTCGGCATAACAGTTATTCAGATGGATATCTTCTGAGGGAACCAGGTTAAAGCCGTTGTTTTTGGCATCCCCCTTATTCACCATCGATACCTGTAGCGTTAATTTATGCGCCCCCTGTACCGTTGAAGAACGATCGAGGACAAAACCATCCCCTACCGAGCCTTCATCCATCACCACCGTCGAACGAATATTAACGTTACTTGACCAGTTCTGTACGCAGATCGCCCCACGTTTTGGTGCCCAGTTGCTGCCCTGCGTATCGTTGGCGGTACGGGTATATTTGATGGTATTTTCCACCACAACGTTAGTACACATGATATAGGCTTCGCCCCACCAGGTCGCCCCACCGATCGACACGTTACCGATCGAGCTACCGTTACTGATGCCCTCCATCACAAAGTGACGACGGAAAGGACCATAGGCCAGGTTATTCGCCATAATAATATGCTGCGCATCCAGCTCCGCGCGTCCGCTGTTGGTGGTTACCGGCGCTTCAGCATGGAAGGCGATACGCCCGTCGGTGCCATCTTTACAGGAAGCATAATTATGGGCGATCACCGTGCCGGAACCCCAGATGCTGACCGCATCACCACGATCTTCAAGACCAACGCCAAGACAATCAAGAAAGTTATTACCAATAATACGCGAACCGTGAGCGCGCTGAATGGTGCTGGCAATCACCGCGTTAACCTGATTAATCATGGTGCAGCCTTCAATCACGCAGAAGTCTGCCTGAATATCGATAGTCCCCTGACGTCCTCCTGCGCTGCCCGACGCATTGCTTTGCAGCAGGAGTGGGTTAGTGGATTTTAAATTACGTACCCGACAGCGTTGATGTTTCAGCACAAGCATCGCTTTAGTACTCATCGCCGTGCCGATAGGCCGGATTTCACCCGTTTCGGCACCTTCGATAATCTGCCCTTCAAAGGCAGTTTTAATCTGCGCAGAAAGATTAATAATGGTGTCGACGATGACATATCTTTCTTTATTAAGCAGCGCCTGAAAGGCAGCGGTATTATCAGTGGTATAATCGGTTGCGCTATTAGCACTGATTTTTTGCGAAGATGTAGTTACAGCCATGATGAACCTCCAGAATAAAATAATTAAAGGGTTTAGTCCTTGTTAAAATACTCAGCACACAGATTCAGGTTGCGGAATTCCCTTTCCGCTTGTATTACGGAAATTATTTTTTTGCCGTTTTTGTTATTTAGCCCTGGTGTTTATTTTCAGTATCGTTATTTTCAACCTCGCCATCTTCTGACGTGGTTTGCTGTCCCGGCGGCACCTTTTGTCGCGTAATACGGGAAAACATTCCCAATAGCATGATGATGAAAGAAGCAGCCTGTAGCCAGCTGGCTGGAATCATTGCTTTCCACTCAGGCGGCATTTCAAGCCAGACAGTTGGTAGCAGACCCAGCAACACCAGCGCTTTCGTAGAATGCCAGCGCCACCAGTCAGGCCAGTCCTTTACCAGTTTTAGCTTCATGGTCATTTGATTACTCCTTTGTAGCTTTCATAGCTGCCGCTACGCATCACTTCAGCATGACGCTTCGCCCGGTTGGGCGTCTGCCGTGCCCACTTGCTCATCAACATACTGCTGGCAGCGGCGGTGAAGTTCTCTTGTGCTATCAGGGCCAGCATATTTTTAAAGCCCGCCAAACCTTCAACGCCCATTTGCCATGCCATACTGTATAAAATATCGCTACGTGGTTCGTTACAGTGCTGAAGCGCATCGACAATAACCGGAATGCCATTCATCTGTAACCTGTTATTATTTAACAGGATTTCCAGCCAGGCACTGCCTACAGCTTCAGGAACCGTAAAGGTATAGTGCTCTATCGGGCAGCCGCGTGGCCCAAGTTTGATACCGTAAGCCACGGTCGGAAAACCTTCCGTATCGATATAAGGTTTGGCCCGATAGCCCTCTTCAAATTTAAGAATTTTTATTATTTCGCTCATCTTTACGCTCCTTTTTACAGCTACCCCGTGACCTTGTTAAAAATTGGCTCTGGTACATTGGTGCTTTTCGTTCTGTTATGTATAATGCTGGGAATCCATAACAAAACGTATAAACTCAGGCCATAGCAAAGCGTGTTTGACGAACAATACGGCACGCTATAAATTTTCGTTTATGAAAACAGATTCTCTTGCTACGCGGCTCAATATGGCGATGACAATGGCCGGGATGACGCAGGGTGCTTTGGCAAAAGCATCCGGCGTTTCTCAGCCGACTATCTGGCGTCTGACGAAAGGTCAGGCCGCCGGCTCGCGTAAGCTGGTCGACATCGCGGCAGCCCTCAACGTTAACGTTGAATGGCTGGCCAAAGGTCAGGGAGAGATGCAAGGGCCTTCAGTCAAAGAAGGCTTTTCGCAAGCTCCCGCAGCCAGTGACGTGCCTGTCTGGACGCTGGCCGGTAAAACCGGCGAAACCGTCACCACCCCTAATGGCATCCGCGCAAAAAAAACCTGGCGAGCCTACCTTATCGATCGAAACAGCGGTTGTGCTGAAGCCACTGCGGGCAGTATCGTCATCATTGATACCGATCTTCCGCCGGAATCAGGTGACCTTGTTATCGCCCGCGTCAACGAACGCATCAGCGTCTATCGCTATCTCGAAGGCCCGTCCAACGGCTTCTTAACCGTGGATGACCCGCGTTTGCCAGCAGTAGAGCTCTCCTCTTCAGCCGAACTTATCGGCGTCGCTATCTTTTTAATCCGTGATTTGCGCCGGTAAGCCGCCACATCTTCATCCGGTAAGGTGATTTCGCAGTATTGCCCACCGGCGACACGATATAAGACATAAATCATGGCGAACCTCTTCAGCTACGCAGCCCGTCAGTTATCCAACTCCCCATCGACGCTACAGCGCCGTTCCGTGGGTTAACTATGCTTCAACAACCCCTCGAAGCATGAATGCGGCTTATAAGTTCGCTGACGAGGCGGTTAACACATTCACCACATTTCATAACCTTTGTTATTAAAAATACTATTAGCTATTAAAAAAGAGTCAAGTTTGTTTACTGAAAAAAATCGTGCAGGAGGGGAGATTTTTGATAGCTAAACGTAGGAGCCACGCGCTTTGCCGGGGCCAGGCAATACGCTAACCTTGCGTCAATTAACCATTTTTTCCAAAAATTGATTACGCCGGCTTAATGATAAAAAGAGGCGAAAAAATTTATAAATTTTTTCCCTTAAGCATCAGAATTTCTTTCCTGTTGTAGTCGCAATGACTTTCAGTCTCCATTAAATAACAATAAAATCAAATAATTACAACAAAGAACCTGCTAACAGGGCGTAATCTGGATGAGCTAAGTTAAAGAATCATATGGTAAAAGAAAAAGCCCATCACAATAAATACATTTAAATATCAATAACATAATTATCATAAACAATAAAAAATGATTTCTAACTCTTATGGTCAAGCAGTACTTATGTAGTAAGAAAGAGTTATCAATGATGGCGACGGTTAACAGAGGATTTGATAAAGATCACATCACATTTGATTAAATAATGAACAATCAAAGGTATTAAAATTAATAGCAACGCCAATAATAAAATCGTCAAAACAGCGATCGCCAGAAAAACCAGCAAAAAAGATGGGAGGAAAATTTTACTGACAGGGGTGAGCTGCCCGTTATGAGAACGGCAGCGTACAACGAGGATAATTATCAACTTAAAGGTGCGGGCAATCAGCGGCTATAAGGCACAAGCCACCAGCAGGCAGCCGTTGTTACACGCGGTAAGCTCAACGCCGTTTTGCCAGCGTCAGGTTAAGACCGAAAAAAAACTTACGCGCCGTTTAAAGCCGCAAAGTCCTGCTGTAGCCGTTCGGCGATCAATGCCGACTGCTCTGTATCATCAGAAACCACGATCTGTCGCAGCAACACATTTTGACGGGTATATTGTCTGGCTCGCTGGTTAAAGGCCGTGGCGGTAAAACTGTCCTTTAACGCCTCGTTTTCTTTGATCGAATATAAGGTCACTGGCGTCTCAGCTTTTACTGGCTTACAGCCAACAAACCAGCGGCTGTTGCGATATAACAATTTGCATCTGGCAGTAAAAATGCTCATCGAAAGTGCGCTTTGCAGTTCTTCACGCGCTATGCTGGCCCAGCCGGGGGGCGTTAACACTTCACCGGGACTATCGGGATTTTTAACAAAGTGGATGCCTTCCTCTTCTTTGCATCCCGCTACGGCTAATATCATTATCGCAATTACCGCTCCTGCTACCCTGCTTTTCATCTTAGTCACGCCTCAGGTTTCCATATCAGGTACTGTCATTAGCTGAAATCATCAACGCTGGTGACGATTATACAATAACACAAATGAACAATCTGAGAATAATCTTAATACGTGACATTAACTATGATATCCCGCTCGTTGATAACTGCTACGACAGCGATACAATTAACCAGGAAAGAAAAACAATCGGCAGAGAATGCAACTATCAGCCCGGAAAACAGATGGAAGTTACCGCTATAATGTTGTTTATCCAGTTAAAATGGGCAGAAAGGTAAGGCTGGTTATATTAGCAGCCTGATTATTAACTGAACGTAAAGCGAAGGCAGAGTAAAAAAGCCCCGCGAAAGCGAGGCTGAAAGGACATATAAAAATCAGTGATTCATTTAGCTATTTTTTAGCGGCTCAGGCGATGATGGCTCTGCTCGCACCAGTAATTTCCCCTGTAACAGAAGCCACAACGTGCGAATAATCAGTAAGGCAATAACAAGATTTGCCAGAATAAAAAGCGGGATGGAAAGATCGTATAATGCGCCACCGGGAGCGCTGTGTCCCAAATGAAGCGCCGTATTTGCCAACGAAGAAACACCGAATGAAAAACTCCAGAATGAGGCGTTAAAAGGCTGGCTGGCATACCACGGAATAAGACGAATCATAAACAGCAGCTGTAAAAGACCGTAGCCAAACAGCATCTTCGCCAGCACGTCAACTTCCCCGCCGTTAACGCTAAGCCAGGCGCTACAGGCAACAAACGCCGGAGCCATCTGGATACCTAACGCCGGGCGTATCGCCAGCGGCATTTCACCGTGACTGCGTAACCGATGCAGTATGGCAGGTTCAAGGCTAAGCCATGAAAATATGCCAGCGCCCAGGAACAGAATACCAATATCGTGATAGCCCAGCGCACCGCAGGCCATAGCGCTAATAAAGTTATTCGCTACGGTAGGGAGATAGAGGCCCGGCGTTGTCGCCGTCGCGGGATGAGCACCCCGCCACAAACCGGCCCCCTGCCAGGCAGCATATCCCAGCTGTATCACAGCGCCAGTCATAAACAGCGCTTCGCCAGGAAGGCGTGACCAGGGTGTAACGCCAATTGAAACCAGCATCGTTGTCGCAGGAAACAGGCTTACAAAGCTGCCCTTTAACGGATGACGCACCTCATCCAGCACCGCCTCAGGGTGACGGATCAAACGCACAATAAAGAAACCGGCCAGCAGCGCCCATACGACTACCGCCAGGCTAATTAATACTACCCCCGGCAGCACCGAAACTGGCCAAATCGTTGCTGCATAACGCCAGGCAAAGCCTGTTCCGATGATACCCAATACCATACCAAAATAGCTGGCCGGGAGATTGATATGCCCCCGCAGGCTTTGTTGCCTCATAAGATATTTACCTTTTACCGCCCAATATGCCATGCGGCCGAACAAAAATTAACATTTCATCAGCGATCATAATAAAATAATATCTTTCCGCACTCATTATTTAGTAGTAAATAATATTACTTTATTCTGATTTTACCCTGTCTGATGCAGAAAAAAACAGCATCAGCGGCAATTATACGCCTCTGTAAGCCAACAAAAAAATCTCTCATTAATTATTTTTTAATAAGTTGTAACTGGCTAATTGTGTTAGGAAAAATCTAATCAGAACGATATTTTGAACGGGTTTATGGAAGCGTAAGGAAGCTGGCAGGCAAAAGAAAAACTACTGAAAAACAGATCAACCGCTCAGGATAACACTGAATTGAATACCAAAAATAACTGGAAAATAAACCCATGTTGCCGCCCGGCTAAAAAATTCAATTTTAAATCAAATGATTACATGAACCTGACGTTTACCCAATGGTTTTTTCACTTTCCTTTTACGATATTAACGACATTTTTCTCATGATAAAGCGTTGCTTTATAATGTCCTGTTAAGCTGATAATAAGTTATCCCTGTTTAATGTTGAAACATTAAACTATCAGTTAAAGAAAGAACTGATGATCGACACGTATAATTCCATTTGAGAATATTATTTACTGGCAAATTAATAGAAACAAATTAACCCTGTCTTTACCAGGTCATTAATCGGAAATGCCGTAACAAGAGCGAAATTGTGCATAAATAATGCTGTGCCAGGAGGCGTCTGAACGGAATAACGTGTCCGCAAAGGGAAATGTATGGCCGCAACGAAAGAAGGAACCGTCAGCGCATCAAGAAGAAGGCAACGTCGCAGGCTGGCGATAGAATAAAAAAAACCCCAACAAGAGGCTGGGGTTTGGTACTTGCAAACATCACGTCTGAGGAACGGCGTGCTGCGCGGCAAAAACTGTTGGGCTCAGGCGACCCGGACCCTGTTCAACTGCATAAAACTTTTCATCGCCTCAACCATATCGCCATCCACACAGTGGCGGCTGAACTCATCGGTTTCAATGGCGGAGCTCATGGATACGCCCGCTTTGCGGTAGCGCATCGGTGACGCCACCAGCTGCGCGGCGGAGCTATGCAGCTCACGAATACCGGCATCCAGGAACTTTTGCAGGTTGCTCAACCGCACGCCCGCACCAGCCATAATGATTGGACCGTCACTTAGCTCAGTAAGTTCCTTTAACAGTACAATTCCGCTTTCGGCGCTCTGCTGCTGTCCCGATGTCAGAATGCGCGCAACGCCCAGCCCGGTCAACGTTTCCAGCGCGCGTTTTGGGCTGTGGCAGAGGTCAAAGGCGCGGTGAAATGTGACCTGCATATCGCCACACAGCAGCATAATCTCGCGCATCTTACTGATATCTATATGCGCATCAGCGTCCAGCATACCGAACACAACTCCCGGAAAGCCCAGCTCGCGAATCATCGCCACATCAGATTTCATCGCAGCAAATTCACTTGCGCTGTAGCAAAAATCGCCGCCGCGTGGACGAACAATGGGATGAACAGGTATGTGAAGCTGCGCCCGCGCCGCCTGCAACATACCGAAGGAAGGCGTCAACCCGCCCTCTTTCGGTGACGCACATAGCTCAACCCGATCGGCACCCGCTTCCTGCGCAACAACCGCACAGTCCACTCCGTAGCAGCATACTTCCAGTTTAACCATTTCATCCTCCTGTTTAATGACTGCTGGCTGGTTTCCTGATTTCCGTTGGGCTCAGTTTGCAGGGCAGTATAATGAGAAGACTAATCATGGCATTCAATTTCGATCTATGGATAGACCGCCATCACAGCGCCAGGCTGAAGTGGCAAAAACAGGTGACATTAGGGTTACGCCTGCTCGCTGGCCACGATCTCCTGAATGCTCCACGGATGAAATTTAATGGTGATTTGCCCATCGGTTACCGCCAGCGTCGGATTTGGCAGGCGTTCGCCCTCTCCCTGCGGCGCGCTGGTTTTAAACGAGATGCCGGGCTGGAGCAGACCGCTGTCGGATAACAGAGCCATCGCCCGCGCGCCCAGCGTTTGTGGATCGCCACGCAGCACTATCTCAACGTGTTCCCAGCCTTCATGCCGGTAAAGCTTTTGACCCGGCCAGGGCAGCTCAACCACGCTGATGCGCCACGGACCTACTTTTATCGGCGTATGCAGCTCGAATAAACAGATAGGTCGTCCGTTGATCATCTTTTCTGAGAACAGATGCCCTACCTGCATCAGCCCCTGCTTCCAGCGTTCCGCCGTGGCGTTCTGGTGACAACGCAGCGAAATATGGTCGGCTTCCCGCCCTTCCAGCGTCAATCCCAACCTTTCCGCTAACTCAAGCAGCTGTTGTTCGAAACGCGGCAGGTCTTCTGCCAGGTCAGAAAGCGCTTCCAGATTATTCCTGAACGGCACAATTAGCCCTCACATTTATACAATTTTTCTAAAGTATTTGCGCCATGCGACCGCAATCACAAGGCCATTGATAGTTATAAAATAACTCTTTAAGTTTAATTTTCTTGATAAATTAACGTAATTTATCGTATTAATGTCCAGTTTAGCACGGTACAAGACCAAAAAATATTTTATAAAAACACCATTAAGTTAATGTTTTCCATTACGTTTGTTTCAGGCTTAAGGTAATTCCTAATTGGACAGAGCAACAATTGCGGCTCCTAAGCCTTTCTTATAAATTTACCCGAACCATCACACAAGGAATGGCTATATGTTTAAACTCATTATTATTGCAGTTCTTATCGCGCTGATGGGGTTTGCTATCTCCCGCCACTGGAAGGTGCGTAATGAAAAAACGGTAAGCAATCCATACAGACACTTTCGCCGCCGCTAACCTTTTTTCACCCCGGCGGAAACATACTCAGCCGTGTTTCCGCCCGTTGGGGCTGCTGACGCCTTCCTCCAAATCAAGTATACTTCTCCCCTTCTTTTTTCCCCCGGCGCTATTGTACAGCAACCTGCCAGGCTGTCAGGCGTCGTGACGATCGTGCCCGTAACCGCAACGCGGCGGGCAATGCAGACAGATGAAGGTAACTCGGTGAATATTCAGGCTCTCCTTTCCGAAAAAGTTAGTCAGGCGATGATCGCCGTTGGCGCGCCAGCAGATTGCGAACCTATGGTTCGTCAGTCGGCCAGAGTCCAGTTTGGCGATTACCAGGCCAATGGCATTATGGCGGTGGCGAAGAAACTGGGGCAGCAACCACGCCAGCTGGCCGAGCAGGTTGTGCAGCATCTCGCGCTGGACGGCATTGCCAGCAAAGTTGAAATCGCCGGTCCGGGCTTCATTAACATTTTCCTTGCACCGGAATGGCTGGCACAGCAGGCCGAAAGCGCCCTCGCTTCGCCGCGTCTGAACGTGACGCCGGTAGAGGCGGAAACCATCGTGATTGACTACTCTGCGCCAAACGTGGCGAAAGAGATGCACGTGGGACACGTACGCTCAACGATTATCGGTGATGCGGCGGCCCGCACGCTGGAGTTCCTCGGCCATCACGTTATTCGTGCCAACCACGTCGGCGACTGGGGTACTCAGTTCGGTATGCTGATCGCCTATCTGGAAAAACAGCAGCGCGAGCATCATGAAGCGATTGCCCTTTCCGATCTGGAAACGTTTTATCGCGAAGCGAAAAAGACCTACGATGAAGATGAAGCGTTCGCCGAACGTGCGCGCGGTTACGTGGTGAAGCTGCAGGGCGGCGATGAATATTGCCGTACCATGTGGAAAAAGCTGGTCGATATCACCATGACGCAGAACCAGACGATTTATGATCGTCTGAACGTGACGCTGACGCGTAAAGATGTGATGGGCGAGAGCCTGTATAACGATATGCTGCCAGGCATCGTTGCCGATTTGAAGGCCAAAGGGCTGGCGGTAGAGAGTGAAGGTGCCACCGTTGTTTTCCTTGATGAGTTTAAGAATAAGGAAGGCGAACCGATGGGCGTCATCATTCAGAAGAAGGATGGCGGCTATCTCTATACCACAACGGATATCGCCTGCGCGAAATATCGTTATGAGCAGCTGCACGCCGATCGTGTGCTTTACTACATCGATTCCCGTCAGCATCAACATCTGATGCAGGCGTGGACCATCGTGCGCAAAGCGGGTTACGTGCCGGAATCGGTGCCGCTGGAACACCATATGTTCGGCATGATGCTGGGTAAAGATGGACGTCCGTTTAAGACTCGCAGCGGCGGCACCATTAAGCTTTCCGATCTGCTGGATGAAGCGGTGGAACGCGCCACGGCACTGGTTTCAGAGAAGAACCCGGATATGGATGCCGATGAGCTGCGCAAGCTGGCGAATATCGTTGGTATCGGCGCGGTGAAATATGCCGATCTGTCGAAGAGCCGCACTACCGATTATATTTTCGACTGGGATAATATGCTGGCCTTTGAAGGTAATACCGCGCCGTATATGCAGTACGCCTATACGCGTGTGCTGTCGGTGTTCCGTAAGGCAGGTATTGATGAGACCGCAGCGCTGGCAGGCAAGATTCAGCTGCTCGATCCTCGCGAAGCACAGTTGGCGGCTCGTCTGTTGCAGTTTGAAGAGACGATTACCCAGGTTGCACGTGACGGCACGCCGCACGTGATGTGTGCTTATCTGTACGATCTGGCTGGTCTGTTCTCCGGTTTCTATGAACACTGTCCGATTCTGTCAGCGGAAGATGAAGCGGTACGTCAGAGCCGCCTGAAGCTGGCGCTGCTGACGGCAAGAACGCTGAAGCAGGGTCTGGATACGTTGGGTATTGAGACGGTTGAGCGTATGTAAACTCGTTTTAACGCTAAATCAGGTTATTGAATCCACGCTTCGGCGTGGATTTTTATTTGGCCGGCTTTGGGATTAATTGCGGCGGACTCTGAGGCTGGCGTAGGTATTGCGCCTGCCTGTGGAGAGAAAGGCCGCTACGTAAAGACGCCGTAAATCCATCCCTGGAGGCTCTGCCGCGTCATCCCTGACGCGGAAGCTTTACTTCGCAGCCTCTCCTCTCCCGGCTTCAGCTTTTGTGGATATTTGCCGCCGCCCGGTTAGCTTTCGAGACCAATTTCAGAAACTAACAGTTAAGTTACGGCAGCGCCGATCTATGGGAAGCGGGAGGGGTAGCACGATGAGGCGGGCCTCCCGCGCCAGGGAAGGCGCGGGCGGAGGCCCCAGGGACGGGTTTATGCCGTCCCGCCGAACGGGTTACCCCTCCTGCGACCGGCACAATACAAACCTTGTTATACCGCCACGGTTAAAATGTCATCACAAACGGCTCGATTCAGATCTTGCGATAACCGGCTCGGTACGAATCCCATCCCCCCAACACGGCCTGACTTATTGATAATTCACCATCACCTGATTACTACGCACCCGCAGCACCGGAAACAGCCGTCCCTGCCCTGGGACGCTATAAATAAAACGCAACGTATCGCCCGCCGGAACATTCGTCAGCCCGCGCGTCGAGCCGCTCGCTCCCTCAATCGGCGTACAGCGGGTACTCGAACAAAGCTTAACCTGCAACCCCGCAGGCTGCGGGCCGGTCAACTCAAAACGCCAGTAAATCAGCGTCATCACACCGGAAATCGACTCCGGCGGCGAAACCGGCGCGGAAGCGGCCTCAACGCCACGATTACTCAACGCCACGCCCACGGCGCTGCCCTGCCACGCGCCGCCCGTCGCCTGCGCCACCAGCGGCAACAACAGCGCCAACGCCAACAACACCCGCATCACTGACCTCCAATCGTCGCCGTCATACGAATCTGACGGTTATCGGTCAGCTCCATATTAGAAAGCACCGCCAGCTGCGGCAGATTGCGGCGCAGAAAACGCGCCAGCAACGCCCGCAACGGATGATTCACCAACAGCACCGGCGGCGCGCCCAGCATCTCCTGATTTTGCAGTGCACGCTGCGCCTGATCCAACAAACGATCCGCCAGCCCCGGCTCCAGCCCGCCGCCGCCCTGCAACGCCTGCAACAACAGCCGCTCCAGCGTCGCATCCAGACCGATCACCTGCACCTCGCCGCTGCCGGGAAACCACTGCTGCGTAATAGCACGGCCCAGCGCCACGCGCACCACCGTCGTCAACTCATAAGGATCGCTCTGCACCGGCGCATGCTCCGCCAGCGTCTCAATAATGGTGCGCATATCGCGAATCGACACCCGCTCCGCCAGCAAATTCTGCAACACCTTATGCAGCGTGGTCAGTGAAATCACGCCCGGCACCAGATCCTCTGTCAGTTTCGGCATCTCCTGACTCACGCGATCCAACAGCTGCTGTGCCTCCTGACGCCCAAACAGCTCACTGGCGTACTGGCCGATCAGATGATTAAGATGCGTCGCCACCACCGTACTGGCCTCTACCACGGTAAAGCCCTGAATCTGCGCCTGCTCCTTCAGCGCGCTGTCAATCCAGACGGCGGCCAGACCAAACGCCGGATCGACCGTAGTTTCACCGGGCAAACTCCCGGCGGCAGTGCCGGGGTTAATCGCCATCCAGCGCCCAGGGTAAGCATCGCCGCTGCCGATCTCCACGCCCTTCATCAAAATACGATAGCGTGCGGCAGGCAAATCCATATTGTCGCGAATATGCACCACCGGCGGCAAAAAGCCCATCTCCTGCGCGAACTTCTTACGAATACTGCGGATACGTCCCAGCAGCTCGCCGTTCTGCTGCTGATCCACCATCGGGATCAGGCGATAACCCACCTCCATCCCCAGCGAATCTTCCAGCTGCACATCGCCCCAGGTGGCTTCCACCGTAGCGGCGCTCTCCTGCGCGCGCGGCATCGACGACGGCACGGCGAGCTTCGGCTGCATCTCGCGCCCACGCTGCCACCAGGCCAGACCCAGCAGCGCGGCGGTAAACAGCAAAAAGACCAGGTTCGGCATGCCCGGCACCAGACCCAGCAGACCCAGCACGCCTGCGCTCAGCATCATCACGCGTGGGTTACTGAACAGCTGGTTCACCATCTGCTCGCCCACATCCTGCTCGGTACTGACGCGCGTCACGATCACGCCCGCCGCGGTGGAAATCACCAGCGCCGGGATCTGCGCCACCAGACCGTCACCGATGGTCAACAGCGTATAGCTCTCTGCCGCCGCGCCGAGCGGCATACCGTGCTGCACCACGCCCACCAGCAGGCCGCCGACCACGTTAATAATCATGATCATAATGCCCGCGATGGCGTCACCACGAACAAACTTACTGGCACCGTCCATTGAGCCGTAAAAATCCGCCTCCTGAGTGACCTCAGCGCGGCGCTTCTTCGCCTCCTCCTCGCCGATCAAACCGGCGTTCAGATCGGCATCGATCGCCATCTGCTTGCCAGGCATACCGTCCAGTACAAAACGCGCGCCCACTTCGGCAATACGTCCGGCACCTTTGGTAATCACCATAAAGTTAATGATGATCAGAATAATAAATACCACGATACCAATGGCGAAGTTGCCGCCAACCAGGAAGTGCCCAAAGGCTTCCACCACACGCCCCGCCGCTGCCGCACCAGTATGCCCCTCCAGCAAAATCACACGCGTTGAGGCGACGTTCAGCGCCAGACGCAGCAGGGTAGAAAACAGCAGAATGGTAGGAAACGCCGCGAACTCCAGCGTGCGCTGGGTGAACATTGCCACCAGCAGCACCATAATGGAAAGCGCGATATTAAAGGTAAACAGCAGATCGAGGATAAAGGGCGGCAGCGGCAGCACCATCATCGACAGGATCATCAGAATCAGCAGCGGGCCAGCCAGCACCTTCAGCTGCGAATCTTTCATGTTACCCGGTAAGCGAAGTAAAGCGGCCAGATTAGCCATCGGATCGTGTTTCTCCTGCAAAGTCCAGTTCAGCCGGGACCGGCAAACGTTGAGGTTTCTTCGGTATCAGCCCGCCTTCACGCTTCCAGCGTTTCAGCTGCCATACCCAGGCCAGCACCTCGGCTACCGCCGCGTAAAGCGCCCCCGGAATGTGCTGACCGATTTCACTGTGGCGATATAGCGCACGCGCCAGCGGCGGCGCTTCCAGAATGGGTACACGGTGCGTTTTACCCAGCTCGCGAATTCTCAGCGCCACGTCGCCAGCGCCTTTCGCCAGCACCTTCGGCGCGCTCATCTTCTTCTCGTCATACTGCAACGCCACCGAATAGTGCGTCGGGTTGGTGACGATCACATCCGCCTTCGGCACATCGGCCATCATGCGGCGACGGGCGGCGGCGCGCATCGCCTGGCGAATACGCCCTTTAACGTGCGGATCGCCCTCCATCTCTTTATGCTCATCGCGAATCTCCTGACGCGACATACGCAGCTTTTTGAAATGGCTGAACAGCTGCCAGAAAACATCAAAACCGACCATCGGCACCAGCCCCAGCACCACCAGAAAGCAGCACACCGCCACCATATTCAGGCCGTGCGCCAGCGCGTCAAAAGGTGACTCGGTAATCAGCCGCAGCATCTCCGGCCATTTTGCCCAGACATACCAGCCCGCCACCGAGCCAACCAGCGCCGCCTTCAGCACCGCTTTCAACAGCTCGGCCCAGGTCTGTGAGGAGACCATGCGCTTCAGGCCGCTCAGCGGATTGAGTTTGCCGAAATTAAACGCGATCGATTTACCGCTCAGCACCATCCCGCCAAGCAGCATCGGCGCGGCGATAGCCACCAGCACCAGGCCACCCATCATCGGCAGCAGCGCCCAGACCGCCTGACCCAGCAAACGACTGACGTGACGTACTATCTGGCCCGGATCGTTGATCAGCCGGTGATCGAAGCTAAAGCCGGAAGCGACCATGTCTGCCAGCTGGCGTGCCATCGGCTCGCCGCCCATCCAGAGGATCAGCAGCCCCGCCACCAGCATCAGCAGCGACGTCAGCTCGCGCGAGCGCGGGATCTGTCCCTCTTTCCGCGCTTTCTCAAGTCGGTGGGGTGTGGGGGATTCTGTTTTTTCCTCGTCGCTCTCTTCAGCCACGTTGCAAAACCTGCGCCGGAATGGGAATGCAGCATAGGTTGCCAAAAGCGGCAGGTTTTAATGCGCCGAGTAGCAGGGTGAAACAGGGGTTATTTCGGGAATGGACGCGGCGGGCTGACGTAATGCCAGTCCGCTACGTAAAACAGCAGGCCGCCGCGCTGGTTAACGAATGGCGGCCTTGTACTTAAAAACCCAGACTATCAAGCAGATCGTCAACCTGATCCTGGTTCGCTACCACGCCCGGCGCGGCGGCGTTGATCTGCGGGCCGTTCAGCAGGCTATTTTCTTCCCGCTTCTGGCGCGCGTTCGCTTCCGGCATATTTTCCAGCAGCACCATTAACAGCTGGCGCTCAATCTCCTGGATCACATCCATCATGCGTTTAATCACCTGACCGGTCAGATCCTGAAAATCCTGCGCCATCATAATGTCGAGCAGCTGCGCATTGGTAAAGGAGGTGTGTTCCGGCACGATAGCCAGATAATCGCGCGTATCCGAAACCAGCACGCGCGCGTCCGCCAGCTCAATAGGGTTTTCAAACCAGGCATCCCAGCGCGTTTTTAGATCTTTAGCACCGCTTTCCAGCGCCTCCTGACGCGGCTGCGACGCTTCGACGCAGTTCAGCGCCCGCTCAGCCGCCTGCGCCGTCATCTGCACCACGTAATCAAGGCGGTCACGGGCGTCGGGAATCGCTTCCGCCGCTTCCGCAATCGCCTGATCCAGCCCCAGCTCGCGCAGGCTGTCACGCAGCATACGCGTCAGGGAGCCGATGCGTGAGATAATATCTTGCGCCGAAGCCGCATCGGTCGCTGGTTTCGTAAGTTCGCTCATCACGTCTCCTTACATACCTAATTTTTCGAAGATCTTACCTAACTTCTCTTCCAGGGTCGCTGCGGTAAAAGGTTTAACGACATAGCCGCTGGCACCAGCCTGTGCGGCAGCAATAATGTTCTCTTTCTTCGCCTCGGCGGTTACCATCAGCACCGGCAGCTTGCCCAGCGTGGCGTCGGCGCGGATGGTTTGCAGCAGTTGCAGACCATCCATATTCGGCATGTTCCAGTCGGAAATGACGAAATCGAACCCGCCTGCGCGCAGTTTGGTCAGCGCATCAGCACCATCTTCCGCTTCTTCAACGTTATTGAAGCCCAGCTCTTTCAGCAGGTTACGGACGATACGACGCATCGTATTGAAATCGTCCACCACCAAAAAGCGCATATTCTTGTCAGCCATATCTACTCCTGTGTTATTCGTCCCGCTGGACGGGCCCGGTTAAATTCGCAATGCCTGTCCGGCGCTAATTTTTGCCAGCATGTGCTGGCTGATTTGGTGCAGATCCACCACTTCACTGGCTCCCCCGTAGGCAATCGCCTCACGTGGCATGCCGAAAACGACACAGCTCGCTTCATTCTGGGCGATGGTCCAGGCTCCGGCGCGGTACATCTCCAGCAGCCCCGCCGCGCCATCGTTGCCCATCCCGGTCAGGATCACGCCAACGGCGTTACGTCCGGCATGTTGCGCCACCGACTTAAACAGCACGTCCACCGACGGCTTATGGCGGTTAACCGGCGGCCCATCGTTCAGCTTTATCTGATAGTTAGCGCCGCTACGCGCCAGCTCCAGGTGCATGGCACCGGGCGCGATATAGGCGTGCCCTGGCAGAATACGCTCGCCATCTTCCGCCTCTTTCACGGTAATCTGGCACAGCTTGTTTAGCCGCTCGGCGAAGGAGCGGGTAAAGCCCGGCGGCATATGCTGGGTAATCAGCAGTGCCGGACTGGTGACCGGCAGCGGCTGAAGCACATGGCGAATCGCTTCGGTGCCGCCGGTTGACGCGCCGATAGCGATCAGCTTCTCGCTGCTCAGCAGCGGGCCCGCCTTCAGCAGCGCCGGAGCCGCCTGCGGCACACGCGGCACCAGCCGGGCGCGTGCCGCCGCACGGATCTTGTCGGCGATCATCTGGCTGTAGGCCATCATCCCTTCGCGAATGCCCAGCTGTGGCTTGGTGACGAAATCGATCGCCCCCAGCTCCAGCGCACGTAGCGTCACCTCCGAGCCTTTTGCGGTCAGGGAAGAGACCATTACCACCGGCATCGGGCGCAGGCGCATCAGCTTTTCCAGAAAGTCGAGGCCGTCCATTCGCGGCATCTCCACATCCAGCGTCAGTACCTGCGGGTCGTACTGCTTGATTAAATCGCGCGCCACCAGCGGATCGGGTGCAGTGGCTACCATCTCCATATCAGGATGGCTGTTAATGATTTCCGTCATCAGCTGTCGCATCAGCGCTGAATCATCAACGCACATTACGGTGATTTTGCTCATGATCTTTCCTTCGTCAGTCCATAGACCGTCTGCCCGCGCAGATAGAACTCTTTACTGATCTGGCTGAAGTTTTCCGAGTGACCGGCAAACAGCAGCCCGCCCGGCTTCAGCAGCGGGACAAAACGCCGCAGGATCTTTTCCTGAGTCTCTTTATCGAAATAGATCATCACGTTGCGGCAAAAAATGGCATCAAAGGGGCCAGGCAGCGCCCACTCATGCGCCAGCAGATTCAGCTGGACAAAACTGATCGTATTCGCCAGCTCCGACCGTACACGCACCATCCCGGTATGCGGCCCGGTGCCGCGCAAAAAGAAACGCTGCATCTGCGGCTGCGACAGCGTGCGCAGTTCCTCCTGGCGATAGATGCCTGACGAGGCCTTTTCCAGTACCTGCGTATCGATATCGCTGGCGTGGACCGAAAACTTCCCCGGCCCGACGCCCAGCGTTTCCGCCAGCGTCATGGCGATGGAGTATGGCTCCTCGCCGGTAGAGGCCGCAGTACTCCAGACGTTGTAGCTGCCGCCGCGCCGTTTGGCGTGATCCGCCAGAATAGGGAAATGGTGCGCCTCGCGGAAAAAAGCCGTCAGGTTGGTGGTCAGCGCGTTAATAAACGCCTGCCACTCGGCGCTGTTGGCATCGTTTTCCAGCAGCGCGAGGTAGCGCCCGAAATCATCAATATTCAACGTGCGCAGGCGGCGTACCAGCCGGTTGTAAACCATTTCACGTTTGTGATCGGCGAGCACGATACCGGCTCGCTGATAAATAAGCTGGCTGATACGGCGAAAGTGCGTATCGGAGAGCGGCAGGCGCTGGACCATTTGGGCCAGCAGCGTGGTGCTCTCAGGTGGTGCCAGTAGTGTCGATTTCTTCATCCAGGTTCACCCAACAAAAGCAATTTAACGGGTACAGAGCGCCGCTTACTTCTCCCGGCGCGACATTCTGTTGTGTGACCTCGTCTGGCCCGCCGCCTGGAGAATCAGAAGGTTTCCCAGTTCTCATCCGTTGCGACGGCGGCTTTACGCGCTGCCGCTGACGGCGCTGCGCTTTGCGTTTTTTTCGTTGCCACAGATACGTTAACGGCGGCGGCAGCGAATTCTTTACGAATTCTGAACACAGAAACCGCCTGGCTGAGACGACTCGCCTGCTCTTCCAGCGCGGCCGCTGCCGAGGCGGATTCTTCCACCAGCGCGGCGTTCTGCTGCGTAACGCGATCCATCTCGGTCACCGCCAGGCCTACCTGATCGATGCCGCGGCTCTGCTCATCTGACGCTGAGGCGATCTCGCCCATAATGTCGGTGACGCGTGTCACCGCGCTGACGATATCGCTCATGGTTTCGCCCGCGCTCTCCACCAGCACCGAGCCGGTATCGACGCGCGCGACGGAATCCTCAATCAGCGATTTGATCTCTTTCGCCGCCTGGGCGCTGCGCTGCGCCAGATTACGCACCTCACCCGCCACCACGGCGAAGCCGCGTCCCTGCTCACCGGCACGTGCCGCTTCCACCGCCGCGTTCAGCGCCAGGATATTGGTCTGGAAAGCGATGCCGTCGATCACGCTGGTGATATCAGCGATTTTTTTCGAGCTGCCGGCGATGTCGCTCATGGTTTTCACCACGCCATCCACCACCTTGCCGCCCTTCTGCGCGGTTTCCGAGGCGCTCAGCGCCAGCTGCGACGCCTGGCGTGCGTTTTCCGCGTTCTGCTTCACGGTGGCGGTCAGCTGCTCCATGCTGGCGGCGGTCTGCTCCAGCGAGGCGGCCTGCTGCTCGGTACGCGAAGAAAGATCGTTGCTGCCCGCAGTGATTTCGCTGGCACCGGTATAGATGGCGTCAGACCCGTCGCGCACGTCGCTGACGGTGCGTACCAGCTCCTGCTGCATGTTCTGCAGGCTGGCCGCCAGCAGGCTCATCTCATTACGCCCTTCCACTTCAATCGGCTGCGTTAGATCGCCGCTGGCGATATGGCGGATATGCTCAATGGTTGATTTCAGCGGGCTCAGCAGGATGCGGTGCATCCCCATCCATACCAGCGCCACGATGCCTGCCAGCATCAGCAGTACAATGCCGATAATCCACAGCGCGCGCTGATAGGCGTCTTCGTTCTGGTCAGCACCGGCTGCCATCAGGCCGCTGGTGGTCTGCGCCCAGACGGTATAAGCACTTTCAAAATCGTTCTGAAAACCCTGCGTCGGCTGATCGACAAACCCTTTCAGGTCGCCCGCCCCCAGCAGCTGCACCAGCTCGCTCAGCGCATCATGCAGTACCTTATATTTGTCATTGACCGCCACCAGATAAGGCATGTTTTTTACGTCTTCAGGCAGTTCGGCGCTATAGGCGGTAAAGCTTTTATCGGCGGTTTGCAGCTGCTGATTCGCCAGCGCTACCAACTCGGCAACGGTGCTGCCGCTGCCCATATGGTTAGCGTCCAGCATGTAGCGAATACCGGCGCGGTTAAGGGTGTTACGCGCCTGAATCAGCGCGTCCCAGGCCGCGTTGAGGCTGATCTGCTCACGCTGGATCTGTTGCGAAAGCACGAAATTTTCCCGATCCCCTTTCAGGGCGTTGAAGAACAGCCCGCTGGAGGCTATTTGCAGTACAGCGAAAATCGCCAGCACCAGGATCAGTGCCGTCACAACTTTAATATGCTTAAACATGGTGGACCTTAAAGCGTGGTTGGAATGACAAGATTTATCGGCATGGCAAACCGAATCTTTATCCTTATCTGCAATTAACTGCGTAGCCGTAACGCTGTCGGGCGGGCGGCTTTCCGTTGACGAACGGGGAGAGCAACAATGCCGCCGGAGAGCGGCATTGGTTAATCATGAATAGCGGGATTAGAAGGTTTCCCAGTTAGTATCCGTAGCGGATGCGCCAGCAGGCTTCAGCGCAGCGGTTTTGCCGGGCGCGGGCCTTTTCAGCACGGCGGTGCGGCTGACCTGGCTGTGACGCACTTTAAATACCGAAACGGCCTGGCTGAGACGGCTCGCCTGCTCTTCCAGCGCGGCCGCTGCCGAGGCGGATTCTTCCACCAGCGCGGCGTTCTGCTGCGTAACGCGATCCATCTCGGTCACCGCCAGGCCTACCTGATCGATGCCGCGGCTCTGCTCATCCGACGCTGAGGCGATCTCGCCCATAATATCGGTGACGCGCGTTACCGCGCTGACGATATCGCTCATGGTTTCACCGGCGGTACCCACCAGCGCAGAGCCGGTATCAACGCGCGCAACGGAATCCTCAATCAGCGATTTGATCTCTTTCGCCGCCTGGGCGCTGCGCTGCGCCAGATTGCGCACCTCACCCGCCACCACGGCAAAGCCGCGCCCCTGCTCACCGGCACGCGCCGCTTCCACCGCCGCGTTCAGCGCCAGGATATTGGTCTGGAAGGCGATACCGTCGATCACGCTGATGATATCGGCAATTTTCTTCGAGCTGCCGGCGATGTCGCTCATGGTTTTCACCACGCCATCCACCACCTGCCCGCCCTTTTGCGCGGTTTCCGAGGCGCTCAGCGCCAGCTGCGACGCCTGGCGTGCGTTTTCCGCGTTCTGCTTCACGGTGGCGGTCAGCTGCTCCATGCTGGCGGCGGTCTGCTCCAGTGAAGCGGCCTGCTGCTCGGTACGCGAAGAGAGATCGTTGCTGCCTGCGGTGATTTCGCTGGCACCGGTATAGATGGCGTCGGAACCGTCGCGCACGTCGCTGACGGTACGTACCAGCTCCTGCTGCATGTTCTGCAGGCTGGCCGCCAGCAGGCTCATCTCATTACGCCCTTCCACTTCAATCGGCTGTGTCAGGTCACCGCTGGCGATAGCCTGAATATGCTGCATCACCTTTTGCAGCGGCTGGAGCAGGATACGTTGCAGGCCGAACCAGCACAGCACGATCACCGCCAGCACCAGCGTCATTACCGTACCCAGTATCCACAGCATGGTATTAAACGCACGTTCGTTTCCCGCAATGCCTTTTGCCGACAGCATCGCCTGTGCGCTGCGCCATTCGGTGTAGACCGCCTGGGCCTCATTCTGCTTCTGTTCGATATTGAGTTTATACATCGTCTCCAGCTGCTTCGCCGCCAGCAGCTCAGTCATATCGCTCAGGGTTTTCGCCAGAATGTTGTATTTTTCTTCCATGCGCTGCGACAGCGCATCGTCCAGGCCCGGCGTATCCGGCGTTGCCTTATATAAGCGGTACTGTTTAGCCGCTTCCGCCAGCTGACTGCGGCTCTGCTGCACCAGCGCATCCAGTCCGCCGCCGTTGATATTGCTGGCCATATCGCTTTGCAGGCGCAGCATGCCCCGGTTCAGCGTGATACGCGTCTGGTTAAGCGCGATCCAGGCATCGGTGAGCGCCGCCACGTTTTGACTGGAAGTTTGCGAGACGGAAAAATTGGTTTTGTCCTGATTCAGCGCCTGGAAAAACAGCCCGCCCGCCAGCAGCTGCATAACGCCGAAAATAACCAGCACCACAATCAGGCTGGTCACGACTTTGATTCGCTTCAACATACTTACCCCTGGTATTGAGAAAATGAGCTACCAGCAGGTTATCGGCAACGATACGGCAACGTTTATCGTCGCTGATGAAAAATCGGTTGGTTGAAGAATCGACATAAAAAAGATGCCGTCAAATGACGGCATCGGAGGGGAGTCAGAAACGGGAAGGATTAGAAGGTGATCCAGTTATCCTCAGCGGATGTGCTGTTTTTTTCCAGCGCCGCGCCTGGTTTTAAGGTCAGCGCCGGTGCACCTGAACGCTCAGGGCTTTTTTCACCGACGGGCAGCGTAAACACGGCTACGGCTTTACCCAGGCGGCTGGCCTGCTCTTCCAGCGCGGCGGCGGCGGCGGCAGAAGCCTCCACCAGCGCGGCGTTCTGCTGCGTGACGCCGTCCATTTCCGTTACCGCCTGACCAACCTGCTCAATACCACGGCTCTGTTCATCGGAAGCAGCGGCAATTTCGCCCATAATATCGGTCACGCGATTAACGGCATCAACGATTTCGCTCATGGTTTCGCCCGCGCTGTTAACCAGCTCCGCGCCGGTATCAACACAGCTGACTGAGTCCACGATCAGATCTTTAATCTCTTTCGCTGCCTGAGCACTGCGCTGTGCCAGGCTACGTACTTCGCCTGCCACTACGGCAAAGCCGCGACCCTGCTCACCGGCACGCGCCGCTTCCACCGCCGCGTTCAGCGCCAGGATATTGGTCTGGAAGGCGATGCCGTCGATCACGCTGATAATATCGGCAATTTTCTTCGAGCTGTCGGCAATTTCACTCATGGTTTTCACCACACCGTCTACCACCTTGCCGCCGCGCTGCGCGGTTTCCGAGGCGCTCAGTGCCAGCTGTGACGCCTGACGTGCGTTATCGGCATTCTGTTTCACCGTCGCCGTCAGCTCTTCCATGCTGGCAGCGGTCTGCTCCAGTGAAGCCGCCTGTTGCTCGGTACGGGAGGCAAGATCGCCGCTATCCAGGGAGATTTTACTGGCGCTGGTATAGATGATATCTGCGCCGCTGCGCACGTCGCGCACGGTTGTCGCCAGTGAACGCTGCATATCACGCAGGCTTTCCGCCAGCTGGCCCATTTCGTTATGAGTGGTCACTTCAATTTTTGCCGTCAGATCGCCTTCGGTAATGCGCTTAATATGCGCGATAACGCCATCCAGCGGACGCAGCAGGATACGCTGCAGCACCACCCACATCGCCGCCAGGGCGATCAAGACCAGCACCATCATCAGCCCCGCCAGCATTAACGACTCTGAATAATTATTTTCGCTTTCGCTGCTGGTTTGCTGTGACTGCTCGCGGTTGGTTTTAATCCACCGATCGTAAGCCTGTTCAAACCGATCCTGATAGCTCTGCGTCGGCTGGTCGAGAGCGCCTTGCATATCGCGCTGGGAAAGTAGCGTTTTCAGTTCCTGTAATTTTTTATACAGCTCCTGATAAGAATCAATTAACTCCTTGCTATCGAGATTTTTATGATCCAGATGACTTATCTGCTGATGTACCTGCTGGAACTCAGCATATTTCGCCTCGGCGTTTGCCAGCTGTTTACCCGCCAGCGCCAGCAGCTCTTCCGTCTGCGCATCCATATTACGCATTTCAGAATACATATTAATACGCAGCGCGGCGCGGTTCAGTGAACTACGCACCTGCAGTAATGAAGCCCGGAGATAATGTAAATGAGTACGGCGCAAACTATGCAGCTCTTCGGTTTTAACATTAGCCCGATTATCTTTGACGGATTTAAAATAGAACCCGTTAGTAACCATTTGCATAACGCCAAACAGTGCCAGTATCAAAAACATAACTGTCACAATCTTTATATTTTTAAACATACAAGTCCCTTATTGTTGATCGCATACGGCACGGAGCCCGAACGTTACAGCACTTCCAAAGGCAGGCGCGGCAGCAGCCTGTACGGTTGTCACCGGTCTCCGCAACCCTATAGCGCCTTCTCGGCGGCTTTTGCCAGACAATTCTACAGCGATAAAAAACAATCTGACAGAGTGCGTGACTTCTGTTATTTCTTAAAAAGAAGTCATTTCTGACATTATTAAAACGAATTACTACTGTGTTGCGGGTAAAAATAAATCTTGTAGTTTGTAATTAATAAGAGGTATGGAAAAAGGAGACGGTATAAACGGCAATGGCGCAATAAGCGATGATAAACCGTTTCTTTTATATGCTTGGCATATATTCTGCAAAACAGCCGTGATGTATTGTGAATGTTATTATCCTTTAACATGATTGTTTCCTGCTGTTTAAACCTGACTTCTAACTAAGTGTGAAAGTTTTATTTGTTACTCGCTATGCTAAAAAAGCATCTTTTCATTAACATGAATCTGGTAGGATTTTTCTGAATTATATAGTAAAAGGGCGACATTATGCCGCCCTTTTTTTATTTTGTCACGCCGTTATAATCAACTAACTTTACTACCTGCCGTCAGGCGCTGCGTAACGTGTCCATCAGCGCCATCTCTTCGCTACTCAGCAGCTTCTCAATATCGACCAGAATCAGCATGCGATCGCCCAGCGCGCCCAGCCCGGTCAGATACTCAGTGGACATGGTGACGGCGAACTCCGGCGAAGGACGAATCTGCTCGGCAGTTAGCGACAGCACGTCAGAAACGCCATCGACCACGATGCCCACCACGCGCTGTACCAGATTCAGCACAATCACAACCGTGTTATCGTTGTACTCGACGCCAGGCTGCGCGAACTTAATGCGCAGATCGATAATCGGTACGATCACACCGCGCAGGTTAGTTACCCCTTTGATAAAGGCAGGCGTATTGGCAATGCGGGTAACCTGGTCATAGCCACGGATCTCCTGCACTTTTAGAATGTCGATGCCATACTCTTCATCGCCGAGCGTGAATACCAGAAATTCCTGGCCAACGGTCTCCCCGGCCAGCTTCGTTACATTTGCCATTCCAGTCATAGCTTTACCCTTAATTGGTTTGATCACGCAGCGCTGGCCACGCGCTTCTCACGGTTCAATGATTGCAGCGCCGAAACATCGACAATCAACGCCACGCTGCCATCGCCGAGGATGGTGGCGGCGGAGATGCCCGGCACCTTGCGGTAGTTGCTTTCCAGATTCTTTACCACCACCTGATGCTGACCAATCAGCTGATCGACCAGTAACGCATAGCGTTTCCCGGCGCTTTGTAAGATCACCACAATGCCCTGCGTCGCTTCGGTTTTCGCGTCCTGTACGTCAAAGACGTTCCACAGCTCGACCAGCGGCAGATATTCGCCGCGTACCTCAAGCACGCACTCGCCGCCTGCCAGCGGCTTCAGGTCTTCCGCGCGCGGCTGCAACGATTCCATCACCGCATTCAGCGGCAGGATAAATACCTCATCGGCCACCCGCACCGACATGCCGTCAAGGATCGCCAGCGTCAGCGGCAACAGGATACGAATGGTGGTGCCTTTACCCTGCTTCGACGCGATTTCAACGTGGCCGCCCATCTCCTGGATATTACGTTTCACTACGTCCATGCCGACGCCGCGCCCGGAAACATCAGTGACCTGTTCGGCAGTGGAGAAGCCGGGGGCGAAAATCAGCATTCCCACCTCTTCATCGCTCATCGCATCGCTGACCGGCAGGCCGGAGGAGAGCGCCTTCGCCAGAATGCGTTCGCGGTTCAGTCCCGCGCCGTCATCAATCACTTCGATACAGATATTGCCGCCCTGATGCTCAGCGGAGAGCGTCAGGTTGCCTACCGCGCTTTTCCCGGCGGCGACACGTTTTTCCGGCGATTCAATACCGTGATCGAGGCTGTTGCGCACCAGATGAGTTAAGGGATCGATGATGCGTTCAATCAGGCTTTTATCCAGCTCGGTAGAGCTACCAAGCAGCGTCAGCTCTACCTCTTTGCCCAGCTTGCTGGCCAGATCGCGCACCAGGCGCGGGAATCGGCTGAAAACATACTCCATTGGCATCATACGAATCGACATCACCGATTCCTGCAAATCGCGGGCGTTGCGCTCCAGCTGGCCCATGCTGTTCAGCAGATCGCCGTGGGCCACCGGATCGAGCGCACCGGAACGCTGTGCCAGCATCGACTGGGTTATCACCAGTTCGCCAACCAGGTTGATCAGCTGATCGACCTTCTCTACCGCCACGCGAATACTGCTGGACTCGCTGGTTTTCGCCGGAGCCACTTTCTTCGGTTCACGCTTCGCCGCAGGCGCTAATTCGCTCACGGATGCAGCAGGCGTGGCGGCAATTTCCGCCTCGGCCATCGTTGTCGGCGGCGCAGGTTCGGCAACCGGTGCGGAGGCTGCGCCCTGCGGGAAGCTAATCTGCGATTCTTCAATCACGAAGCAGAGCACCGCGACCAGATCGTCTTTGCCCACCGAGGAATCGAGCGTCGCTTCGAGGCTGTTTTCCCCTTTGATCACGTTGCTGACGCTGCCGAGGTTACCCAGCTCTTCCAGCAGCAGGCCAACTTCGTTCGGCTTCAGATCGCTCAGCTTCAGGCGCAGGCCTGTCGTTACCTCAGCGGTTGCCGGAGCGAAATCAATCTTTTTCACCGGCGCGATGGTTTCTCCCTTCGCTTCCAGCGCCAGCTGGCGCAACGCTTCACAGATATATTTAAAGCTGTTGGCGTCGGGCTCCTGTCCCGCCTTATAGGCATCGAGCTGTTCCTGCATGATATCTTTGGTTTCCAAAAACAGGTTGATAATGTCAGTGCTGAGCTGCATCTCGCCCCGGCGCGCACCGTCCAGAATGTTTTCCAGGATATGGGTGGTTTCCTGCAAAACCGCAAAGCCGAAGGTACCCGCTCCGCCTTTAATCGAATGAGCCGCACGGAAAATGGCGTTAAGCTGTTCTGAATCGGGCTCCTGCGGATCTAATCCGAGCAGGTGTTGCTCCATGTCCGCCAACAGCTCGTCAGCTTCATCGAAGAATGTCTGATAAAAATCGCTGATATCCATGCTCACGGTTATCACCTCTGCTGTGAGTCGCGATCAGGCTGCGACGGGTTAACGGGAGCGGCTGATGACGGCGGCTCCTGACGGGCCGACGCGGCCTGTGAAGGTTGATGATCTGGGTTAATAGCCGCATCGGTCGGCTGCGCCGGTGCGGTAATTTGTTTGATGCTCTGCGGATCGCTGAGCGTCGTTACGTCGCTTTCGGCATTCTCTTTTTCGATTTGCGCCTGCGTATCGTGATTCAGTACCAGCAGGCTGATGCGTCGGTTAACCGCCTCATCGCCACCACGGTTTTTCAGCCGCATAGTGTCGGACATGCCTACCACGCGCAGCATTTTGCTGCCGTCAAGGCCGCCCGCCACCAGCTCACGGCGTGAAGCATTAGCGCGATCCGCCGACAGCTCCCAGTTGCTGTAGCCACGATCGCCCATTGCGTACTGGAAATCGTCGGTGTGCCCTGCCAGGCTGATTTTATTGGGCAGATCGTTCAGGATCGGCGCAATGGCGCGCAGAATATCGCGCATATACGGCTCCACCTGCGCGCTGCCAGTTTTAAACATTGGGCGGTTCTGGCTGTCGATAATCTGAATGCGCAGCCCTTCTTCCACCAGGTTAATAATCAGGTGAGGCCGCAGCGTTTTCAGGCGCGGATCTGACTCGATCAGCTGATCGAGCCGTTCACGCAGGCGATTGAGGCGAATTTCATCCAGCTTGCGCTTTTCCGCATCCATATCGATATGCTTTTGCACCTCGCCAATTTTCTGCGTCGGATCGTCGCCGCCGCCGGGAATCGGGCTGCTGCTGTCGCTGTTGCGCTGACCGCCGGTGATAGCCACCTTTAGCGGTGTCTGAAAATATTCCGCAATTTTGACCAGCTGCTGCGGATTAGCGATCGAGATCAGCCACATCACCAGAAAAAACGCCATCATCGCGGTCATAAAATCGGCGTAGGCGATTTTCCACGAGCCGTGACCACCCTCATGTTTTTTATGCTTGCGCCGTTTCACCAGCACAATCGGGTGATTGTCGTGTTTCATGCGTCCTGGCCCGATGTCTGCTTAGCGGGCGATTTCGCGTTACGCACATGCTCTTCCAGTTCGGTAAACGACGGGCGTTCGGTGGAATAGAGCGTTTTGCGCCCAAATTCAACGGCGATCTGCGGCGCATAACCATTAAGGCTGGAGAGCAGCGTAACCTTAATGCACTGCATCATCTTGGTAGTTTCCGCACACTTCTGGCGCAGCACCGACGCCAGCGGCGAGACGAAGCCGTAGGCCAGCAGGATACCGAGGAAGGTTCCCACCATCGCATGCGCAATCAGCGCGCCCAGCTCTGCCGCCGGACGATCCGCCGAGGCCAGCGCATGCACCACCCCCATTACCGCCGCCACAATACCGAACGCCGGGAGCGAATCACCTACCGCCGCTAAACTTTGCGCCGGTACGTCACATTCGTGCTCATAGGTCTCAATTTCCTCATCCATCAGCGCCTCAATTTCAAAGGCGTTCATATTGCCGCTGATCATCAGGCGCATATAGTCGGTAATAAAATCGACTAATTTATTGTCAGCAAGAATACGTGGATAATTGGCGAATATTTCACTCTCTTTTGGATTTTCAATATCGCGTTCCAGCGACATCATCCCCTGCTGGCGTGATTTCGCCATTAAACGATAAAGCAGCGCCATCAAATCCATATAAACGGCTTTATTATATTTTGAGCCGCGCAGCAGTAAGGGAAAGGCTTTTATTGTTGCCTTGATAGATTTGCCGTTATTACCCACAACAAAAGCGCCAATACCTGCACCGCCGATAATCAACAGTTCAGAAGGTTGATAAAGCGCCCCAAGGTGCCCGCCGACCATCATATAGCCGCCCAACACCGAAGCGACAACGAGGATATAACCCAGAATTACCAGCACAATAAATCCTTACGTCAGTAACGTGTTGGTGGAAGTTAAGCCAGAGAGCCGCAGGCGTTATTCAGCAACGTGGAGGCAAAAAAAAAGCAGCGGTTAAAAACCGCTGCTGGATGCCATTCCACAATGCGAACAATCTTAAACGGCGCGTTTAACCTGTTCATCCAGCAGTTGTGAAATGTTATCGGCAGTCTCTGTTGAAAGTTTACGTCTTTTTACCGCTCTTGATGGCGGCTGGCACAGGCTACAGGCAAAGCTACCCCGCGGCTGATGCGCATGGTTAATAAAGCTGCCGCCGCAGCATTTGCAGTCGGCCAGTTCAAGCATGCCGCTTTCCACAAAACGTACCAGTGTCCAGGCGCGGGTCAGCCCCAGCAGCGGGCCGTCATCTGACTGCGGGCACTGTTCCAGATAGAGGCGATACGCCTTAATGACCGCATCCACGCCGCTGGTCAGCTTGCTTTTCAGCAGAAACTGCCAGGCGTTACAGAACATCGAGGCGTGAATATTCTGTTCCCAGGTCATAAACCAGTCGGTAGAAAACGGCAGCATGCCTTTCGGCGGCGGACTGCCGCGCAGCTCTTTATATAATTTAATTAAGCGCCCACGGCTAAGCTGGGTTTCGCTTTCCAGCATCTGTAAGCGCGCGCCAAGCGTAATCAGCTCCATCGCCAGCTGAATATCACGCGCCTCCTGAACAATACTTTTTTCACTCATTATACCGCCCTCTTTTTCGGCGCTTCGTCTTTGGCGGCGTCGCGTAATAAACGGCTGGATAATAAAATGCCGGTGTGGATCTGCTGTAAATCATCCACACGAGATTCCTGCGTTAGGCGGTTAATAATATTGTGATCGTTAAAACGAAACTGGCATACCAGCTGGTTAGTTTCTGCCAGCTTAACCATCTCCGGCAGCGTCAACTGGGAGAGTGCATCCGCCATGGCTTCATCAATACCAAGGCGAAACATTGCAGAAGCTTTTTCCTGGTTAATTAAACGTTGTGCAAGCAGCAAGTATGACAAATTAATATCGTAAATATGTTTTAATAATTCGGATGTGCCCATTCTTTTTCCATCCTGACTAACACTACTTTTAACTGTGCGGAATGGCTACCGCATTCTTGGTTGCTGGCTGGTGAATCTAAAGATGGCAAAAAAAGTAGAGACGAAGCCCAATGTCTGTCGCAATGGTTTTACGTCCCTCCAGGATCCTGAATCAGTAACAGTCATGTCATCAGACCAGCTATTACTTGAGTTGTATTTTCTTCCGTGACGTTCGCTTACAGTTTTTTAAGATTATTCTGAAAGCCGTGCAAATGTATCCCCTCTGATTTCGACATACAACGAGCGACAGGTAAAATTTTAGATAAAGTGTGATCAAGATCACATTTTTAAAGCAAATTGCCACAAAAAATCCATCAGTAACGCTTGTGAATAGTGCATAACGCAACCAATAAAGCCCTTTTTTGCTAAGTTTTTATCTAAATTTAAACAAAAAATTCACATAAGTTTGCTTTTTATGCGATACCTGCCATATGTGGGGCGACAGCCGTTTCACCTGAAATTAACATCTGTCAGTTTTTGTAAAAACAGCATTTAATGCTACTAAGAGCGCAGCAAACAAGTCGTGATATTAATCACTTAGGAAAACAGTTTCCAGGCAAGACGAATCTGCTGCAAATGGCAAAAGGACGAAATTACGGCGTTTTGACAACGGTTCGTTAACAGTGAAGCAGCAGTGTATGAAGGGTATCAGCAGATGTAACTATCTGTGACATTAGAGATATGAATGTTTGGTACGTAACGGGCAACTACTCGCCATGACTATCGGCAGCGTGCCGTTATTCTTTATGCCTGCCCCGGCAGTTTTAGCCGAAAAATACCGCAAGCGCGTAAAAAGTGTGCAAAAGGCTTGTCTTCAGGTTTTTACGCTCACTCAGCAGAACGCAGCATATTCTCCGGTGACGGAACGCCAACGGCAGCATTTTAACGTGGCCTGAGCGCAGCTGTTTTGCCACGGCGTTATCAGAACGGATAAAAATCGACGGCAACACGGTCAGAGAGAACAGCAGAGTTAATAGCGGGAAATGTGCTAAAGGAGGCAGGGAAATGCGTCAGGCAGGTAAGCGCGTATCAACATCCCTGTCGATACGCGAGCGCAGAACAATCAGGCGCGGCGCGATAGTGTCGCCACGTTGTTGTCAGCGCGATCGCTTTCACTGCGCGGCGTAATCGCCCGCAGATCTTTCAGGAAGCTTTCACGCCAGTGGGAAATATCATTTTTACGCAGTACCGCCATCATATCGTTATAGCGGGAAACACGCTCTTCCAGCGGCATAGTGATCGCCTTATCCAGCGCCGCCGCAACTTCGTCACGATCGTAAGGGTTAACGATCAGCGCGGAGGTGAGTTCATTTGCCGCCCCGGCAAAGCGCGACAGCACCAGCACGCCCGGATCCTCAGGGTTTTGCGCCGCTACGTACTCTTTCGCCACCAGGTTCATCCCATCGCGCAGCGGTGTAACCAGCGCCACATCGGTCAGACGGAAAATTTTCATCAGCAGGCGGCGATCGAAATGCTGGTTAAGGTAATAGAGCGGCGTCCAGCCGAGAGTGCCATATTTGCCGTTGATGCGCCCCGCTTCGGTTTCCAGCTGATGACGAATATCCTGGTAAGCCTGTACATCACCGCGTGATGTCGGCGCAATCTGCGAGTAGCGGATTTTGCCACGATGCTGCGGGTAGTTTTCCAGCAGCGCTTCATAGGCCAGAAAACGCTCCGGCAGCCCCTTGGAGTAATCGAGACGTTCACAGGCAATAATATTTTTCGCATCGCCCAGCTCGCGCTTCATCGCGGCCATCTTCGGCGGCAGCGGGCCTTCCGCCATCTCTTTAATGCTGTCCGGCTCAATGCCGATAGGGTAAACCTCGGTGGCGAAGGTATGACCGAAGGCGCAATGCAGTTTCTCACCTTTCTCCTGCAGGGTGGTCAGCTGCGCCATGCTTTCCAGGAACGCCAGGCGATCGTTTTCAGTCTGGAAGCCAAGCAGATCGTAATCGCACAACATCTCCAGCAGCTCGTTATGCGGCGGCAGCGCGTTAAAGATTTCCGGCGTCGGGAAAGGAATGTGCAGGAAGAAACCGATACGGTTTTTCACTCCACGCTTACGCAGCGCGGCGGCAAACGGCAGCAGATGATAATCGTGGATCCACAGAATATCGTCAGGCTCAATCAGCGGCAGCAGACGCTGAGCCAGCTGTTCGTTAACGCTACAGTAGCCGTCCCAGGCTTCACGCTGGAACTCAACTAAATCGAGGCGGTAATGGAAGGCGGGCCAGATAACCGTGTTGGAGAACTGGCAGTAGTAAAGATCGTAGTCGTTCTGATTCAGCGGAAAAGAGGCGTAGGTAATACCTTCATGTTTGACGATATCAAGATCGTCATTATCTTCTTCACCAATGGCGCTGATATCGCCATTCCAGCCAAACCATAAACCCCCTGTCGTCTTTAACGCATCGAGGATGCCAACCGCCAATCCGCCAGCGCTGGCTTTTGAACCATCTGGTACAGCGATACGGTTAGATACGACCACTAAGCGACTCATAACCTTGACTCCTTACCGACGTTGTTTCGTCTTGCTCTAATTGTAATTTAATCTGCTCCAGCCAGGCGTGAACCTCATTTACCCCATGCAGGCGATAGCGCGCCTGGCTTGAGCCTTTACCGACTTTGACGGAGATGCCCTGCAGCGCGTTGACCGCAAGAAATCCTTTTTCGTCCGTCAAATCATCACCAATAAATACCGGAATACGTCCGGCAAACGGCGCTTCTCCCATAAAAGTCTGAATTGCTGCTCCTTTGTCCACGCCCTGTGGTTTAATCTCCACCACGCATTTACCGGGCTGCAGCGCCAGCTCCGGGTAGCGTGCCACCAGCTTCTCTGCCAGCTGCATAACGTCGTTTTCATACTGTTCGGCACGGCGATAGTGCAACGCAAAGGCCATCCCTTTGGTTTCCAGCTGGGTGCCGGGCCACTGCGCCATCGCCTTGTGTAGCGTATCGCTCAGTTCCTGCCCCAGCGAGGCGGGCAGCGACAGGCGATGCAGCTCACCGCTGGCGTCACGCCTTTCAGCGCCGTGTACGCCGGCGGCAGGCGCATGCAGCGGCGCAGCCAGCCTGTCCAGCTCGTGGATCGGGCGTCCCGATACCAGCGCCAGCGCGCCGTGGCTCAGACGATAAAGCGCCTGTAGCGTTTGTCGTACAGATTCGGGAATAAAGGCTTCATCAGGACGCGGCTGAATGGCGGCCAGCGTCCCGTCAACATCAAAGAAGAATGCGTAGAGGCCGCCGCTCAGTGAGGGAAGTACTGCATTTTCTGCTGCTACGGTTGTCACACTCTTCCTCCGGGTTTGAAACGCATCCGTTACGCTGGCGGGTTATGCCCCAAAGCAGCACTATCAACGGACAGAAAACAGTCAAATGTGGCGGAAGGAGGCGAGCGTGGGCAGGTTTACGGCGCTTCTGAAAGAGATGAGTGGCATAATGCTGGATATCGAACGATGACGACTCTCCCCTGAGTTAACCTGTTGTTCGTCGGCGCGAAGCCGACTGCCCATCTCGCATCACTTCTTGCGAACATCGTAACAACTCAGTATAGACGCGAATTTTGCCTTCGCCAGGCAGGGAGCCATTTTCAGAATTGACTGAATTTTGCCGAACTAAACGATGTTTCAGCCTCAGCAGAGCGGATCGTCGACAGGTTCCACCAGCTCCGGCTGCTGATGATGCGGATTGCCTACCGCCCGGCTGACCGGGTGCCAGCTAAACTGCTGCGGATCCATTGCTCCCTGCTGCGCCAGTTCGCTGGCGCGACGGGCCGAGGTGTCAGGATGGAGCCAGGCGCTGACCGCTTCGGCCTCCAGCACCAGCGGACGCCGATCGTGCAGATCGACCATACCGCGATCGCTGGCGGCGGTAACAATCACGAAGCCCTCTTTCTCATGCGGCTGTCCATAAGGCGCATGACCGATGGCAGCAAAAAACAGCGGCTGCCGTTGGCGATGAAAAATATAATAAGGCTGCTTTTTATCGCCCTCACGCTTCCATTCAAACCAGCCATCGGCCATTACAACCGCCCGCCCGTGCTGCCAGAGAGAACGAAACATTTTGCTCTCCGCCGCAGTTTCGCCACGTGCGTTAATCAGCGGTGCTTTATGCCACCACGGAGGCGCATAGCCCCAGAACACCGGATCGAGATGCAGCGCGTCGTCACGGTGGTTGAGCAACAGCACGTTGCTGCCGGGCGCGACGTTATAACGCCCTATCGGCTGATCATCCCAGGCAATAGCGCTCTCTTCCCGATCGCCCAGCATCGTTAGCCAGGCTTCACGCGACTGAATTTGTGTAAAGCGTCCGCACATAAGCGCCTCCTTAATATCAGAAAGTATAGAAGGCGCGGCGCGAGACGCGTCAGGAGGTTGCCGGATTAAGGTGCCGGACGCGGCTGACGGCTGGGCGGCTGCGTGCCGGTAATGCGCGGCATCACCTCGCGCATCAGCGCAATAAACTGGCGCAGGCGTGCCGGATAGTAGCTGGCATAGGGATAGAGCAGATAAACCGGCAGCGGTGGTGCCTGCCAGCCGGGCGTTAACTGCTGCAAACGCCCCGCCTGCAAATCTTCTTTTACTACCCAGGCAGAAACCATCGCCACGCCAAGACCATCCAGCGCGGCGCGCCGTACCGCGTAGAGGCTGTCGCTGCTCAGGCGCGGCACGATGGGGAACTGAAAGTGTTCGCCGCTGTGCGCAGCGTGCAGTATCACTTCATTGCTGTAAAAAATGCTCAGCGCCAACCAGGGCAGCCGGGTAAGATCCTCAACCTGACACACCGGCGGAAACTGCGCCAGCAAGTCAGGCGCGGCCACCACGATACGTGGTACCTCCGCCAGCAAAATTGCCACTACTGACGGATCGGTAACGTCACCAACGTGGATCGCGCAGTCGATACCGTCGGCAATAAAGTCGGGCGTCGGATCGTTAAGCGACCACTCAATACGCGTCAGGGGATAGCGGCGCAGATAATCGCCCAGCGGTGCGATCAGCTGATCCTGACCAAAGGCGTGTGGCGCACGTACTCTCAATACGCCGACCGGCTCATCGCTGACGGCATGCAGATCGTCCTCCAACAGCAGCCACTGCTCCGTCAGGCGGCGCGCATGTTGATAACAGCGCTCGCCATCATCGGTCAGTTTCATATGGTGAGTGGTGCGCTGAATTAAACGTGCGCCAAGCAACTGCTCCAGCGTCTGTAAACGGCGGCTCACGGTGGGCTGGCTGGTTTGCATCTGCTGTGCGGCGGCGGAGAGGCTGCCGCTCTCGACAATGCGCACGAAAGTATGCAACAGCGTTATACGGTCTGTGCCGATAGCGTTTGAGTCTTTCATACGTATTACGTATAACAGTTTTACCCCGGCGACGGCTACCCATTACGCCGCCAAAAGCGAAAAATAGCCGTACATTCGCTTTCGGAGAGATCCTCATGTCGCTTTCACTGTCCTCTTCCACCGCTAACGCCAGCGGCCTGTCACGCAGCACGCAGTTCCTGCTGGCGAGCGGTGCCGGGCTGAGCGTGGCCTCTATCTATTACAGTCAGCCGATGCTCGGCGCGGTGGGCGGCAGCTTTAACGCCAGCATCGCTGATACCGGCCTGGTGCCGACGCTGACCCAGCTCGGCTATGCGCTCGGCATTCTGTTTCTGACACCGCTTGGCGACCGCTACGATCGTCGCCATATCATTCTGCTGAAGGGGCTGCTGCTGGCGCTGACGCTACTGTTTTGCAGCCTGAGCGGTTCCTTTAGCATGCTGTTGTTAACCAGCCTGGCGATGGGGCTGGCGGCTACCGTAGCGCAGGATATTATTCCGGCGGCGGCAACGCTTGCCAGCGAGCAGCAGCGCGGTAAGACCGTCGGTACGGTGATGACTGGCCTGCTGGCGGGGATTCTGCTGTCACGGGTCATCAGCGGTGCGGTTGCCGACTGGTTTGGCTGGCGCAGCGTCTATGCCGCCGCCGCGCTCGGCGTACTGTTAATTACCCTGGCGATCTGGCAGGCGCTGCCGCGCTTTACGCCTGGTTCGCGCCTCTCTTACCTGGCGCTGCTGCGTTCGCTGGGACAGCTCTGGCTGCGTCACGCTCCGCTGCGCCGTGCGGCGCTGGCACAGGGCCTGCTGTCGGTTGCCTTTAGCGCCTTTTGGTCAACGCTGGCGCTGATGCTGGCGGAGCGTTATCACCTCGGCAGTGCCAGTGCGGGTGCCTTCGGCCTGGCGGGGGCGGCGGGTGCGCTGGCTGCACCCATTGCCGGAGCGATTGCCGATCGCCGTGGCCCGAACCAGGTAACGCGCATCGGCGCGGCGCTGGTCACGCTCTCCTTTGCCCTGATGTTTGTTATGCCGCTGCTGTCACCACCGGCACAGCTGACGGTGATCGTTATCTCCGCCATCGGTTTTGATCTGGGGCTACAGGCCACGCTAATTGCTCACCAGACGCTAATCTACAGCCTCGATCCGGCAGCACGTAGCCGCCTGAACGCGGTGATGTTTACCGTAGTGTTTATCGGCATGGCGAGCGGCGCAGCGCTGGGCAGTCACGCGCTGGCGCTGGCGGGCTGGAACGGTGTCGTCGCGCTGGCAACCCTGGCGGCGGCGGGCGGCCTCGCAATCCGCCTCACCAGCCGTTAATGTTCTTGCTGTTGCCAGCGGTAGCGGCAGAATGCCTCTCAAAGCGTATGATAAATGGCCCCGCATCCTGGCAAACGGCTGATGTAACATGAAAGTTCTTCCTGTTAGCCGTTTTGCTGAACAGAAAGAGCGGGGTTATTTGCTCGTTAACCGCAGGTTATGCGAGGATGAAAGACTAAGCTTCACGATCCTATCTGGAGACAGTAAAAGAATGGCAATCGAATATGCGGTAATTGCGGGCGGCTGCTTCTGGTGTACCGAAGCGGTATTCAAAGATCTTATTGGCGTAGAATCGGTTGAAAGCGGCTATACCGGCGGCACGCGCCCTAACCCCAGCTATGAGCAGGTATGCAGCGGCGCTACCGGGCACGCTGAAGCGATCCGCATCGGTTTCAATCCGCAGCAGATCGGCTATGGCGATCTGCTGGATATCAGCTTTGCCACACACGATCCGACCCAGCTTAACCGTCAGGGCAACGATATCGGCACCCAGTACCGCTCGGCAATTTTTCCCGCCAACGCGGAACAGGAAGCTGAAGCGAAAGCGGCTATCGCCCGCGCGCAGCAGGATCACAGCGATCCCATCGTGACCACTATCGAGCCGCTGAAAGAATTTTATCCGGCAGAAGATTATCATCAGGATTACTGGGAAGGCGCGGGCCAGCGTAACGGCTACTGCCTGGCGGTCATTCCGCCCAAGCTGCAAAAACTGCGTAAAAGTTTCGCTAATCGCGTGAAGTCATCTTCCTGAGGTTGGCGTTAAGCCGATAAAAAAGGCGAGCCTGGCTCGCCTTTTTCGCATCAGGGCTTCAGACCCAGCGCATCACGGATAGTAAAGAACAGATCGGTTTGATCGGTCAGGCCGGTTACGTTGGCCGCATGCGGGCCGTAAGCAGCGATACGCAGCTGCGTGCCGGTATGCTCCTGCGATTCTCCTTCTGAGTTACCGTAACTGACGGTCATTACCGCGCCATCTTTGGTATTCAGCGCCTGCGTCAGCCCTGGCGCTTTGGTGCCGTTTTCCACAATCTGGCTGGAGTGCGCATGGTCTGCCGTTACAATAACCAGCGTATTGCCATCCTTACGGGCAAAGTCGAGCGCCTTCTGCACCGCCTCATCCAGATCGACCGTTTCGCCAATCTGACCGCACGGGTTAGCGGCGTGATCCTGTTTATCAATAGAAGCACCTTCTACCTGTAAGAAAAAGCCACGCGGATTTTTACTGAGCAACGTAATCGCTTTATCGGTCATCTGTGCCAGCGTCGGCACAGAGGCGGGGCGTTCCGCGTTCACTTCGCAGGTAACGGCAGGCTTATCGATATTACCGTGATAGCTCGCTTTTGGCCCCTGCCAGCGCACCGGCATATTGCCTTCGCTGAACAGCCCCAGCAGCGGCTGTTGCTGATTCGCCTCGGTGACCGCATTCAGTCCGTTAACATCATCCACCAGCCGGTAGCCGCGCGCCTGCGCCTGCTCGCGTAGCGTTTTCCCCTGATAATCACCCGCCTTTGCCGTTTCATTAAAGGTCTTACCGCCGCCGCCCAGCGTGACATCGGCACGAGCAACAAGCAGCTGCTCGGCAATCGATCCTCTGCCGCCCTTCTCCAGTGCATTGCTGGCGCACAGCTCGCTGGTTTTTTCCGGCCCGTAGCATTTACGCGAGGTCACATGCGATATCTGCGCGGCAGGCGTGGCATCTTCCAGTTCGGCGGTAGAGACGTTGCCAGTTGCTTTGCCGCCCGCCTTCGCCATCTCCAGCAGGGTCATATGGTCTTTGCCGTTAACGTCAACGCCCAGCGCGCCATTGTAGGTTTTGACGCCGGTAGACCAGGCGGTGGCCGAGGCTGCCGAATCGGTGACATAGCTCGGCTTATGCGACTCTTTATCCAGGGAATAATGGGTATACTGACCGGTTAACGGTAGCGCATCGATACCTTTAAAAAAGCCGCCCGCTCCCAGCGCATAATTGCGAGCCAGCGTGATTTCCGAATCGCCCATGCCATCGCCAATCAGCAGAATAACGTTTTTCGCGGGCGCATTGCTGAGCGAGGCTTTCAGCGCTTCGGTCTGATCGCCGCTAAAGCGCCGTGCGCCACCAAACTGGGTGATATCACCTTGCGCCGCACGCGTAATGGTAGACATCTCCGCCGCCGCACTGCCGCACACCAGCGCCGCCAGCAACGAGACGGCAAATAAAGGCTGTTTTTTCATCCATTTAATCCTTGTTAATAAGAGCATCAACGCTGTGTAAGCAGTGTGCGACAGTGAGGTGATCTTTTTTTTACCGTCTGATGGCAGTTTTATGACGCGCAGAGGCAATGCTTACTGGTTAAGGCTTAACCGGGCGTAACGCCTGAGAAAAATAGTGCTTGACCCTGTCAGGGCAACTCCCTATAGTAGCGCCCCGTTGCCACCCAGAGCGGTGGCAGCTGACAATGTGGTGAGGTGTCCGAGTGGCTGAAGGAGCACGCCTGGAAAGTGTGTATACGGCAACGTATCGGGGGTTCGAATCCCCCCCTCACCGCCATTATTCAATGAGAAAGCCTGAGCGAAAGTTCAGGCTTTTTTGTGTACATTGACCCGTCCTGATACGGGAAAAGAATGGGCTTATCGCGTTATTGGTTTCACCGCCACCGGGAGCGGCAAATACGATACCCATTGTGTCAGAGTCTGACGGGCTAACTCACCTAATGCCTGATAAAAAGGATGATCGGCATTCTCAATAAAAATATCGAGGAAACGGAATGACCACGGAAAAAGGTGCCAGGCCAGCAACTGTTCGCATTCACTGTATCGCCCCGTCTCCGATAGCCATGCCGCCATCAACAACAATACTCCAAAGTGATCTTCCGGTTCGTTCTGCTGAATTTCGAAGTGAATGCCGTTGTCGTACATCCACTGACGTAGGGCCAGCGTAGATTCCCCAAACAGAACGTTTTCTCGATCCAACCAGACAGAACCCCATGGCGGTGCCGGCAAGGCATAGGGGCCGACAAATAAACGCTGAAAGGCCTCTGTCAGAGATTCATCACTATTGCTCTTAAACCCTGCTACCAGCGGTGATAATACGGCTGGCGGAAGCGGCCATTGCGTTTGCCAGCCATCCGTCGATAGTGCTGAAACCAGCGGTGCGGCTTCCGTGCTGTCCGGCGCAAAATAGAACAGCGCCCCAAGTACGCGTGCCGTCATGGAAAAATCATCACTGTGGTTAAACGCTGTCATAGAAATTGTCCTGAAAGGTACGGGTTTCCCCGTACCGATTTGTTAACCCGCCACTGCCATACCGACGGTCATGTGCAGGCCATAAAACAGGCCGCGCCCCATTATTTCGCCGCCAAGCACCAACAGCAGACCCAACAGTAAGCCGGTAGCATGTGGCTCTTTACGACGTACCAACGGGCAGATCCAGCAGCCCAGCCCGGCGGCAAGCAGCATCACACGCCACACCTGTAGGGAGGCGTAATCCGGCACCAGCGCAGAGGCCTGCTGAACCGAACTGTGAATCGTCGCCAGTGACATGCCCTGCAGGACAATGACCGCCACGCTGACCAGCAATGCCAGTACGCTGATACTGGCGAACGTGGTTCCGCTAAAAGTGACGCCGGAAACCCGTAGCAGTAACGCCGCGAACAGCGGACCGCTGAGCAACACCGTCATGAAGAACACCAGCGTCGTATAGCCAGTATGCCAGGTCGGCACGGTATCGATCAGGTAAACGCGGGTCATTGCCCAGACGAAGACGATGCCCAGCACCATGCTAACCAGTAGCCAGAGCTTTCCCAGTGCGGGCGGCATTTTACCCAGCACAGCAACCAGCCACCAGAATCCGCCTACAGCGAAAAAGACTGAGCCTGCGGCGATTTCATTGCTTAGCGCGGATGCGCCAATGCGGTTAAGGGAGTTGAATGCTCGCATCGGTGATCCCAGGTGCATGATTGATGCCAGGAATCCCAGCCCCATTACCACCCAGAGAAAAAACATGCTGCGCACCAGACGCTGCCGGGCGGCATCGTCTTTCATCGCAAACCAGCTAAGCCCACTCACAATCAGTGCGCCCACGACGCACTGGCCGAGTACCGTAAACAGCACCAGCGGCCATTCATGCCACCCATTTCCCATTTCAGACCTCCTTCGGATTTGCCAGATGACCGGTGGTATCCCCGGTCGGGCGGCTGTTGCTATTCGGTTTGATGACAATGCACGGCTTCGTGAAATGTGCGCCGGGAAGCGGGGCAACCGCGGCCAGCCCACCGTGTTTTTTGCGAAGTTCGTCAATCGGGCCGAAGTCCAGCGCGCGCAGCGGGCAGGACTCCACGCAGACAGGTTTCTTACCCTCTGCCACGCGGTCGTAACAGCCATCGCATTTGGTCATGTGGCCTTTAACGGCGTTGTACTGCGGCGCGCCGTACGGACAGGCCATATGGCAATAGCGGCAGCCAATGCAGACCTCTTCATCCACCACCACAAAACCGTCTTCTCGTTTGTGCATCGCCCCGCTTGGACATACTTTGGTACAGGCCGGATCTTCGCAGTGGTTGCAGGCAATGGACAGATAGTAAGCAAAAACGTCCTGATGCCAGACGCCGTTATCCTCCTGCCAGTTACCGCCCGCGTATTCATAAATACGGCGGAAACTGACTTCCGGGGTTAAATCCTTGTAATCCTTGCAGGCCAGTTCGCAGGTTTTGCAACCGGTGCAACGGCTGGAATCAATAAAAAATCCATACTGAGTTGTCATCGCCTATTCCTCAGACCTTTTCAACCTGAACAAGGTTTGTATGTGATGGGTTCCCCTTGGCAAGAGGAGACGGGCGCTGGGTCGTCAGCACGTTAATACAGCCGCCCTGGTCAATGCGCTTCGCGTCCGGGTCATACCATGCCCCTTCCCCCATCGCCACCACGCCCGGCATCATTCTCGGCGTCACTTTCGCTTCGATATGCAGCTCGCCGCGACCGTTGAAAATGCGCACCTTATCGCCATTGTTAATCCCGCGCTGCTTCGCATCCAGCGGGTTGATCCACATCTCCTGACGGCAGGCGGCCTTCAGGACATCGACGTTGCCGTAGGTGGAGTGAACGCGAGACTTATAGTGGAAGCCGGTCAGCTGCAGCGGATACTCCTTGATCAGCGGATCGTTGCGGCTTTCAAAGCCCGGGGTATAGATCGGCAGCGGGTCGATCACATCGCCTTCCGGCAGCTCCCAGGTGGCGGCGATTTCCGCCAGCGCCTGCGAGTAGATCTCGATTTTACCCGACGGTGTGGACAGCGGATTGGCCAGCGGATCTTCCCGGAACGCTTTATAGGCAACGTGATGCCCTTCCGGATCGCGCTTCTTAAAGATCCCCTGCTTGCGGAACTCTTCAAAGGTCGGCAGCTCAGGAATCGCTTCACGCGACTGCTGGTACAGATGGCGCATCCACTCTTCGTGGGTGCGTCCTTCGGTGAACTGCTGCTCCACGCCAAGGCGTTTTGCCAGATCGCTGGTCATCTGATAGATGGTCCGGCACTCGAAATAAGGCTTAATCACCTGGTCGGTGAAGATCACGTAGGACATATTCCCGCAGGAGGCGTCCAGCGCGAAGTCCATCTGCTCGGACGCCGTGCAGTCCGGCAGCAGAATATCGGCATACTTCGCCGAAGAGGTCATATGGCAGTCGATCACCACGATCAGCTCGCACTTCTTGTCGTCCTGGAGGATTTCATGGGTGCGGTTGATATCAGAGTGCTGGTTGATCAGGCAGTTACCGGCATAGTTCCAGATCATCTTGATCGGCACATCCAGCTTATCCTTGCCGCGAACGCCGTCGCGCAGTGCAGTCATCTCCGGGCCGCGTACGATTGCATCAGTCCACATGAACATGGAGATGCTGGTTTTGACCGGGTTTTCCAGGGTCGGCATGCGCACAAACGGCAGCTCGTAGGAGCCTTCGCGGGCGCCGGTGTTGCCGCCGTTAATCCCGACATTACCGGTAAGGATCGCCAGCATGGAGATCGCGCGGGTGGCAATTTCACCGTTCGCATGGCGCTGCGGACCCCAGCCCTGGCTGATGTAAACCGGTTTGGTGCTGCCGATTTCACGCGCCAGCTTGACGATGCGCTCGGCCGGAATACCGGTAATCTGCGCCGCCCATTCCGGGGTTTTAGCGATGCCGTCATCGCCCTGGCCCAGGATGTAAGCCTTATAGTGGCCGTTTTTCGGCGCGCTTGCCGGCAGGGTCTTTTCGTCATAGCCGATGCAGTATTTATCGAGGAACGGCTGATCGACCATGTTTTCTTCGATCATCACCCAGGCCAGCGCGTTGACCAGCGCGGCATCCGTACCCGGACGGATCGGGATCCACTCATCTTCACGACCTGCGCCGGTATCGGTATAACGCGGATCGATAATAATCATGCGCGCGTTCGACTTCTCTCGCGCCTGCTCCAGATAGTACGTTACCCCACCGCCGCTCATGCGGGTTTCGCCGGGGTTATTGCCGAACAGCACCACCAGCTTACTGTTTTCAATATCGGAGGGGCTGTTGCCGTCCGCCCAGCCACCGTAGGTATAGTTCAGACCTTCAGCAATCTGTGCGGACGAGTAGTCCCCGTAGTGGTTCAGGTAACCGCCGCAGCAGTTCATCAGGCGGGCGATCAGCGTATCGCCCGGCGGCCAGGAGCGCGTCATGGTGCCGCCCAGCGTGCCGGTGCCGTAGTTCAGATAGATGGATTCGTTGCCGTACTCTTTGATCAGGCGCTGCATGTTGCTGACGATGATGTCATAGGCTTCATCCCAGCCGATCGGCTCGAATTTCCCTTCACCGCGCTTGCCGACGCGCTTCATCGGCTGCTTAAGGCGGTCCGGATTGTAGATCCGGCGGCGCATTGAGCGGCCGCGCAGACAGGCGCGAACCTGGTGCAGACCTTCATAGTCGTCGTCGCCGGTGTTATCGGTTTCTACATATTTGATGACGTTATCTACTACGTGCATGCGCAGCGGGCAGCGGCTGCCGCAGTTCACCGTGCAGGCGCTCCAGACGGTCTTTTCGCTTTTTGTGGAAAACGTGTCAGACGCTCGGGCAATCTGCGTAAAAGGCAGGGTAAATGCGTTGCTGGCTATCGCCAGACCACTAAGCGCAGTGGTTTTCATTAAACGCCGCCGGCTGACTTCAGCAGCCAGCAAAACGTCAGAACTTTTTATTTTCATAGATACTCGCTTTGATTGCTCACAGTTTTTAACCGTCGTTATGCATGTATTGATATAACGACTTTGATTTTTATTAGATTTTTTCTGTAACACAAAAGGAGTATTCGGAATTCAGGTGATAAATTATTATTTGAGATCAACTAATTGTTGTATAAACATCCTAAAACTTACGTTTTCCAGTAACGATCAATAGCAGAGTAAATTGAGGATATTTGATCTGACCCAGCAATAGCGGTCCGTAGTGGTCAAGTGATACTGCGCCACTACACGATTCTTAAAAAAGTCAGAAACACGGCGCTGGCTGATGCAGGATCCGAAGTTCAGGACCATTTATCAGCCGGTTTACTCGTCACAACCAGGCAGCCCGGCCTAAGTGATATGTCGTCTGCTTTGCGCGAGGAGCAGACAGGGAATAAAACCCCTCCGACTAATGATGATTTTAAAGTGGTTCCACTACCTGATATCAGAACATCACGGTCAAGGACAAATTCACTAAGACTTTTCCGGCACAAAACGCGTCAGTATTAGCGTCAAAACACAGATCATAGCGCCTGAAAAAAATGTTGAAGCGGAACCCCAGATGTCCCACAACAGCCCTGCCCCCAGGCTGGCACTCAGTAATCCTACTCCGCTCAACAAACTGAAAAATCCAAACGCCGTACCGCGAAGATCAGCTGGTGCTGTGCGCGCAATCATGGTGTTCAGCAGGCCCTGGGTCATTCCCATATGCACACCCCACAATGCAACACCGATAATGATTCCTGACCAGGAATGGCTCAGGGCGAGCACTAAATCGGCCACGATGAGCACAACGAGTCCCATCTGGAGTAACCGCCTGTGACTGATGTTGTCTGATAAGCGCCCAAATGGATAGGCTGTAAATGAAAAAACAATATTCATAGCAACCATTACGAGGGGAATTAAAGCCAGGGGAATACTGACTTCCTGCGCCCTCAGAACCAAAAAAGCCTCACTAAATCTGGCGAGAGTAAATATTCCGCCCAGTCCTATCACCCACCAGCAATCCACACCCAGCCTTTTTAGGTTTTCCTTTTTCACCGGATTAGTTCTGACTGTAGTAACCGGTGTACGCGGTTCATGTAATCCAAAGAATAACAGCGCAACGGCCAGAAATGCTGGCACAACTGCAACCCAGTAAACGGCGCGGAAATCATTGTTCCATAACAGCATCAGCCCCACAGCCAGTAGCGGCCCCAGAAACGCCCCCATAGTATCCAGAGTCTGACGTAGGCCATACGCCGCCCCTCTGATCTCAGGCGGCGTAACGTCTGCAACGAGAGCGTCTCGCGGTGCACCCCGTATTCCTTTTCCGACACGGTCAATCATGCGGGCACTGAATATCATCCCTGAGCTTGAGGCCAACGCAAACAGTGGCTTGCTGAATGCACCGAGGCCATACCCAAGGACAGCAAGCCCTTTACGTTTTCCACTGTAATCGCTGATAACTCCTGAAAACACTTTGATGCACAGTGCCGTAGCTTCAGCCAGCCCTTCTATAAGTCCGATAACGATGACTGGCGTCCCTAAAGCTGTTGCCATGAAAAGTGGAAGAAGGCTGTGGATCATTTCAGAAGAAACATCCATCAAAAGACTGACAAAACCAATAATCCAGACGCCACCGGGAATACGCCGCAATGTCGAAAATCGAGTGCCCATTTCACTTTCCCTGAAAACATAAAACGCTATTAAACATCACATCGCGTTACATGTTAATGAGAATCATTTTCCATAATTGAAAAGAGGATATTTACTTTTGGCACTTAGCGGACTCACAGAAAATCATCAAGTTCGCTTCAAACGAAAAAAGAATATTTTTTTGACATAAAATGAATAGCTTAACTCATTATCTCAGAGAGATTTTCTTACGGCGCATTACCTTTTTCCTTATCAATCGCTTTCGCCTTTACGCCCATTAATAACACAATGCACTTTACAGAAAATTCTATACTTCGAAAAAAAACCTGAAAGTGCCATGTGCAATTCACGGGCCCATATAAGCCGTTCAACTTCCTTATCAAAAAAATAATATGCAAACCTGTTATTTTCTCTAAGATGAAAAACATTATTTCTAAATATCCTGAGTGAATCCGAGTTTTTTTCATCGAATTTCTGATACTATCCGAAATTGGTAATAATTCTTTAAATCTAATTGGGCGATTATTATCGAGCAATACCCGCATATTTAGTTTCCGAAAGCCTTCGCAGACCACACCTAAAAAACCTAACCATGTAGACAAATAAATCCTCATCTCAATTTCTTCACGCTGGCTTAAATAACCATTTCGTTGCATTTTCTGATCGAGTTTATCGTAATTTTTAAACATAAGTTCAGCCGTTTCGAAATAATGAATTTTAAGTGTTAGTACACGGTCATGATTGCGGCTTGGAAGCATATCCCCAGAATTTCTGCTATCTGTGTCTATAGCGTAGGTATATGGAACATTAGCAATATAGTAAAGATCATGTTCTGGATAAATCAGCTCCCCATCAGCTAACGCTTTATTTATATGCTCAAATATATCGTCAAAATTTCTGAAACCGTAAGTTTCTATATTGTTTCCTGCAAAGCGGGTTAACCACCAGGCATTAAACCCTCCAACCTTACCCTGCAATCCAAAATCAAAATCCACCTCGCCTGAATCTAACCCTACCCAGCACCCAGCCCCATGTTTATAATATTTAACACCGCCTTCTAACTCGCCACTGCTGGGTATATCTGATTCTATCCATTCACTGCGACTTGATGGCATTTTAATACCAGATCGATACATTAGCTTTAAAGCAGCCTGAACATTTTCTTGAAATTCAACAATTAAAAGATAAAAATTTTCATTCATATTATAAGTTCATTTTATATTATTCAAAAAAAATACGTCTAACTATATCGATAGGGTTATTATAAACAACAAGTCCATTTTCGAGAAATTAACACTGAAAACATTTATAATTTCGCTTTTGATACATAGCCGCCAACTATGAGGAGCGGTACTAAAAAGAGTGAGAAGCGGAAGCTCGTTAGCCATTATTTGCATCATGATGGAGCAATCAACGTTAGATGCTCAAGTTATAAACCTCTATAGGCCTGTAGCTATATAGCGTAATGTTTGAAATGTTATTCTATACCAGAAAATTCAGAGAATGATCTCTTTCAGGGAACAGAGCTGTTTTCTCATCGCCGGGTTCAGCGACGCCCAGTTTTTATAGCAAATAAAGATTCTGTGTTTCGCCCAATGGTCAGTTAAAAGCAGCTTTCGATAGTGAAATTTTTGTTGGAAATGATCTCCAACTGACTCAGGTAAAATACCTGTCCCGATGTCGTTGCTGACCATCTCGCAGCTCAGCAGTTGCAGCAGTGTTGGCATAAACAGCGACTTTTCCCCATATGCCTTTTACTAAGGAACGCAATTCGGATTGTGCGATCTGATTCAATCGCCAAAACATCAACCGGACTGAGCGATACCAATCATAGCCCCCATTTTCCGTGACGAAAGACACCGGACAGAATGAAAAATACTGTCTGGCCGGAGCGCTGCACTGCGGAACGGGCAACATCAGCTATATAGCGGCAACAGTAAAGGTTCGGCGCTGTTCATCAGCCTGCTGAAGCGACTTAACGCAACGTACCGGCGGGCGAAAACCACCACGCTCATCATGGACAACTATATTATCCATAAAAGTCAGAAAATACGGTGCTGGCTGATGCAGGCTCCGAAGTTCAGGACCATTTATCAGCCGGTTTACTCGCCAACTGGCAGCCAGGCAGCCAGGCCTAAGTGTTATGCCGTCTGCTTTGCGCGAAGATCGGACATTCCCCCCTCTACCGTATGCCCTTAAAGAGCACACGCCAGAAATAAAAGGATTGCGCTAGTGCGCCTTCCTATTTTTACGGGATGTAGCACACGTCATCGCTACCGCCCCCAGAAGTAACAAACCACTTAAACCAAAAGTACTTCTCCATCCCAGACTGTCGAATACCAGACCTCCAGCCGTTGAACCAAGTGCAATAGATAGCTGGATCACTGCAACCATAAGGCCACCACCCGCCTCTGCATCTTCGGGTAACGCCCGTGCTATCCATGTCCACCACCCTGTTGGCGCAGCCGTCGCAAGTAGCCCCCACAGGCTGAGTAAAACGGCAACAACCCAGATATGGTGTCCGAGCAGCAGTAATGCACCGGCAATCGCTGCCATAAGCAACGGGATCATGATTAAGGTCTGATAAAACCTGGCGTTCAGGAATGTTGAGACGAGCGTTGTGCCGACAAAACCTGCTACGCCTATTGCGAGCAAAATCAGAGAAAGGTCAGAAGGTCCCACCCTGGTGACGCTCTCCAGAAAAGGGCGCACGTAGGTAAATAAAGCAAACTGCCCCATAAAGAAGAGCCCACAGGCCAGCAGTCCCGTTGGTACGATGGCGACGCTGAACAGACGAAGCACAGATCCCTGTGGTTTTTGTGTTTTATCGCTTTCCATCGAAGGCAGGCTGACCCATTGCCAGATGAACGCAGCTATCGCAAGGGGGACGAGACATAAAAAGGCCCCACGCCAACCGACGGTTGTCCCCAGATAGCTACCAAGCGGCGCAGCTACAACGGTGGCCAGCGCGTTGCCGCCGTTAAAAATTGCCAGTGCGCGTGGAACCTGGTGCTGTGGCACGAGCCGAATGGCGGTTGCAGCCGACATTGACCAGAACCCTCCGATGACTACGCCAATCAGAGCCCTCCCCAGCATATAAACCGGATAGTCAGGCGCTATGGTGATAACTATTCCCGATATGGCCATTAAGACCGTCAGTCCCAGCAGAAGATATTTACGATTCAGATCCCTGGCAATATGGGAGATAGTCAGACTGGTCAGCACCGCCAGCGCGCCAGAGACGGCAATTCCTTGCCCTACCAGCCCTTCGGTAACGTGCAAATCATGGGCAATGAGTGTAAGCAGGCTGACTGGCATAAACTCAGAAGCGATCAGAACAAACACGCAAAGCGTCATGGCAAATACGCTGCTCCAGTATGCATGCGTTTTTTCGTATGATGGTTTTAGACTTACAGTGGACATTATTAGCATCCCTTAATATCGAACCAGCCAGATTCAGGCGCAGTCGGGTCAGAAGTTATTCAGGGAATAACGACATAATAGGTGGGTGAGAATACGAGGCGATGTGACATATTCTGCGTCACACCAGGCAGGTAAAAGCCACCCGTTTATGGCAGGTGGCCTGGTAAACTTTTCTGGTTACCTTAAGTTTGCTTTGAAAAATTGCTCAAATTTGGCAAATGGGATCTTACCCGCAACGTTGTCGTACAGATCAACATGGTTTGCCCCAGGGACAATCACTAACTCTTTCTCTTTGCTGCCGATTGCCTTAAAGGCATCTTCAGCAAAATAGCGTGAATGGGCTTTTTCGCCGGTCACGATGAGTGTAGGGATAGTAACTTCATTGGCGTAACTCAGCAGCGGCATATTCATAAATGACAGCGGCATGGTTGCATTCCAGGCACCGGTTGAGTTGACCGAACGCGCATGGAAACCACGCGGCATGCGGTAATAATCAAAGAACTCTTTCAATACTGGATTAGGATTCGCGGGCAGAGTTTCCGGCAGAATACGATCGGAAGCGGTGACGTTGCCCTTCTCATCAACATAAATGTCATGCCCGCCTGGCGCGAAAGAGCCATTTTCCGCATCCTTCCAGCGCTGCGTGTTCAGATACTGCAATACGGCACGACGATCGGCAGTGGTATAGCGGTCTTTGCCATCGCCCACACCATGCCCCATCGCACGGCTCATGTCATACATCACGCTGGTCGCCACCGCCTTGACACGCGTATCCATCGCGGCGTCGTTTAAGGCCATGCCGCCCCATCCGCAGATACCGAGCAGCCCGATGCGGTTGCGATCCACCTCTTTTTGCAGACCTAAGAAATCAACCGCCGCGCTGAAATCCTCGGTGTTGATATCCGGAGATGCGACGTTGCGCGGGTAGCCGCCGCTTTCGCCCGTGTATGAAGGGTCGAAAGCCAGAGTGACAAATCCCTGTTCAGCCAGCGTCTGTGCATACAGGCCGCTGGATTGCTCTTTCACCGCCCCGAAGGGGCCGCTAACAGCAATAGCTGCCAGCTTGCGATCACCACGATCCTTCGGGATGTAGAGATCCCCGACTAAGGTGATCCCGTACCGGTTCGGAAAGGTCACCTTACGGTGATCAACTTTTTTCGTGCTCTCAGCAAAAGTTTTATCCCATTTCTCGACCAGCGAAACGGGCGCGTTCGGATTGGTTGTATCAGCGTAACTCATATTTGTGACTCCACTTAATGACGCGCATAACAGCATGGCGGGTATCGCGGCTGTCAATTTTTGGGTAAAAGCAGTCATCAAAATCCCCTTCATAAAACGTGCCAGATACAGGTTTCATACGGACAACGCTGCTGTGCTTTGTTGCAATGCACACATTATAGTTAGCAGTAATAGTGCTGATTAGAGGGTGAAAAATGCTAAGATTAATACCATATTGTTCTGAATTGTGATGCGGCAACAGGGGAAGGATGATGGCGAAACGGGAAAACTATAACGATCTCTATCTGTTTATGCAGGTCGTGCGAGAAGGGAGTTTTACCGCCGCCGCGCAGAGGCTTGGCCTGGCACAGTCAGGAATTAGCCGTGCAGTGCGCGAGCTGGAAGAACGACTGGGCGTGCAGCTTCTGGTGCGCACCACGCGCAAGTTATCGCTCACCCATGCCGGCGAGTTGCTCTATCGAACCGTCGAATCTGGATTTGACGCCTTAGATATGGGGCTCGCCACGCTGGCCCATTATCGCCATACACCATCGGGTACGGTCCGTATTAATGCCAGCCAGCACGCCATTGATAAAGTGCTGCTGCCGAAGCTGGCGGTGTTTAAACAACGCTACCCAGATATTCGGCTGGAGCTCATCAGCGAAAGCCGGTTTGTCGATATTATTGCTGAGCGCTTCGATGCCGGTATACGTCTGGGCTCGGAAGTGGGTAGCGGTATGGTCGCGGTGCGCATTTCGCCCGATATGGAGATGGCTGTTGTCGGCACGCCTGAGCACTTTCGTCGCTACGGATTTCCGCAAACCCCCACAGATTTAGTGGTTCATCCCTGCATCGCTTACCAGTTCGGCGACGGCAGCCTGTATGCATGGGAACTCAATCAGGACGGTAAAAAGATCACCCATCAACCTCAGGGACAATGGGCCTTTGCTGACAGCTATATGGAAGCTAAAGCCGCCAGGCTAGGTCTGGGACTGGCTTATGTTCCGGAGGAATTGGTGTCTGATGATATAGAACAGGGGGCGCTGATCAGAGTTTTGCAATGCTACAGCCAGCGCCTGGAGGGGGCATATATCTATTATCCGCACCGCAATGTGTCACCCGCTCTACGAGCGGTTATCGATACATTGAGAATTTAAGGGATGAAGATGAGGTAGTTCGCAGGCCTGGGTAATAGTTGGAAAACAACGTCCGCTTTTGACACTTAGCGGGCTTAACTAACTGAGCTGAAGAGCTGCTAAAAGCGAAAAGCGGAGATTAAATCTGCGCCTCAACAGCGGCCATCATAGCCGGCAATTCATTAACCAGTTTATCCACGGCCAACCTGACTTTCAGAGACAAATGAGGAGTGCGCGGCCACACAGCATATACAGGCCAGCTTCCCGAAGACTGCTCCTTTAATATCTCTGTCAGGCTGCCGCTGACAAGCTGCTCCCGTACCAGCCAGTAAGGCAGCCAGACGATGCCGCCTCCCGTTACCGCAACATCTTTTACCGCCTGCATATCATCCATCATGATTCTGGCAGGTGGGGTTATTTCCACAATTTCATCCCTTTGGTTTTTAACCCGCCACTTCAGAATGCGTCCTGAATGAATATAGGCAACGGCTACATGTTCCTTTAGTTCTTCTGACGAAGCAGGCTCGCCGGCCTGTCGGATATAATCCGGAGAAGCGCAGAAAACCATCGTGTGAGAGGCCAGCTTGCGGGCTATCAGACTGCTGCTGTCAGCCAGTGCGCCGATTCTGACAGCCAAATCAAACCCCTCCTCCAACAAATCGACCTGACGATCGCTGAATGAAATTTCCAGTTCCAGCCGTGGATGTTCTTTTGCCAATGTGGTCAGTAACGGTGAAATACAGAAGTGTCCGAGCAAAACCGGTACAGTCACTCTTAGTTTTCCGCTTGCCTGAAGCTTGCCGCTCTCCAGAATATCCTCCGCCGTTTTTATTTCATTCAACGCCCGGCGGCAGAATTCATAATAAAGCGAACCTTCATCAGTGAGGCTCTGGCTGCGGGTTGTGCGGTTAAAAAGGCTTACACCAAGCCTCTCCTCAAGCCGGGATATGGTTTTCGCGACTGCCGAGCGCGTAACGTGCATTTTTTCAGCAGCCTGCGAGAAACTCACCGATTCAGCTGCGGCCACAAAAACAGCAATACTGTTCATCTCACCTTTCATATTGTCGCCCGTGAGGAATCAATAGAGAGAAATACTATCTCCACTGTAACCAAACAGGCAATGCTATAGTTCTGACCATCAATGATTTATTTCTCAGGAGGCTTTATGAATCGCACAATGAAACGCTGGGCGTTAAATGAAACAGGACGTCAGAATCTTAAGCTTACGGAAGCAGAAATACCTCAGCCCGGCCCGAACGAAGTTCTGGTTCGGGTAAATGCCGTCTCCCTCAACTTCCGTGACAAGGTCATCATTGAAGGTGGAATGGGGAATGGTATGCCAATGCCCTTTACGCCGGGTTCTGATATGGCTGGCGTGGTTGAGGCTATCGGACCTGGCACCACTCGCTTCAGCCAGGGAGACCGCGTTATCTCATCCTTTAACGCAGACTGGATTGACGGAAAGCTGAATAACAATGCCAAAAATCCGCACTACAACACGATAGGCTATGCGATCCAGGGGGTGCTGGCTGAGTACGTGATTATGAATGAAGAGTGGCTGGTCAAAGCCCCGCAGACACTTACCGATGCCGAAGCCAGCACGCTGGTCTGTGCCGGACTTACGGCCTGGTTTGCCCTGATTGAACGCGGCGGCCTTCGTGCCGGTGAAACTGTGCTTGTTCAGGGAACCGGCGGTGTGGCCCTTTTCGCTCTGCAGATAGCTAAAGCGGTGGGTGCCGAAGTTTTCGTTACCTCATCCAGCGATGAAAAACTGGCAGCTGCGGCGGCGCTCGGTGCCGATCACGGTATTAACCGTAAAAAAGAGGACTGGGTTGAAGCCATTTACCGACTGACAAATGAACGCGGCATTGATCACGTTGTGGATACAGTAGGGGGACGCAACTTTGCAGACTCTGTGCGCGCGGTAGCTTCACATGGTCGAATCTCATTGATAGGAATGATGGACACGCACGATACTTCAGCTTCGGGAGCTCTGTTGTTACTGAAGTCTCCAACTGTTCAGGGTATTGGCGTGGGACATCGCCGGGCGCTTGAAGATTTTATCCGGGCCGTTGACTGGCTCAAACTGAAACCGGTGATAAACCAGTCATTCCGTTTCAGTGAACTGCCGGAAGCACTGGAGCAGCTTGATAAAGGTGTGTTTGGAAAAATCGTTATCAACGTGGGCTGATTGAAAATAATATTGGCAGAGGCGTCCTGAAAACACCTCTGCTTTTTATTTTGAAGCCTGAATGCAAGCTGATGAACACGCCTAACGCAACATCTGCTTCTGGTTCAGATTTGCTGAAGATTTAAGTATGGTTGTCCCTCAAGAGCGAAAAGCGGACCTGAAGTTTCAATATGAAAGCGCGAATGTTAATGCCCAGGTAGTATATGTACGGTATAAATGGGAATTTATCTATACAATCTAAGCGAGTTTTTAATGAACGCTATTGAGGAGTTAAAAATAAAATACCCAGGCGCGAATGCTTCGCAAATAGGTGACAGCCCGGAACTGGCTAACGAGCTTGCAGACCTTATTGTTAAAGGGATTAAAACGGCCTCATGTGGCTCTTTTGCTTCTTATCAGCAGGAAGAAACTGCTCCCAGGATTGGCAGTTATAACATCATCCTTGATGGTCAGGGTGTACCTGTATGCGTTATCAGATTGGTTTCGATGCGACTAATACGATTTTGTGATGTTACCGGAGAGTTTGCTCGCAAGGAAGGTGAAGGCGATTTAAGCCTTGAATACTGGAGAAAAGAACATCAGCGATTTTTTACGGAGGAAGGTTCTTTTTCTGAAGATATGGAACTGATCGCTGAAGAGTTTGAGGTAGTTGAGGTTCTCTGACTGATAGACCCTGTAAATAATTGGGCCTGTCAGTAATTCTGTGTAACTGCTAATGTATTAAAGGTGATCGCTCAGGCGGTCACCGAACTCGATAATAAAACCCCTCATTGCCAGCCGCCAGTTCTGCATCGGCATATTCCATTTTTTCGACGCATCTTTGATTGCCAGATAAATAACCTTTCGTACCGGGTCATCCGTCGGGAGCACTTTTCGTTTCTTTATCGTCTGACGGATCACACTGTTCAGCAATTCGATAGCGTTGGTCGTGTAGATCGCTTTACGAATATCTGCAGGATAGCCGAAGAAGGCGTTGAAATTTTTCCAATGAGTACGCCATCTTTTGCTGATTTTTGGGTATTTCTTATCCCAGACACCACGCATCTCAAAAAAATCATTAAACATTGCCAGAGTTGGAGTTAATATCTAGCGCCCTATGTAACATTTTATGTATTTTTATTTGACTAGCTCGCTCCGCCTCACCTATTGATATTGCGCTTTTATTTCTGTAAGACCAAATGAAGGAATTGTTTGTTTCTAACTTTATACCAACAGCACCTACTTTATACAGGCATGCTAAAATAGCATTCAATACGTCATTTTCTGTAGAGCCCGTAACCTGAAGAAAATTCTTTGCTGTTATAACACAAGGATCTTCATTTTGTTTAGTAGATAGTTTAGTAATTACTGAGTCAAATTGAGAATTTTTGAAATCAATATAATTGAAAGTAGATCCCCTACCTCTCAATATCTCAATTGTCTCTTCAAAAGAAGGGTAAGTCTCTCCCCACTCTTCCTTTAAAGATTTGAGTCTTTTTTCTGAATATATTTTTTCAGCTTCATAGATTAATTTCCATGTAATTTTATCTTTATCATATCCAGCCTTGAACGTTTCATTTATGAACTGAAGTATATCTCTTGGCCTAAGTAGGGTTCTCTCTAATATATACTCCATCGCAGTTTTCCCATGAGCAGCCTTTCTTGCTTCCGGAAAAATATCTTTGATAGTTACTTGGTCGTTTGTGTATACACGCTTGAATGTCTCCCTTACTCTTTTTTGGACAAGATCATTTAGCTCATCACGACTCCATTGAATTTGCAGGATATATGACTCGTATTTTTCTTCCTGGAAACCAGCTCCACGCGTCTTACCAAAAACCATATCTATTAAATCTTTTCTAAGGGCAACCAATATTTTGACATGTCTTATCTTTCTAAATCCTTTTACTTCTTCAATTAAGGCTCTGATGAATTTGCATCTTGTATGAGTATCAGCCCAATCCTCATCAAGTTGATCTATCAGCAGATAATAATGCTTTTGCGAGTCTTTAAAAGAATACTCAGCTAGCATATCTAACATTTCATTCAATTTTTTAATCTGCAAACTGCTTACGACTTGGCTTGCTCTTTGAGTTACTTCAGTTTTTTGTTCATCACTAAGTTTGCTTGCCCCATTTAAAGAAACATCGATTCCTGAATATTTTAGTTCCAAGTTAGCTTTAGTCTCATCCTCAAGCTTTCTTGTAATTTGTTTTAATTGTTCATCTGTATCTAACCAGAATTTATCACCCCATTCTCTAAAGTAAGCTATTGCCTTCTGCTTAATTTCATCACGATTGAACCTTTCGACCAAGCCTCTAAAAAAACTTTCATTGTCTTCTTCATTTTTTATTTTATATCTAAGCCTGACTAATTCTATTATTAAAATATGCCGCCATAGCATTTTATAAAACAAATCTAAATTAACCCCTAACCTGTCCATGACTGAATTATATCGGAGCATTCAAGAAATTTAACAGAGATATCATTAGGATTAATTTTTTTATAATTATCTATAGAAGTGCTTACTTTATAGAGAAGGGAGCTTTTTCCCGACCCAGCCCGTCCAACAATAATTGAACGGGGATTTTTTACATCCAATAAATCTTCTAGATACCCCTTATCAATAAAGCAACTATCTAAGAATTCATTATCAGTTTCGGCATCCAAATCTCCAACACTCAAGTTTCTTTTTATTTTAATTGGATTGTTATTCATCTGATCCCCCGAAACAGTAAATTAGAAAGCTACCTAACTGGTATAACAATATAATATAGTTTTACAAACTTTAAATACACCTTAATCACCATACTGGCAATTCATTAAATATGTCTCCCCAGTTACTAATTTTTGCTTATAGTGAGACTATAATTAAAGTTGTGTAATTGCCTGATTTTGATATGTTCACTCCAGTAACGGAGACAGGCAATTATGGAAAGAAACTCAAGGCCCTTGCGGCTGAACTGGCTAAATGCCTTAAAACCGAAGCCGATCTTAATGCTTTTTCCCGCATGTTGACGAAGCTTACCGTCGAAACGACGCTCAATGCAGAGCTGACTGACCACCTCGGACATGAGAAAAATGCGCCCAAAACAGGCTCAAACACCCGTAATGGCTACTCGTCAAAAACGGTGTTATGCGATGACGGCGAGATCGAACTGAACACGCCGCGTGACCGTGAAAACACCTTCGAACCGCAGCTGATTAAGAAGCACCAGACGCGTATTACGCAGATGGACAGCCAGATTTTATCCTTATACGCCAAAGGTATGACTACCCGCGAAATCGCCGTCACCTTCAAGGAGATGTACGACGCAGATGTGTCACCCACGCTGATATCTGAAGTTACCGACGCCGTAAAAGAGCAGGTCACTGAGTAGCAAAACCGGCAGCTGAATGCGCTGTATCCCATTGTTTATATGGACTGCATTGTCGTCAAAGTCCTTCAGAATGGCAGCGTAATCAACAAAGCCGTCTTCCTGGCGCTGGGTATCAACACCGAAGGTCAGAAAGAATTACTGGGTATATGGCTGGCCGAAAATGAAGGAGCAAAGTTCTGGCTGAGCGTGCTGACGGAGCTGAAAAACCGTGGCCTTCAGGACATCCTGATTGTCTGTGTGGACGGTCTGAATGGCTTCCCGGATGCAATAAACAGCGTCTTCCCGCAACCCCATATCCAGCTGTGCATCATCCATATGGTGCGTAACAGCCTGAAATATGTGTCCTGGAAGGACTATAAAGCCATCACCAGCAGCCTGAAGACGGTTTATCAGATCCCGACCGAAGAGGTAGCAATGATGGCGCTGGATGCGTTCGCGAAAGTCTGGGGCGATAAATATCCGCAAATCAGCAAAAGCTGGCGTGTGCACTGGGAAAACCTCAATTATCCTGTTCAAGTTGGTACTTTATGTTATCTTGGAGCTTGGCTGTATTTTCCCCTACCGTATTAACGTAATAATCCCAACAGCAAAACTCCCTGTTACGGTATTTGAACTTCAAATCGCTAAATTGCTCATAGAGCATCAGGCTGCTCTTTCCCTTTAAACACTCCATGAAAATCCGACACGCTCATCTTTAGTGGGGCTTCAGAAGCATATGGATGTGATCCACACAGCATTCCGCTTCCAGAATGCTCACGTATTTCCATTCACAAAGCTTTCTTAAAATGCTGCCTGTGGCTCTGTGTTTCTCTCCATAGAACGCCTGTTTACGATATTTCGGAGCAAAAACGATGTGATATTTACAGTTCCATCGGATGTACACTAAGCTCTTTTCGTCCCCCATTGGGGGCCCCCTTTTGTTTTCTCGTTTAATTCTTGCAGTTGCCAGACCGCAAGATGCCTTAACAAATTAAAAAGGGTTTTAATAACGGGCTGAAAGTTTATGGCCCCCTCCCAGCTTGGCTGAGGTTTTCCATAGACAAAAAAGCCCGAACTCGCGTCCGGGCTTTGGCTACAGACTACTCACTCAATCAACCGTAAGCGTGCAGCGCGCGCTGGCAAAGCGCGGAACGCACGCAATCCTCTTGTCCAAACCGCACCACACCTACCATCTCATCTTCAGTGAAACGATCGAGCGCGTCGGCCAGTCCTGATGTCACGCCTGCGGGCAAATCGCACTGCGTTACATCGCCATTCACAATCACCGTGACGTTTTCGCCCAGGCGAGTCAGAAACATTTTCATCTGCGCGGCGGTGACGTTTTGCGCTTCATCAAGGATCACCACGGCATTTTCGAAGGTACGTCCACGCATATAGGCAAAGGGCGCAATCTCCACCTTACCGATTTCGGGACGCAGGCAATATTGCATAAAGGAAGAGCCAAGACGTTTAACCAGAACGTCGTAGACCGGGCGAAAATAAGGGGCGAATTTTTCTGAGATATCACCCGGCAAAAAGCCGAGATCTTCATCCGCCTGCAATACCGGTCGGGTAACGATGATTCTGTCCACATCCTTATGAATCAGGGCTTCGGCCGCTTTTGCGGCGCTGATCCAGGTTTTGCCGCAGCCGGCTTCACCGGTGGCGAAGATCAGCTGTTTTGTCTCTATGGCGTTGAGATAGTGCGCCTGAGCATCATTTCGGGCTTCAATCGGCGCACGGTCGCGTGAATCGCACGCCATGCCGATCGCATCCAGCCCACCCATTTGCACCAGCGAGGTGACCGATTCTTCCTCACGCTGCCGATGGCTGCGTGAATCGCTCCGTAGCACCCGACGTGCTTCACGACGCGCTTTGATCACTGCTTTCTGTCTTCCCATAGTGGCACCTTACAGTTGGTTTCATTTCCCGCGCCGGAGGATCTCTGGCGCGATTACGTGAACGCTTTAGAGGTTGGCTTCCTTCAGAGCCTTACGAGCCGTTGATAAACAGGTGTATACCGCCGGTATACGCCCGATAAGAAAAAGAGAAAGGATGACGCTGTGAAAATAACAAGAGAGGAAAATAAACGAGAGAAAGAAATCCTCTCGCGAAAAACAGTGCGATATTTTTTTAGCTACCGGTTGTCCTCTACAGGACGTTTCCATTCGCATTCTCCATCGTCAAAGATGAACATAACAGACGACCGCTCTGTCTAAAGTGCAACAGATTTAGCTAAATTTGCAACCAGCAGCTTAACCAAATGCACAAAATTTAGGCACAAAAAGAACTTTCCGACAGCACCTTTGTTTTTTTATCTTAAATAACAATGAATTAACCAGATAAAAATAAAGCTGAGATAATTCAGAAAGATCAGAACGCGCTAAAACGGGCAGGAAAAAACGGATTTTAAAATAACCTCCCGTAGCGCTAAGCTGGCGAGAGGCGCTAAATATCAGGCTTCCAGTAGCGGCTGTGCCAGATAATGTTGATTATTTTTTACGCCGGGCAGCACAAAGAAATAGCCGCCGCCGATCGGTTTAATATATTCCTCCAGCGCTTCGCCGTTTAGCCGTTGCTGTACCGTTAAAAAGCCTTTTTCTAAATCGTGCTGATAGCAGACAAACAGCAATCCCATATCCAGCTGTCCGGCGGCGGTAACCCCGGCGGAATAGCTGTAGCCGCGCCGCAGCATCAGGCTGCTTTGCGTTTGCGGCGTGCGCGGGTTGGCCAGACGAATGTGGGCGTCCAGCGGAATAACCTTTCCTTCCGGGTCCTGACGATAGTCCGGCTCGTCATGCTCATGCTGCATGCCGAGCGGTGCGCCGCTCAGCTTTTCACGCCCGAAAATGGTCTGCTGCTCGCCAAGCGGCGTGCGATCCCAAAACTCAACGCGAAACTGAATGATGCGCACCGCCTGATAGCTGCCGCCGCCAGCCCAGGCGGGTTCACCCTGCTCCGGCGTCACCCATACAATTTGCTCCATCAGCGCGCTATTCGCCGTGTCAGGATTGGCGGTGCCATCCTTAAAGCCCAGCAGATTGATCGGCGTTTCCCTGCCCCGGCTGCGTGCCGCGTGATCTGAAATAAAACCTTCACGTCGCCAGCGTATGCTGAGCAAATCAGGCGTATGTTTCACGATATCGCGCAGCGCATGAATCACCGTGTCGTGGGTGTTGGCGCAAATTTGCAACAGCAGATCGCCGTGGCAAAAGCTGGCATCCAGCGCATCGTTCGGAAAACGCGTCATGGTCTGTAACCGCACGGGCTTCAGCGCCGCCAGACCGTAGCGCTCGTCAAACAGCGACGCGCCCACCGAGACGGTTATCGTCAGATTATCCGGCCAGATATGTGCGCCAAGAATACCGGAATCCAGCGGCGGCAGCCGCGGATTGTCGGTTGGCGGTGCCTCGCCGCCCTGGGTAAGAAATGCGATGCGGTCGGTAAGCAGCTGACACAGCCGCACCAGATCTGCCTTATCGCTCGCCAGCACATCGAAAGCAACCAGCATCATCGCCGCCTGCTGCGGCGTGACGATCCCGGCCTGATGCGCGCCGTAAAACGGCTGGCGATCCTCTCTCGTCGCAGGTGAAAGCGCTCCCGGTGAAAAACGTTCGCCGGTCGCGCCGCTGACCGGGCAGCTACCGGCGATCGCTGCCCCGCCCAGCAGGCCAAAACCTTTTAACAGACGACGGCGTGAAGGCATCGCCGCATCGTTCATTTTCGCCATATCGCTTAATCCAGCCCCAGCGTGCCGCGCAGCAGCGCCAGATCTTCTGCCAGCGCGGTAACCGGCCCTTTCAGACGGTTGCGATCGGTCAGGGTGAGTTTTTCATAAGAGGCGAATCCCTGCTGGGTGCGATATTTAGACAGAATCGCATCCACCTTTTTAAAGTTGCCGTCGATTTGACTTAAAAGCTGCGGATTGGCTTTTTCCAGCTGCGGACGTAGCAGGTTGACGATCTTCTGCGCGCCGTCAACGTTGGCCTGAAAATCCCACAGATCGGTACGGCTGTAACGTTCCTCTTCGCCGGAGATTTTACTCGCCGCCACTTCCTCAATCAGGCCAGCCGCGCCACCTACCACTTTACCCGGCGGGAAAGCCAGTTCGCTGATACGCTTTTGCAGCTCCAGCGTATCCTGATAAAGGCGATCGGCGTAGTTCGTCATACCGCGAGTGCTGCGATCGCCAAACAGCGCTTTTTCCAGGCGGTGGAAGCCGGTGAATTTCGGATCTTCCGCTTTCTGCTCATAATCATCTTCGCGCGCGTCAATGCTGCCATCCAGATCGGAGAACAGCTCGGCAATCGGCTCGATACGTTCATAGTGCTGGCGCGTTGGCGCATACAGCGATTGCGCTTTTGCCAGATCGCCCGCCTTCACCGCATCGGTAAAATCTTTGGTGCCGCTGACCAGCTGCGTAACCTCTGCCATCACCCAGCTTTTATAGGCGCTGACGGCGCCGCTTAGCTGCATCAGCGCTGGCTGGTCGCCGCTCTCCTGCCCCGCCGCCGATTTAACGATCAGCTTTCCTTTCGGATTGCTGAGCAGGCCGCAGGTCATCTCATATTCGCCGGGCACCAGATTAGCGGTCAGCTTCTGCGTGAAGCCCGGTGCGATATTTTCCCGCTCCTCAACCACCATCACGCCCTTCAGAATTTCCCACTCCAGCCCTTTCTGGCTGTTATTGCGGATAATAAATTGCGTTTTACCCGCCGCGACGGTCAGCGCCATCGGCTCGCACTGTTTATCGTTAACGCTGATGTTAACCTGCGGAATATCAGCGGCGGAGGCAGCGGAACAGGCCAGCAGAGAGGCCAGCACGGTATGGCGGCAGTTAAAGATTTTCATGGATAGATTCCCTGACAAAGTAAGTGTTACTGGCTCAGCGCGCGCGACGTCGGGCGGGCAGGCATAAAAAACAGCAGCAGCGCTGGAATCAGATAGAGCAGCCAAACCGCTACCTCGCTGACGGTAGGCGCTTCCTGGTAGCCCAGCAGCCCTTCCAGCAGCGTGCCAGAAAGCGTATGCGTGGAAAGCGTCGTGCTGAGATCGAAAGCAACGTCCTGAAAATGGTTCCAGAGGCCCGCTTCGTGGAAGGCGCGAATCGCCCCGGCAGCCAGCCCGGCGGCGACAAAAATGATAAACAGGCTGCTCCATTTGAAGAATTTCGCCAGGTTCAATCTGACACCGCCCCAGTAGATCAGCGCGCCGATAATTACTGCGCTGAGCAATCCCAGCACCGCACCCAGCGGTGGCGCGATACCGACATCCTGAGTAAACGCAGCCAGTAAGAAAAAGACCGACTCCAGCCCTTCACGCGCCACGGCAAGAAATACCATCAGCACCAGCGCCCAGCCGCCGCCACTTTTTTGCAGCGCCTGATCGACCGCCTCTTCCAGCTGCGCCCTGACGTTACGCGACACTTTGCGCATCCAGAACACCATCCAGGTAAGGATAATCACCGCAATCGCCGCCACCAGCCCTTCAAACAGCTCCTGCTGTTTCTGGGGGAATTCACCGGTGGTGGCGTTGATAAACAGGCCAAGCGCCAGGCAGATCGCGGCGGCGATAAACACCCCCGCCCACATTGCGCCAAACCAGCGGGTACGCCGGGTACGCTTCAGGTAGCTGGCGATCAGGCTGACAATCAGCGCGGCTTCCAGCCCCTCGCGCAACATAATCAGAAATGGAACAAACATGCCGGGGTCCTCAACAGGGCCGAAGGTAAAATGACGTAAAGAAGCGTAAATGTAAACGATACCGATTATCATTATCGGCAAGAAAAAAACAAGTGACCTGATGTGATTATTTGTTAATGGTGAGTATTTCAGGCAGGCTGTTTGTAGCGAAACGGTTGAACAATTGTTTGCCCAACCACTGCAATGATAAGCTGTATGTCTGTTCAGCTCACTCTATGGAGGCGCGCTTTTGGTTGATGAACAGGGGAAAATCGCGGAAGAGGTCCATGCAGCGATAGGTTATGCGGTGTCACTGCTGCTCGCTAACGGAAGGCCGATACATATGCACGATATTGCCGCCCTGCTACAACAGCATGTCGAACTGGCCGTTGACGAGGCGCACAGGGAGCATCTGCTACGCGCCGTTCGGCTAATCGCCGAGAAAATGAACTGAGCGGGAAAACGACTGGCGATTAGTGTTTTTTACTGTCGTCGGGCGAACCGCCCTGCGCAAACAGATACTGTACGCTGTTACTGTCATTGACCGATGTCGCGTTACGCTCGCGCATAACGCTTGCGCTCTCGCGTACTTCAGCAATAGCGCGTTCGCAGGCCAGCCGGCGTGCGTCATCTCGCTCACCAACGGCAAGCGCCTGTAATCGGGTGATAAGCGTAGCGACGGAGACCGCGCCGCCGCCATGCAGCAGCGCCAGCACCGCTTCGCCCATCATAATGTCTTTCAGTTTTTCGTCGTCACTTCTGTTCATATCCGCTTTCCTGGGTCACTCACCGATAAGGACAATACCCTATCAGCGCTAAACGCAGACCCCGTTTGCTATTAACAGCTCACCAGGCCTGAATGCTCAGATTAGCCTGTTATTGCCTGAAAACCAGCGTTCAACGGTGAAAAAGAGAGTGATAACCGGACGATACCCAGCGGGAACGCGGTGAGGCCACCCGGATAATATCAGGCATCGCTGACAAAAAGCAGACGAATAAGCTCTTTGTAATGCTGTTCTTCTTCAGCGCTGCCAGCGACTTCCAGACGACGGAGCAGCTTGGTACAGATTGCCTTGCGATTAAGATTTTTACCCGCATGCAGAATCTCAACCACGATCTTACCCAATGTTTCCTGCTGGGTGGGCAGAGCGGCATTGCTGAAATAACGGGCAAGGTCGCTCGCGGGTGAAGCCTGGTATCCGTCCTGACGCATAGTATGTCCTTCGCTAAGGTTAAAAAACAATCTTCCGACAGAGGACAAAGTTATACAAAACTGACTTATCTGTACAGATTTTTCATGTAGAAAACGCTATTTTTTTGTACACAAACGTAATGTAAGTGTTAAAACAACAGGTTATGTCGTAATTCAGGATATTCAACGTGAACCACGCCAGATAGTTATTGCGCGGGTAATCATCGGCAGCGGCTACCGGATGCACTTTCTGTTGCGTGCGCAGCGAAAACAACGAAAGTAAAACAAACATATCCATATGGCTGTTATGATTGGCGACAATTATCTTTGGCCCCTGCTGCGATAATCGCTCGCTATATTTGACCGTTAGCCACAGCCAGATAACCGGCCAGACCACCAAGCGTGTGAACAAAAACCGCAGCGTGCGTTTTAACAATCTATTCAGTAACTAAAGTAACGGATAAAATGAAAAAAGACCGGCGCGGTAAAAATCAGTGAATCCAGCCGATCGAGAATGCCGCCGTGTCCCGGCAGCAGCGAACCGCTGTCTTTTACGCCAATATCGCGCTTAATAGCGGACATCACGATATCGCCGTAAAAACCGCTAATACCGATAATCACGCCAGCCAGTAGCGCCATATCCCAGCCTAATGGCGTTAAAATCGGCCCGACAAACAGCGCGGCGACGGCGGTGCTGACAATACCGCCCAGCAGCCCGGCCAGCGTTTTATTTGGGCTGACCTTCGGCGTTATCTTAATTCTCCCCAGCAGTTTCCCCCACAGGTATTGCATAATATCGTTAAACTCAGTGAGCCCGACCAGAAACAACACCAGCAGCGCGCCCTCTTCGCTGTTATTCCCCGGCAACACCAGCAAACAGGCAACGTGACCAAAGGCAAATACGGTGGTCATTAGCCCCCAGTGCAGCATGGATACGCTGCTTAAAAAAGCGTGGGTATTGCCGGTCATTACCATGCGCGCAGGCAGAAGCAGAAAGAACCAAACCGGAATGAAGATGATAAATAATCCATACCAGTTCATGCCCACCAGCCAGTAATTAATAGGAATAGCGATAAACATCCACAGCAGAGGAATGCGATCGAAACGGCAAAACGCAATCAGGGTAAGAAACTCTTTCAGCGCGAGGAAACTCACCAGCGCAAAGAACAGCAGCGCCAGCCAGCGTGGGCTGGCCATGGCCAGCGAAAATAATATAATGATGATCCACCATGTGCGGATACGCAATCGCAGCTCACGCCAGTTTTTTTCCGGACGCCGCCAGACCAGCAGCGCGGTAATAAAGGTAGCCAGCAACAGCAGCGCAAAAATAACCGCCAGCGATTTTATCAGCAGCGTCATCTTTCTGACTCCTGCACCATCGCACTACGGCAGCGGTTAATTGCCGTCCAGATCAGCAGCAGAATCGCCGCGATCCAGACCAGATTGCTCCAGGGTGCCAGCGTTGGCCAGAGCGCAAGGCATAGTCCCCAACAGCCAAAAAGCAGCGCACGATCGCTTTTGCCAAGCGGCCCGGCGTAGCTACGCGTCTGGTTCAGCGTCTGCGCCAGCAGGCCGCAAAACTCGGTCAGCACAGTGCCAAACAACAGCGCCAGCACCAGCCAGAACTGGCTCCCGGCAACAAAAATAAACGGCAGATAGAGCGCAATATCTGAAATAACATCGCCGATTTCATTCAATATTGCTCCCAGGCGGCTTGCCTGGTTGCACTCCCTGGCAAGCATCCCGTCCAGTGCATTAAGCGCCATACGAATAAATAAAACCGCAGGCAGCAAAAAGAAAATCTCATGGTAGGGAATAATAATTAGCAGCGCCCCGGCAAATAACGACATGATAATAGCGGTAAGCGTAATATGATTCGCCGTTACGCCGTGCTGGTCTAAAAAAAACATTAACGGGCGTAGCAATGCCTGAAAGGCAGGCTTAATGGAATATAAGGTCATTTTCTTCCCTGATATTATTTTTGATATCACAGAAAAGAGTAACGTTTAACTGCTTTTCCGGGAGGTCTTTGCCGCCCGACAATCCATGTAGCAGGGCGTTACAGAGTTAAGAAGCAGCCAGATAATAGAACATTCCTTCGGGACATTTCAAATATCAAGTTTTTCAGACTGTTGTCAGAAATCTCTTAATATTTTCCGCCAGGGCTGAAACTTTTCTCTGCGCTATTCATCCTTTGCATATAGATAGCACAATTAATTGGTAGTGAAGCACCTGGCGAAATGGCACTGTGCAGGCAACCGTCGTCAACAGGAATATTGCTATGAGCCACACCGCTTCATTAACGCTCCCGGTAATCGATTTCTCGCTGCTCTCAGGCCAGGGCGCGCCGCGCCAGCGGGTTATCAATCAGCTGCGTCAGACCGCCCGCGATGTCGGATTCTTCTACCTGGTTAATCACCGTGTTGAGCAGTCGCTGTTGGATGAGGTACAGCGCGTCGCTCGCGCCTTTTTCGCCCTGCCGCAGCAGGAGAAGCTGAAGGTGGAGATGGCGAACTCACCCCATTTTCGCGGCTATAACCTTGCTGGCGTGGAGATCACCCGCAGCCAGCCCGATTTCCGCGAGCAGTTCGATGTCGGTGCCGAGCGTGACGCCCTGCCGGTCACGCCAGATGCGCCCGCCTGGCAGCGGATGCAGGGGCCAAATCAGTGGCCAGAGGCGTTGCCGGAGCTACAACAGGTGATTACCCGCTGGCAGCAGGAGATGACGCAGGTGGCGCTGGAACTGCTACGCGCGCTGGCCGAAGCGCTACAGCTGCCGCGTCATGCCTTTGATAACCTCTACGGTACTTATCCCAACGAGCATATCAAGCTGATTCGCTATCCGGGACGCAGCGACGCAGAATCCCGTCAGGGCGTGGGCGCACATAAAGATTCCGGCTTCCTGACGCTGCTGCTCCAGGACGATCAGCCCGGCCTGGAGGTAGAGCTGTCGCCCGATAACTGGGTCGCCGCCTCGCCGCTGCCGGGTTCTTTCGTGGTGAATATCGGCGAGCTGCTGGAGCTGGCAACCAACGGCTATCTGCGCGCCACCGTTCATCGTGTGGTATCACCACGCCCCGATCTCGAACGCCTGTCGGCGGCCTTCTTCCTCGGCGCGCAGCTGGATGCGGTGGTGCCGGTTTATCAGCTACCGGAGACCCTGGCGCGTCAGGCACAGGGGCCGACCAGCGATCCGCTTAATCCACTGCTGCGCGAAGTGGGCTGGAACTACCTCAAAGGCCGACTGCGTTCACATCCTGAAGTGGCGCAGCGTTTCTATCCCGAACAGCGCCTGCCGCAATAATTTACTCACCCTGAGAGAAAAATGATGATTAAGCAGACCCTTTTTGCCCTTGCCGGGCTCTCATTACTGGTTGCCCAGAGTCTGAAAGCCGCACCGCTGCGTATCGCCGCCGATCCGGTGCCGCACGCGGAAATTCTGGAGTATGTGAAGCAAATCGATCCGAAGCTGGATCTCGACATCATCGAGCTAAGCGGCGGCGTTAATGCCAATGAACTGCTGGCGTCGGGCGATGTGGATGCCAACTATTTCCAGCATCTGCCCTACCTGAAAGATCAGGAGAAGGCGCTGGGCAAAACGTTCAGCGTCGTGGCCGATGTGCATATTGAACCGCTCGGCATCTACTCGCATCGGGTAAAAAGTCTGGCGGATCTGCCGCAGGGTGCAAACATTGCGGTGCCGAATAACACCACCAACCTGAGCCGTGCGCTACGGCTGCTGGAGGATAAAGGGCTGATTCACCTGAAGGCGCTGGATAATAGCGGCGCAACGCTGGTGACGCCGCAGGACATCACCGATAACCCGAAAGAGATCAAGATTGTTGAGATTGAATCGCCGCAGCTGCCGCGCGCGCTGGATGACGTGGATGCTGCGGTGATTAACGGCAACTACGCGCTGGAGGCGGGTCTGACGCCAGCGAAAGATGCGCTGGGTCTGGAATCCGCCGCCCATAACCCTTACGGCAATCTGCTGGTCACCACGCCACAGCTGGCAAAAGACGCGCGCATCGCCCAGCTGGCGAAAGATCTGACCTCGCCACAGGTAGCGGCATTTATCCGTCAGCACTACAACGGCTCGGTGATCCCGGTTACGGATGAACAGCATGATTAAACTCGACAACATCAGCAAACATTATTCCGGCGCTGCCTCACCAGCGCTGGACAACGTCACCCTTTCCATTGAGGAAGGAGCGATTTTCGGCATCCTCGGACGCAGCGGCGCGGGTAAAAGCACCCTGCTGCGCTGCCTCAACTTGCTGGAGCCGCCCTCGTCAGGGCGCATTGAGATCGACGGGCGCGATATCGCCCGACTCAATCTGGCGCAGCTGCGCCGCCAGCGCCAGCAGATGGGGATGATTTTCCAGCACTTTAATCTTCTGCATTCGCGCAACGTACACGACAATATCGATCTGCCGCTGGAGATCGCCGGAGTGGCCGCCGCCGAGCGGCGCAGGCGGGTCAACGCGCTGTTGCAGCGTGTGGGGCTGGAACAGTATGGCAACGCCTGGCCGTCGCAGCTCTCCGGCGGGCAGAAACAGCGCGTCGGCATCGCACGTGCGCTGGCGGTTGAGCCGCGCTATCTGCTGTGTGACGAGGCTACCAGCGCGCTCGATCCTGAAACCACCGCGTCAATTCTCGATCTGCTGGCCGATATTCAGCGGCAGTTGAATATCACCATCGTGCTGATCACCCATGAAATGGCGGTGGTTAAGCGCATCTGCGACGGCGCGGCGCTGCTTGAGCATGGACGCCTGGTGGAAAGCGGCAGCCTGACGCAGATTATGCATCGTCAGGATGGACGGCTGCGACAGATGCTGCTGAAGGATGGTGAGGCGGACCGTGCCTTTATCGCCCGCTATCAACCGCAGGAGCTATCACGATGCGTAGCATGAACTGGGATCGCTTTCAGGCGCTGCTGCTGAACGCCACTGGCGAAACGCTCTATATGGTGGCGCTTGCCGCGTTATTTACCGTGGCGCTGGGGCTGCCGGTTGGGGTACTGCTGTTCCTGACGCGCCGGGACGGGCTACTACCGCATCGCCCCCTTGCCCTGTTGTTAAACACGCTGGTCAATACCGGGCGCGCCCTGCCCTTTGTGGTGTTATTGATAGCATTGATTCCTTTTACCCGCCTGCTGATCGGCACGACGCTCGGCAGCACCGCAGCGGTTGTGCCGATTACCCTCGGCGCGTTTCCTTTTTTCGCCCGTATCGTTGAGAACGCGCTGGATGAGGTCGATCGTGGGCGCGTGGAGGCGGTGGTTTCAATGGGCGGCAACCTGTGGCATATCGTCAGCCGCGTGCTGCTGCCGGAAGCGCTGCCTTCGCTGGTTGCGGGCGTCACGTTAACCATTGTAATGCTAATCGGTTTCTCGGCGATGGCGGGCGTGGTAGGCGGCGGCGGTCTTGGCGATCTGGCGATCCGCTACGGCTATCAGCGCTTCGATAACCAGATTATGGCGGCGACTATCGTGGTGCTGCTGGCGCTGGTGCTGCTGGTGCAGAAAGCGGGCGACCGTCTGGTCCGGGCGCTGGCCTGGCGACGCTAATCGTTAAGGAGTACCCGGAAACAGAGGATAATGGCGCAAGTTTGAGCCAGCAACTCGTACCAAAGCATCCAGACCGATCGACACTGCACTACAGCGTCATCGCCAGTAGTACAATCAGCAACAACAGCAGATAAATTCGCGCATGCAGGCGATCGGCTACTGTCGGAATGGCGTAGCGGGCAAACAGGATACCGAGGCAGCCCGCCGCGCTGAGCAGCGCCGCAATCTGTAGGTTAATAAAGCCGAGATAGCCACTGTACGAGACCAGATGCAGGCCGCTGATATACCAGGTTACCGCACCGCAAATAGCTACCGGCAGCGAAAGTGGATTTGCCGCGCTGACGCAGTCGCGCATCGCATAGCCATGCCGCCTGAGCAGCGGCACCGTCATCACGCTACCGCCGACGCCAAGTAACGCCGCAACAACGCCGATTGCCGTACCGCCAGCGCCAGTGGTTAACCCCGACAACCTGCGGGCGGCGGGACGGTCAAGAAACCCTTTGCGCATCAGGCAGTCCGCCAGGGTAAACAGCAGATAGCCGATAAACAACCATCTGACTACGCCATCCGCCAGCCACCTCGCCAGCAGCGTGCCGGCAACCGCACCGACGGCGATAAACCAGACCAGCGGAAACAGCGTATTTACCGGCAGGCGTCCTGCACGCCAGTTCTGAAAGCTGGCCCAGCCAGCGTTAAATATCATCACCGCCGTTGAGGTGGCAACGGCGATATGCATCGCATGCAGCGAAAGCGCAGGCTGTCGGCTGATAATCTGATAAACAAACGGCACCACCACAAAGCCGCCACCAAAGCCAAACAGCACGGTAGTAATGCCGGTAGCGAAGCCGACAGCCACAATCAATACGATCTCATTCACCTTATTGTCCTTACAAAAGGGGCGCAAATACCCCATGACCGGAGAGGCGAGAAGCTTACTGGCTTACCTGCGCGCTTCCCATTTCAGCCGCGCTCATTTACCCTTGTGAATCGGTCAAAACGGCGCGGGCGAGTGGCGATGCGAAACGTTCACATTGATGACTATGACGGGATCGATCGTGAAGTCGTGGCGGTGGGCAACGATTATCCCGGCAGCTATCGGCTGCCTGAGCATTGCCACCGACGGGCGCAGCTGTTGTATGGCGCTACCGGACTGATGCACGTTTATACGCAGTCAGGCAGCTGGACCGTACCGCCGCAGCATGCAGTCTGGATACCGCCGCAGACGTCACACAGCGTTACCTTTATTGGCGTAACAACGCGCAGCCTCTATATCGAACCGACCAGCGCCGGGGCTTTGCAAATGGGCGATCGCTGTAAAATCGTCTCCGTTTCGCCGCTGCTGCGACAACTGCTGATCGAGGCGGTGATGCTGACGCCGCGCTATGAAAGCAGGCGCGATAGCTTACTGGTGGCGCTGCTGTTGCAGGAGCTGGCCGCCATGCCGGTCAGAGAGTTTGAAATCCCGCTGCCGCAACAGGCCTCGCTGCTGGCTCGCTGTCAGCAGTTTTTAACCGCGCCCTCTATCCACGACAGCGCCACGGCCTGGGCCGATGCGTTGTTTATGAGCGCCAGCACCTTTCGTCGTCATTTTTTGCAGCAAACCGGGATGTCGTTTTCCGCCTGGCGTCAGCGCGCCTGCGTGGTATTTGCACTTACCGAACTGGTGGCAGGAAAATCGGTCAATGAAGTGGCCCTGTCGCTGGGATATGACAGCGGATCGTCGTTTTCTACCATGTTTCGCCGCGTGACCGGCCAGTCGCCTTCCAGCTATCACCCTTCTGCTATTCGCCGCTGAAAGTGAGTACATGAAGGCCGGTATCGCTACCGGCCCGAAGGGAAGTTAGTGAGTATTAAACTCTGCGTCTGCGGCCTCGAAGCGCGCCTGCGCCTCGGCGGAAGGGCCGCGTCCCAGCAGGCTGATCGCGAAGATAGCGATACTGGCGAACAGGAAGCCTGGAATGATTTCATAGAGATCGAGCCAGCCGTAATGTTTCCACACCAGCACCGTTAACGCACCGATCACCATCCCCGCCAGCGCGCCGTTACGCGTAGTGCGCTTCCAGCAGACGGCGAACAGCACCACCGGACCGAAGGCGGCACCAAAACCGGCCCAGGCGTAGCTGACCAGGCCCAGCACGCGGTTTTCCGGGTTAGAGGCGAGCAGGATAGCGATCAGCGCCACCACCAGCACCATAGCGCGCCCTACCCACACCAGCTCTTTCTGGCTGGCGTGTTTACGCAGGAAGCCTTTGTAGAGATCTTCCGTCAGCGCGCTGGAGCAGACCAGCAGCTGGCAGCTCAGTGTGGACATTACCGCCGCCAGAATCGCCGACAGCAGTACCCCGGCAATCCACGGATTAAACAGAATACGCGCCAGCTCGATAAAGATACGCTCGCCGTTTTCCGTCACGCCCGCTGCCTGTTCAGGATGGTTCTGGAAATAGGCGATGCCAAAGAAGCCGACCGCCACCGCGCCACCGAGGCAGAGGATCATCCACGCCATGCCGATGCGACGCGCGGTGCGGATGGAACGGTGCGAATCCGCCGCCATAAAGCGTGCCAGAATATGCGGTTGGCCGAAGTAGCCCAGCCCCCAGCCCAGCAGCGAAATGACCGCCACGAAGTTCAGGCCCTTCAGCATATCGAGGTTTTCCAGGCTTTTTGCTTCAATCACGCGCAGCGAATCATCAAAGCCGCCTACGGCAATAATAACGATAATCGGCGTCAGCAGCAGCGCGAAGATCATCAGGCTGGCCTGGACGGTATCGGTCCAGCTAACGGCGAGGAAGCCGCCAACGAAAGTGTAGAGGATGGTCGCCGCCGCCCCTGCCCAGAGCGCCGTTTCGTAGCTCATGCCGAACGTGCTCTCAAACAGGCGCGCACCGGCCACGATGCCTGACGCACAGTAGATGGTAAAGAACACCAGAATCACGATGGCAGAGATCACGCGCAGCAGTCGGCTGCGATCCTCAAAGCGGCTGGTAAAGAAGTCGGGCAGCGTCAGCGCGTTATTATGATGCTCGGTCTGCACGCGCAAACGTCCGGCAACAATCTTCCAGTTCAGCCAGGCACCCAGCGTCAGGCCGATAGCGATCCAGCTTTCGGAAATCCCGGAGAGGAAAATCGCTCCCGGCAGGCCCATTAGCAGCCAGCCGCTCATATCCGATGCCCCTGCGGAGAGCGCGGTCACCACGCTACCAAGGCTACGCCCGCCAAGAATATAGTCATCGAAGTTTTTGGTTGAGCGCCAGGCGATAAAGCCGATCAACACCATGCCAAGAATATAGATGATGAATGTCACCAACATAGGTGTACTTACTGTCATCAGGTTCTCCATTTATTATCGGTATTAAGCAGAGGGTTATTTGCCCTGTCTGTCCGCCGGAACGCAGCGGTTTTATTTCATCGTTGTCTCTGTGGCGCGCTATCCTGCCGGAAAGGTACATTGCACACAATGCATTTAACACAGCAGATACATCGAATTCACCTTTCGTTTTCACCTTAAGTGCAGAAGGTTGCACCAGGTCACATTTCAACCGGTTATACCTGTGTCGCAACCGTAAAAGAACGCCAAATTTCAGGCTACTGCATAACTGGCGAGGATCTTGCAGCAAGTTCTGTGCCGCTTTGTCGGATTTAACAAATCAACGTTTGTACAGAGTGTTAACAAGCTCACATTTAACACGGTTGCACAAAGTTGCAACATAGGTGATATTGCGCGTTACAAAGGTTTATATGGCGTTAAGGAGCGTTTAAGGCATGGGAACAACCACTATGGGTGTCAAACTGGACGAATCCACCCGCGACAGGATTAAACTGGCCGCCCAGCAGATCGATCGCACGCCGCACTGGCTGATTAAACAGGCGATTTTCAACTATTTACAACAGCTTGAACAGGGTGCCGAGCCAGCGGAGTTTCCTCTGCAAAACGCCGCCAACGAGGGTGACGAGCCTCTGACAGACGAGCCGCACCAGCCTTTCCTTGACTTTGCGGAGCACATTCTACCGCAAACTGTCGCTCGCGCTGCGATTACTTCTGCATGGCGTCGGCCGGAGACGGAAGCGGTACCGATGCTGCTGGAGCAGGCGCGCCTGCCCACGGCGCTGGCGGAAAAAACGCATCGGCTTGCCTGGACGCTGGCCGACAAGCTGAGGCACCAAAAAGGGGCAACCGGGCGCGCCGGTATGGTGCAAAGCCTGTTGCAGGAGTTCTCGCTCTCCTCGCAGGAGGGCGTGGCGCTGATGTGCCTGGCCGAAGCGCTGCTGCGTATTCCCGATAAGCCAACGCGCGATGCGCTGATCCGCGATAAAATCAGCAACGGCAACTGGCAGTCGCATCTGGGACGCAGCCCGTCGATGTTTGTTAACGCCGCCACCTGGGGCCTGCTGTTTACCGGTCGTCTCGTCTCCACCCATAACGAAGCCAATCTGTCGCGCTCGCTGAACCGCATTATCGGCAAGAGCGGCGAACCGCTGATCCGCAAAGGCGTGGATATGGCGATGCGTCTGATGGGCGAGCAGTTTGTTACCGGCGAAACTATCGCCGAAGCGCTGGCTAATGCACGCAAGCTGGAAGAGAAAGGCTTCCGCTACTCTTACGATATGCTGGGCGAAGCGGCGCTGACCGCCAGCGATGCCAAAGCCTACCTGGTTTCCTATCAGCAGGCGATCCATGCTATCGGCAAAGCCTCTAACGGGCGCGGCATCTACGAAGGCCCCGGCATCTCCATCAAGCTTTCCGCCCTGCACCCGCGCTACAGCCGCGCCCAGTACCAGCGCGTGATGGATGAACTCTATCCGGTGTTGAAATCGCTAACGCTGCTGGCGCGCTCTTACGATATCGGCATTAATATCGATGCTGAAGAGGCCGACCGTCTGGAGCTGTCGCTCGATCTGCTGGAAAAACTCTGCTTTGAGCCAGAGCTGGAAGGCTGGAACGGCATCGGCTTTGTTATTCAGGCCTACCAAAAACGCTGCCCGTTCGTTATTGATTCCTTAATCGATCTGGCGCAGCGCAGCCGTCGCCGCCTGATGATCCGTCTGGTTAAAGGTGCTTACTGGGACAGCGAAATCAAACGTGCCCAGATGGAGGGGCTGGAAGGTTATCCGGTCTATACCCGCAAGGTTTACACCGATATCTCCTACCTCGCCTGCGCCCGTAAGCTGCTGGCGGTGCCGAACCTGATCTATCCGCAGTTCGCCACCCACAACGCCCACAGCCTGGCAGCGATTTATCATATGGCCGGCAACAACTACTATCCGGGCCAGTATGAGTTCCAGTGCCTGCACGGTATGGGCGAGCCGCTGTATGAACAGGTGGTAGGCAAAACCGCCGACGGCAAGCTGAACCGTCCCTGCCGCATTTATGCGCCGGTCGGCACCCATGAAACGCTGCTCGCCTACCTGGTGCGCCGTCTGCTGGAAAATGGCGCGAACACCTCTTTCGTTAACCGCATTGCCGATAATACGCTGCCGCTGGATGAACTGGTTGCCGATCCGGTGCAGCAGGTAGAACGCCTTGCCGCCAGCGAAGGCACTATCGGCCTGCCCCATCCAAAGATCCCGCTGCCGCGCGATCTGTATGGCAATGCGCGTCCTAACTCCGCCGGATTGGATCTGGCGAATGAACATCGTCTTGCCTCGCTCTCCAGCGCCCTGCTGAGCAGCGCCGCACAGCCGTGGCGTGCCGAACCGATGATCGACGGCGAGCTGGGCAGCGGCGAAACGCGCCCGGTGATCAACCCGGCCGATCCTACGGATATCGTTGGTGAAGTACGCGAGACGAGCGAGCAGGAAGTCGCGCAGGCGCTGACCGCCTCGGTGAACGCCGGGCCGATCTGGTTTGCCACGCCGCCGCAGGAGCGCGCCGCTATCCTGGAGCGTGCCGCGCAGCTGATGGAAGGCGAAATGCAGACGCTTATCGGCATTCTGGTGCGCGAGGCGGGCAAAACCTTTAACAACGCCATCGCCGAAGTGCGCGAAGCGGTCGATTTCCTCTATTACTACGCTGCGCTGGTACACAGCGATTTCGATAATGAAACCCATCGTCCGCTGGGGCCGGTGGTCTGTATCAGCCCGTGGAACTTCCCGCTGGCGATTTTTACCGGTCAGATCGCCGCCGCGCTGGCGGCAGGCAACAGCGTGCTGGCGAAGCCCGCCGAACAAACCCCGCTGATCGCGGCGCAGGCGGTGCGCATTCTGCACGAAGCGGGCGTGCCCGCTGGCGTGATTCAGCTGCTGCCGGGCCTGGGCGAAACCGTGGGTGCCCAGCTAACCAGCGACGAGCGGGTGCGCGGCGTGATGTTTACCGGATCCACCGCGGTCGCCACGCTGTTACAGCGTAATATCGCCGGGCGTCTCGATCCGCAGGGGCGTCCGACGCCGCTGATTGCTGAAACCGGCGGCCTGAACGCGATGATCGTTGATTCCTCAGCGCTGACCGAACAGGTGGTGCTGGATATCGTCTCCTCCGCCTGGGACAGCGCCGGACAACGCTGCTCGGCACTGCGCCTGCTCTGCATTCAGGAAGACGTGGCTGACCATACGCTGACGATGCTGCGCGGCGCGATGATGGAGTGCCGCATGGGTAATCCGGAGCGCCTCTCAACCGATATCGGCCCGGTAATCGACGCCGAGGCGAAAGAAAATATCGAACGTCATATTCAGGCGATGCGCGCCAAAGGGCTGACGGTGTTTCAGGCTGCGCAGGAGAATGTGCAGGATCGTAAGGAGTGGACGCAGGGCACCTTTATCATGCCGACGCTGATTGAGCTGAACAGCATCGACGAGCTGGATAAAGAGATTTTCGGCCCGGTGCTGCACGTGGTGCGCTTTACGCGCAGCGAGCTGCCGCAGCTGGTAGAACAGATTAACGCTGCCGGTTATGGCCTGACGCTTGGCGTGCATACCCGCATCGATGAAACCATCACCCAGGTAACGCAGCGCGCCAAAGTTGGCAACCTTTACGTCAACCGCAATATGGTGGGCGCGGTAGTCGGCGTCCAGCCGTTTGGCGGTGAAGGGCTGTCGGGCACCGGCCCGAAAGCGGGCGGCCCGCTCTACCTTTATCGCCTGCTCTCCTGGCGTCCGGAAAACGCGTTGCAGGTGACGCTGGATCGCCACGACGCCGAGCGCACGCTGGACGCCACGCTGCGCCCTGCGCTGCTTGAAGCGCATCGGGCATTAAGCGCATGGGCTAAAGCGAAGCCGGAACTGGCGGCGCTCTGCCAGCGCTATGAGCAACTGGCGCAGGGCGGCACGGTGCGTCTGCTGCCCGGCCCTACCGGTGAGCGCAATACCTATACGCTACTGCCGCGCGAGCGCGTACTCTGCCTGGCGGATAACGAAGAGGATGCGCTGATTCAGCTGGCGGCAGTAACCAGCGTCGGCAGCCGCGCACTGTGGCAAGATGATGAGCTGCACCGCAAACTGGCGCAGTCGCTGCCGGAAGCGGTACGAGCGCGTATCGATTTTGCGCGTGAGCCGCTGGCGCAGGAACAGGCTTTCGACGCGGTAATCTATCACGGCGATGCCGATCGGCTACGTCTGCTGTGTCAGCAGGTAGCGGCGCGTGATGGCGCGATTGTTTCGGTACAGGGCTTCGCCCGCGGCGAGACCAATGTGCTGCTGGAGCGTCTGCTGCTGGAGCGTGCGCTGAGCGTTAACACCGCGGCAGCAGGCGGCAATGCCAGTCTGATGACTATCGGTTAACACACCGGCAGAAAGCCATCTCGTTATTAATGATCGGGCCACCTTCAGGGTTGAAGGTGGCTTTTTACTTTCCAAGGCTATAGCGAACAAGGCGGTAAACCGCCCTTATTCCGACGCGGCTGCTTCCCCTTTACGCGCCATGGAAATGGAATAGATGCCCCAGGGATCCATGCGCTGTTTTATTTTGGTAAAACCGGCCTGACGAATCAGGTAATCCAGCTCCTGCTGGGTACGGCGTCTCAGCACCCACAGTTTCCCGTCCCGGTTGCGGGTCATGACGCGCGCCATATATTCATGTCTGGGATGCCAGGGAATGCCGGTATACACCAGTATCCCGCCCGGCTCCAGCGCGTCATAAACGCCCTTCATTGAATTCAGTACCATCGCGTTATCATCAAACAGCTCATAAAAACCTGAGGCGACCGCCAGCGTTCGATCGCGCGGCAGCGTGGCTAACGCGTCAGGCGCAAAGGCATCCCCTTTTTCATAGGTTATTTTGTGGCCTAACGATTTTTCTGCGATCAGCTGATTCACAAACTCAACGTTACGGCTGTCGTAATCGCGCATTAAAACGTGATCGATACGCGCCATTAAGCTGTCGCTCAGTTCAAAAATATAGCGTCCGTGTCCGGCGGCTACGTCCAGCAAATTAATTTTTTTCCCCGCGTCGGCCAAAAGCTCTATCGCCGTAGTGATATGCTCATGCACCCATTTTTTCCTGGCTCTGGCGCCCTGCCAGGGCACGCTGTTCAGGTAGGCACGATCGATACGCTGTGCCAGCCAGCTACCGCCGCTCGGCTGATTCTCATAGATATAATCAAGCATCGCCCCGGAATCGAACCCCTGACGCAGGCCGATTTTAATCCCGGTGGAGAACTGCCCAGCAATAAGCAACGCCGCTTTGTTCAGCTGCCAGTAGCAACGCCGCAGAAGATGGCTTTCCGGCTGCATCAGCTTGTAATTTTCCTGCCAGGTATAACCCGTGCTGTCCGCCTGTAATAAAAATGAATAGTCCCGATCCTCCGCTCTGACGGTGCCATGAAAATTAATAATCTCCTGAGTAAACAGGTGGCTCACCCCGGAGGCATTGCTATTGATAACCACCTGCTTCTTTTTTAAACTTCCCAGCCGCTTGTAAAATGCGCTATCGGCGGCGTTCGGTTGTTTGGATATCACCAGCAGGGTCGGCGTGTAGATAGCGGCTGAATCCGTGCGGAATTTTTTTAGCGTATAGTCATCAATTTCTTTGCCGGGGCTGGTGCGATAAAGCCTGTCTGCTTCTGACAGCGCTGGCGTTGGACAGAACAGGATTAGGCTTTTAATTTGCGGCGCGTAGTCGTGTACCCAGGCGGCAAGCCGCAGCGCCATTGCGTCACAGGAAATAAAGGTCAAGGCGTTAAGATAATCAGGCGATCGGCCAACCAGTTCTTCATAGCAGGCGTTAATAATCGTTGCGGTGCGGTTTTCAATGTCCTGCGATGAAGGATGGTGCTGCGACAGGTTTAAGCTGTAAACCTGCATGCCCTGATTAATTAAATTCACCGTAATTTCATCGACAAAATCTTTGTTGTTGTCTTCATGAACAAAAACAACTGTTTCCCCGTTGAATGAGCTCGCTGGCGCGTAGTGGTTTATTGCGATGGTCTCACCGCTATCCAGCCTGAGATGATAAAGTTCCATGTTACCGTCCATGATCCGACCTATCCTTAAGCGGGCAGCCATTTACCAGGCACCGTCGGCGAGTGATAGCAGGCCGCCCTCAGTTCCCGCTGCGCCGGTGGCGCATTAGGGTATACAGCAGAAAATTTTTAGCGGGCGTTGCGTTACGCTACCTGACGCCGTTTAATTTCCTCATGGATTTTAGCGCGGAGCAACGGCTCCCATTCGCTATCCCATTTCTCAACGAAATAATGAATTCTGCTGTTTATTTGCGGATCGTTGGCATTAAAGCCGACGGCAACCATACGGTTTTTCGCGGGCAGCCTGAACGCGATTTGCCGCACGGAAACCTCTGCACCTAACTCTCTGGCGACAAATAGCGTGGCGTTAATAATCCGTCGCGTCAGTATGTCGGCGTTATTGAGATAATTATCCACCTCTTTCTGCGTCCACAGTTTTTCACCATAAATTGTCTCATAGGTTTCAATGGAAACATGACAGTGTTCCATCTCTTCAGCGTAGTGATAGCCAAACAGATAAAGCACGCCGAGGTTCTGTGACTGATTGATAATATGAGTGATTTTTCCCTTATCAAACAGGTTTTCAAAGAATGAAAACGCCGCCATACAGACTTCCGTTTCAAAGATGGCGATGCTTTTTAACGCCTCACGAAAATGCGGGCTGTCGAGCGTCATGCCTTTCGCAGCATCTTCTTCAATACCCGCAATAATCGGCTCCACAAACTCTTTATAAGTGGGATACATAAAGTCATAGACGCGGGGATGGTATTTCTCTCTGGCGGGAGGAAGATACTTTTTGGTCATAAACAAATTAAGCATCTTATGTGCCGCCGCGTGTCTTCGCTCCTGGGAGATAAACGTATGGAAACGGTCATCCTCAAAAGCGGTATTTTTAACGAAGCGATCGTAATACTTGCTTATCGCATCGCCATAAAACTCAAAAAATTCCAGCAAATAGGAGGTGCCCAGGCCAACCAGCGAAAAAACAGCATCAGGAGACCAGTGATAGTTAAACTGCCCGTTGAGATCCATTACCTCAAAGACTTCTTTCGGTACCATTCTGAGCTTCATTATTTCATCCTGTTTAAACAGAGAGACCGCCATCAATTACCAGCGTTTGTCCGGTAATATGTTCACCGCCGGGGCCAAGTAAGAAAGAAACCATGCTGGCTACGTCAGCCGGTTGACCAAATTTCTTTAACGCCGTCTGGCCGGTTAGCGCCTTACGCTTTTTATCCGGTAGCGCGGTCAACATATCGGTTTCAATCGGGCCTGGTGCGATACAGTTCACGCGGATCTGAAACAGCCCTACTTCTCTGGCTAAGCTTCTTGTCAGCCCCGCCTGGGCGGCTTTGGTCGCTGAATAGACGCTTTGCCCGGCGTTGCCTCGTAGTCCGGCCACCGAGCCGATATTAATAATCGCGCCCTGACAGGCCTGAATCATGGCGGGTAGCAGGTTACGGATGGTGTAGAACACCGAGTTAATATTGATATCCATTACCTCCTGCCACTCGCTAACCTCGGTATTGATCAGCAGTTTGTCCTTGCTGATACCGGCGTTATTCACGATGCCAAAAGGTGCGCCAAATGCCTGCAATAACCGCTCACAAAGGTCTTTTACCGCCGCGTGATCTCTGACATCGCAGCAATAGCAGCGGCAGGAGAGCCCCTTGTTATTAAGCGCCTGCACCAGCTGCTCGGCCTTCTCCTGATTAGTGTGCCAGGTGAAGATAACGCTGTAGCCTTCTTCAGCCAGCCGTCTGACTATCTCAGCGCCGATGCCACGGCTGCCCGCCGTCACAAAAATCCATTTTTTGTTTGTCATGACTTTACCGTTTGTTGATTGCCCGGTTTTGTGCCTCGAAAGCCCTGGTAATACTGCCCATTGATGCCTGGTACAGTAGCTTGTCCCGACGATAAATCTGGTAGTTAAGCAGGCTGTAAACCGAATAGTCCTCTTTCAGAACGTCCTGATCCTCATAATAAAAGGTCAGATCGTCCAGATCCGCGCAGTCGTAGGTCAGGATATCTTCGGTAATCAAAATATCCTGATCGACCTGAAAGGTGACGACTTTGCTTTTGTCCGGTTCGAGGGTAATTTTTTGCGCCTTAGCGTAAAAAGGATCGCCGTTTTGATATTTAAAACAGACGCTGAAAAGCAAGGCATCCATAATCATCCAGCTATATCCCACCTGCGGGTAGAGCGCCTGATAGAGCTGAATTTGCTTTTCCAGGAAGGGACGATCTATCGCAATGTTATGTTTAGCCTGTACGATATTCGTTTCGCCTTTTTCAGGGCTGGCGCGCCCGGTAATACAGCAGCAGCCATCAATATCGTGAACCTTCAGGTGATGTTCATCATTTTTCCTGGAGATTAAATAGACAATTTCTTTATCCCGATAAACCGGCTCCTTCAGGTAAAACTTCATCCTGCTGGGGCCGCCGATATACTGGGTTAACGCATTTTTGGCGTCCTGCAACACCAGCATGCCCTGCACAATTACCCCGCTTAAGCCATTCTTTTTGGCGATCGCTTCATCAAAGTGGACTTTATTATGATCGCCTGAAAAGTAAGCCCACTCGCTTATTTGATCCTGAGAAAAACTAGTCGTCATCGGAATGCCCTTTTATGACCAGGCAGCTGTTTGCTCCACCAAACCCATAATTTACGTTGATTACATGCTCTAACCGCTGGTTATAAAGGTGATGGTTAGGAACATAATTAAGATCGCACTGCGGATCGGGCGTGTGGTAGTTAATCGTGGCGGGCACTATCCTGTCCTGAATGCTTTTTAGGCAGAACAGCGTTTCTATCGCCCCCGCAGCGGCAATAAGATGACCGGTATAGGATTTGGTGCTGCTCACCGGGATCTGCCAGATCGCCTCACCGAATACCTGCTTCAGCACCTCGGTTTCGTTGGCATCGTTCATTGGTGTTGAAGTGCCGTGGGCGTTGATATAATCAATCCGATCGGGTGATAACCCGGCCTGCTTAAGCGCCTGCGTAATGGTGGTAATCCGGCCAGTAAGATCGGGCGCGGGCGCGGTAAGATTGACATAGGCGTCGCTATGGTTCGCATAGCCCACGATCTCACCGAGAATAAGCGCATTTCTTTGAAGGGCGTGCTCGCGCGACTCCAGACAAATTACCGCGCCGCCCTCCGCCAGGATAAAGCCGCTGCGCTCCTTGCTGAAAGGACAACATGCCTTATGCGCATCTTCCTGCTCTTTGCTCAGCGCGCCCAGCACGTCGATCGACCACATTGGGAAAGGAGTCAGCGTGCTTTCCGCGCCGCCGGCCAGCATCATTTTCATTCTGCCGCTTTTAATCATTTCGTACGCCTCGCCAACGGCAATACTGCCCGTGGCGCAGGCGGCAACTGGCGTGCTCTGATAACCTTTCAGATTCCAGTTAATGGCGATCGCAGCGGTGGCAATACTTGGCATGGTATGAAAGCAGCTCTGGATAGAGGGTGTGCCTTCGTGCCAGGCGAAATAATTGGCCGCAGTGTTATCAAAACCGCCCCAGCCAGTGCCAACGATGGCACCGCATTCGATATCCGCGTAATAACCCTGCGGCGAGCCGCCTTCGCCGAAGGCCATTTCTACCGCTTCCTGAGCGGCGATCAGCGCCAGCTGGGCAAAACGCGGCGTGTTTTTCAGAATTCTTTTTGAAAATCGCCCGGTATCCAGCGGTTGATTTATCTTGCCAAAAAAACGGGCGTTAACATTTTTTGGCGGATCGCCCAGTTTCGCGTAGCCTAGCTGTTTATCTAAAATACCCTGCCAGATAGCCTGCGCATTATTTCCCAGCGCACAAATAGCGCCATAACCTGTGACAACCACTCTATTCATGGGCGACCACTCACTGCGCAGTCGCCATATTTTTCCCTGAAGAACTGTAACAGATCGCCGTAGGTACGCGGCTGCACTTCCGTCAGCGCATTCAGATCGACGTCGATATTTAGCTCTCTTTTAATGTTGACCTGAATAGAAAGGAAATCGAGGCTGGCAAGCCCGATATCCTCAATCAGCGTATCGCTGACCAGTTTATTAATATCAAAGTCGGTTAACTCATCGATCTGTTCTTTAATAATACGTTCGAAGCTCATTATCTTTCCTTTCATTGCCAGTTAAATGGGGTAAAACCCATAATAAAAGTTATCTTCTGCCCGGTGCGGTAACACCTTTTTTCGGCTGGTGGAAGATAGCGATAACGCCCTGAAATGCATGGAGATCAGAGCGAGATCTTCTTTTCGCGTCGTTGACGGCGCACGGATAGCACGTTGAATGGACAGATCGCCGGAACAGAAGCCACATTTGCCATGATTAACGCAGGCGCAGAATTATTGCATGAAAAATAATTCTGGTTTTAAGGAAATAAAATACCGATAGCAGACGGGAATAATATCTTTTATTTTAACGGCCTTTCTTTTATCACTTGTCGGGAAAGGTTACGCGCGTTGTAAAGCATCCATGCCGCTGGTTTTTATTTCCATGTAGTTATTCTATTACCGATCAAACATCCTTGTTTAGTTCGCTATCCATATATATCAAAATATATTTAATTTTGATCGCCTGGCGGTTAACTGGAAAACCAATAAATAACTGGAAAGAAAAAATTTTCATGCCACTCTTGACGGGTGAATAAGTGTTGGTATACCTAAGAAGCGGCATTATATTAATATTGATAAAAAAGGAAATTGATAATGATAAATAAAACCATGCCTGTCTAATCGTTTTTTCTGTTTAATAATTAAATATTAATAGGCAAATACCTGATTTGAGCGCAATTGCTGAAAAATAGCCGGTCAAAAACGCAAGATAACGGGCATGAATACAGAGAATATAATTTATTGAATTTCTGGACATTAACTACCGCGTATTGGATAACTGTTTTATTGTGTTGGAAGCATTTACTGTTTTAATCATTAACCGCCGTTTATTTGCTGAGGCGCAGGGTAATAATATTGCCGCGCCGAGGCGCGACAATATTGACCATTAGCATCAGACGTCAAACTTCATACGCAGCAGGCGCGGATAGATAAACAGCGATTTCCCCAGCCCCTTATTCAGCAGCTTCCAGACCGCAATAGAGCAAAGCGAACAGAGTACAACCATCGCGAACGGAAACGCAGTTGCCCACAGTAGCGAAAACAACGCGGAATTAAACAGGTGATGATCGAGCGCGAACAGAATGGCCGTCATGCCAAAATATTCGATAAAAATGCGATGCAGCACGTAAATTTGCAGCGTATTTTTACCGATCCAGTTCATCCACGCCATGTTAAAGTGGGCATTCAGGGTACGGCACAGAGCAATACAGGCAAAAATAGTCAGGGTGCAGAGAAACAGGTTCTTTTCCATTCCCAGCAGCAGATGCACCACCGCCAGCACACCCAGCCCCAGCCAAGGCAGAAAATTACTTTTGCGCCATTCGCTAAGAGCAATCACCTGCACGCTCCAGAAAGCGCCCATAATAAAATAGATAAAATATTGCGACAGGCTTTCCGGGCCCCAGCCGGGAATAATTTTCTCTACCGCTGCATAATTCAGCAGCACCGCGACGATAATCAGCGGCAAACGCTGCTGGCGAAACAGCTTGGCGAACAGGAAAAACAGCCCCAGTGCATAGAGATACCAGGAGCTGCTCATCGCCATCAGCATCAGCGAAACAAACTCCTGCGGTGATTCAGCATAGGAGGCGTTAATATTGCTGGAGATGCGGTGATGCGTAATTTCTGAGGAAATGCCATAAATAGAGAACCACTGAATAACGCCCCAGAGGATATAGAGATAAAACAGGTTGGTTACCCGGCTGGTAAATACCGCCTGCCAGGGTTTTTCATTGATGGCACGCGCCGCCAGCATCCCGGAAACGAAAAAGAATGCGGGCATACGCAGCGGCGACAGTACGGTATTAAACGCCACCCAGAGATGAGCGGGCAAACTTCCTGCCGTCAGGTATTTTAACGTACCTTCAAAACCCGGCAGCACGACGTGGTATAACACGACCAGCAGGATACATCCGCCCTTCAGCGTGTTCACCCACTGTATTTCTTCACTTTTTTTATTGTTCATTGCTGTTTCCTGCTGTGTGGTAGGAAAAAATGGCTGGTCAGCCAGATCAGGATTATTGACGGGGCAGGAAAGGAAAGGCTGTAGCGTTTATCTTAAAAAAAATAACCGGCCCTAATCACTCGCAGAGAAACGGCGCGCGGCATGAATAAAAACGGGCGATCGGCATTACCAATCGCCCGTAACAGCTTAATATTTAAGACTAACCCAGAGCATACCGGGCCAGCTATTGGCTGAGGAATTTCTCCAGGAACTGGCGGGTACGCGCCTGCTGCGGTTGCGCAAACAGCGTTTTTGCCGGGCCCTGTTCGACGATACGCCCCTGATCCATAAAAATAGCGCGATCGGCTACGTCACGGGCGAAGCTCATTTCATGGGTAACGATCACCATGGTGCGCTTCTCCTGCGCCAGCGAACGAATGGTGTTTAACACCTCGCCCACCAGCTCCGGGTCCAGCGCCGATGTTGGTTCATCAAACAGAATCACTTCCGGGCGCATCGCCAGCGCTCGGGCAATCGCCACGCGCTGCTGCTGCCCCCCGGAAAGACGGCGTGGATAGCTATTCTCTTTACCCTGCAATCCTACCTTTTCCAGCAGCATACGCGCGCGGGCAATCGCCTCCGCTTTCGGTTCGCCCTTAACGATCACCGGGCCTTCGATAATGTTCTCCAGCACCGAACGATGCGGAAACAGATTAAAGCTCTGGAAAACGAAGCCCACCTGCTGCCGTAGCTGGCGCACACGCTCTTTCTGTTTGCCGATGGGTTGCGCCGCGTCGATTTCGATGCCACCTACCTTAATGGTGCCGCTGTTCGGCTCCTCCAGCAGGTTGATGCTGCGCAACAGCGTGGTTTTACCCGAACCGCTGGGGCCGATAATCGCCACCACTTCGCCGGAGGCCACCTCCAGATCGATACCGTGCAGCACCGTCTGACCGTTAAACTGTTTCACCAGCTTTTTCACTTCAATGGCGCTCATTTTTCCTCCCGATCCTGGCGGTTAACCCATGCTTCCAGCCGGTTTTGCAGCGCTGACAGCACCGTTGCCATGATCCAGTAGATCAGCGACGCCGCCAGATACATGGTGAACACTTCCAGCGTGCGCGAGGTGATCAGCTGCGCCTGACGGAACAGCTCCGGCACCTGAATGGTGGCGGCCAGCGAGGTATCTTTTACCAGGCTGATAAAGCTGTTGCCCAACGGCGGCAATGCGGTACGCGCCGCCTGTGGCAGTACCACCCGACGCAGCGTTTGCCAGCGCGTCATGCCGATGCTTGCCGCCGCCTCCCACTGACCGCGCTCAATGGCGGCGATAGCGCCGCGCAGTGATTCAGAAGCGTAGGCGGCGGTGTTCAGCGACAGGCCAATCATCGCCGAGGGGATAGGATCGAGTTCAATCCCAAACTGCGGCAGACCGTAATAGATCATAAACAGCTGCGCGATCAGCGGCGTGCCGCGAAAGATCGAAACATAAATGCGTGCCAGCCAGGCGACGGGCCAGAACGCGGAGAGCCGCATCAGCGCCAGTATAAAGCCCAGCACCAGCCCGAAGAACATGCCGCCGATGCTGAGCTGTAGGGTGAAAACCGCGCCCTTCAATAAAAAAGGTGCTGAATCCAGCACCAGTTGAATACTCTCTTGCATTATTTAGTGACGTCCGCGCCAAACCATTTTTCGGAAATCTTGTTCAGCGAGCCATCTTTCTGCATTTCCGCAATCGCCTGGTTGATGGCGTTCAGCAGATCTTCATTGCCCTTACGCAGCGCCACGCCCGCTTCCTGGCGTGAGAACGCCGGGCCCGCTGCGGCCATGGTATTACCGGTTTTCTTCACCAGATCCAGCGCCGCCAGGCGATCGACCAGAATGGCGTCAAGACGGCCAGAGCGCAGATCCTGATATTTTGTCGGATCGTCATCATAGGTGCGGATATCAACGTCTTTGACATTAGCACGCAGCCACTCTTCATAGTTGGTACCGAGGCCGACGCCCACTTTTTTACCTGCCAGATCCTGCGCCTTGTTGATGCTGCCCTCTTTATCTTTACGGGTCAGCGCCTGGATGCCGGAAACAGTATAGGGCGTGGAGAAGTCATATTTTTTCTTGCGCTGGTCGGAAATGGTCACCTGGTTAATCACTACGTCGATGCGTTTTGAATCCAGCGAGGCCAGCATGCCATCCCACTTGGTCGGCTTCAGGCTCGCCTTCACGCCCAGATGCTGCGCCAGCGCCTCGGCAAATTCCACCTCGAATCCGGTCAGTTTACCGCGCTCATCCTGGAAGCTGAACGGCGGATAGGTGCCTTCCAGCCCTACCAGCAGGCTGCCGCGCTCTTTAACCTTGTTCAGCAGGTTTTCCGCTGCGAAGGTTTTCATATTGACGCCAGCCACCAGCGCCATCGCCATTGCGCCCAGCACCAGCTGTCGACGTACCTGAGAGAAGATCATATTAACCCCGTTTATTGTTGGATTGTGTGCAAACTGCCTGCCGACGCAGTGTCGGAAAGCAAAGCCGAGCGGTCAGGCTAAGTTCTTTTGCCGCAGAGCGCGTCGGCGGCAAAAGATGAGTGAACGGACTGATTATAAACCTTTTTCATTTTTTACGATTAGACGGAAGGATAATAAGCAAATAACGCCGGTGCGCCGCCGGTATGCACAAACAGCAGCGGCCCTTCGCGACGGAAACGCTGCTGGCTGATGCCGTCGATCAGGCCCGCCATCGCTTTACCGGTATAGACCGGATCGAGCAGGATGCCCTCCAGTCGCGCCAGCAGTTTCACCGCTTCCATCCCCTCTTCGTTCGGCATGCCGTAGCGCGGCGCGAAGTAGTCATCCCAGAGCGTAATATCAGCCTGGCTGTTGCTGTGCAGTAGCCCGTCCAGATTCTGCCGCAGCGTATGCACCAGCGGCAGCTGATCGTCTGATTTACGTGACACTGTCACGCCAACCAGCTCCGTATCCGGCAGCAGCGCTTCCAGGCCGACCGCCAGCCCGGCGTGCGTTCCGGCGCTGCCGGAGGCCACGACCACGGCGGCAAAATCCACCACGCCTTCGCTTTGATGCGCAATCTCCTGCGCGCATTCGACGTAGCCCAGCGCTCCCAGCGCGTTCGAGCCGCCTACCGGCACCACGTAAGGCCGAAAGCCCTGCGCCTCCAGCCGAATACGCGCTTCTTCCAGCTGCTGTGCCGGAGCGTGTAGCGCTTCTACCATTTCGATTTCGCAGTCAAGCAGATCGAGCAGCAGACGGTTGCCGTTACCGAGATAGTTTTCCGCCTGGGTAGCGATCGGGTTTTCCAGCAGCGCCAGACACTTCAGTCCCAGCTTCGCCGCTACCGCCGCGGTTTGCCGCACATGGTTGGACTGGATCGCCCCGGCGGTAATCAGCACGTCTGCCCCTTCGCGCAGCGCATCCGCCGCGAGAAATTCCAGCTTGCGCAGCTTGTTACCGCCGAGCGCCAGCGGCGTAATATCATCACGCTTGATAAAGATATCGCGCCCCAGATAGTCGGAGAGACGCGGCAAATGCTCCAGCGGCGTCGGCGCACCGATCAGCTCAAGACGGGGAAATTGAATAAGGTTAGACAGGGACAAAGCAGCCTCCACGCGCACAGGTTAATGGCTACAGTGTTGCAGAAGATGCGACGGCGATCTATGGTCAGTTCGTGTGATAGCGCGTTGATTTAGCGCGTTTTCAGAAAAGTCAGCGCGGCACGGATGAAAACTCACCCGTGCCTGTCGCCTAATTACGCTGCCAGCCTAAAAACTGATCGTATTTGCGCAGGGCGATACGATAATTATTATTTCCGGCGTCCGGCAGATCGTTCTCCAGACATTCGTGCCAGCTGCCGCCGCGTAATTTTTCCGCCGGATAGTTTTTCGCCGACAGCATATCGTCCAGCCGACGCAGGCGAACCACATATTCGCGGATGGTGCTGTGACTCATTTCAGTCTGTTCAAACAGGTACTGTTTAAACGCCATAATGTCGAAATAGTTGGGATGGGTATTACAATAAATATCGCTACAAAACCGACAGAGCGCGGTCAGTTCATGTTGTAATTTAAGCCAGACCTGATCGTCGATAGGCTGATCCATCCGGGAAATGGCTTCTTTATTGATAATCTGTCCACGAAAGACTAACGCCATTCTGTCGAGAACTTTACCGCAGTGCGAGCAATGACCTTGGCTATGTTTGAAATCTTTAAGATAACGGCTTAATGGCCTCGTTTTTAGTTTGGTTCCCATTAAGGAGACCCCCGGTTATATGTCCTCGAAAGCGAGAGCTAACGCTGTCAGCGCGCTCCCGTTAACCGGGCGCGCAGGCGTTTAATCGCCTGACTGTGCAGCTGGCTGACGCGGGACTCGCCCACCTCTAACACGGCGCCAATCTCTTTCAGGTTTAGCTCTTCCTGGTAATACAGTGTCAGCACCATTTTTTCGCGTTCGGGCAGCGCCTCGATCGCTTCAATGACACGTTCACGGAGATTCCCTTCCATCAGCTGGTGGAGCGGGTTAGCATCTTCATGCCCTTCCGTCACCAGTTCCGCACTGTCGCCATGTTCTTCACGATATTCGTCGTAAGAGAAAAGCTGGCTGTTATTGGTATCCAGCAAAATCTGACGGTACTCCTCCAGCGAAACATTGAGCTGCTTAGCGACTTCCTGTTCCGATGCGGCGCGTCCCAGCGTCTGTTCGCACTGGTGCATGGCGCTCGCCACCTCACGCGCATTGCGGCGCACGCTGCGCGGTGCCCAGTCGCGGCTGCGCAGTTCATCCAGCATGGCGCCACGGATACGCTGCACGGCATAGGTGGTAAACGCGGTGCCCTGTAGCGCGTCGTAACGCTCCACGGCATTCAGCAGCCCGATGCCTCCGGCCTGCAGTAAATCGTCCAGCTCAACACTCGCGGGCAGCCGTACCTGCAGGCGCAACGCCTCATGGCGTACCAGCGGTACATATCGCTGCCACAGCGAATGCTTATCCATCACGCCGTCGGCGGTATAGAGATCGTTCACTTTGACTACCCTGCGTTAGTTACGTTATCGGCATGATTATCCGGTTCTGTAGGGTGATCGATTGGCAGAATAGGGGTAAAAAAGACGGGTTATTTCGAAAATGTGTGTGACCACTATCGGCGCAAGGCCGTTAAGCTCTCATCTTCCTCACGGTAAGTTGCGGAATCGATTTTAGCGGGATGCAGGCGGTTACTACGGCCCGCCACGATAAACCGCACGCGTTGCTTAAACGGTTCGGATAAAACAGCAACAGCGCTCAATCGTTATACCGATCGCCGCCGCGCCAACGACCTGTTTTGCCTGATTATCGACAGCCTGGCACTTTTCTGTAGCCGCCTGCCGTTATCCGCAATAAAGCCTCTGCTTTGCCTCTTTATTTGCGCCATTGCCGAATCAGGCGAGGCGTAATCTTTAGGTCATGCCCTGAGAGGCCCCCCTACTTATTGACATCGAGACTCTGTATGAAAGGTATCGTACTTGCCGGCGGCACAGGCTCCCGACTGCATCCGGTTACCTGCGGCATATCGAAACAGCTGCTGCCGGTGTATGACAAGCCGATGATCTACTATCCGCTTTCCGTGCTGATGCTGGCGGGCATTAATGAGATTCTGGTGATTACCACGCAAGAAGATCTGCCGGCGTTCCGGCGGCTGCTGGGCGATGGCAGCCAGTTTGGTATTCAACTGACCTTCGCGGTACAGCCGAAGCCGGAAGGCGTGGCGCAGGCATTTATCATCGGTGAAGCGTTCCTGGCGGGCGACCGCTGCGCGCTGGTGCTGGGCGACAATATTTTCTTTGGTCAGAGCTTTGCAAAAAAGCTGGAAACGGTCAGCGCGCGTGATGTCGGTGCCACGGTATTCGGCTATCAGGTTATGGACCCGGAGCGCTTCGGCGTGGTGGAGTTTAACCACCAGATGCGGGCCATCTCGCTGGAGGAGAAACCCGCTCAGCCCAAATCAAACTACGCGGTTACCGGCCTCTATTTCTACGACCGCCACGTATGCGCGATGGCAAAACAGATCGGGCCCTCGGCACGCGGCGAGCTGGAAATCACCACCCTGAACCAGATGTATCTGGAAGATAACCTGCTGACAGTAGAGCTGCTGGGGCGCGGCTTCGCCTGGCTCGATACCGGCACGCACGACAGCCTGCTGGAGGCCTCGCACTTTATTCACACCATTGAGAAACGGCAGGGCTTCAAGGTGGCCTGCCTGGAAGAGATCGCCTGGCGTAAGGGCTGGCTGAGCGCCGAAGCGCTGCGTGAACGGGCGCGCGATCTTGGCAAAACGCAATATGGCGCCTATCTGCATCTGCTGCTGGTGGAACCATGAGGGTTATCGATACGCGTATTCAGGACGTAAAAATCATCGAGCCTGCGGTCTACGGCGACGCGCGCGGCTTTTTTCTTGAGACCTTCGAAAAGCGCCGCTATCAGCAGCTGCTGAACATTGAGGCGGAGTTCGTCCAGGATAACTACTCCCGCTCCGCCCGCCATGTACTGCGCGGGCTGCACTATCAGAAAACCCGCCCGCAGGGCAAGCTGGTGCGCGTGGTACGCGGCGAGGTATTTGACGTCGCCGTGGATATTCGTCCCGGTTCGCCCACCTTCGGCCAGTGGGAAGGCGTCATTCTCTCGGAAGAGAATAAACGTCAGTTGTGGATACCGCCCGGCCTGGCACACGGCTTTGTAGTGCTCTCAGCAGAGGCGGATTTTGAATATAAATGTACCGATTACTACCAGCCGCAGGATGAAGCCTGCCTGCGCTGGAACGATCCGACAATCAATATCGACTGGCCGGTTACCGCACCGCTGCTGTCGGAAAAAGATCAACAAGGATTATCTCTGACGGAGTTGATGCCATGCGCATACTGTTAACCGGTGCCTATGGTCAGCTGGGCCGCTGCCTGCTGGATCGTTTTCCTGCGGGCTGGGTGATGCTCGCCTGCGGTTCGGCGGAACTGGATATTACCGATCGCCAGGCGGTAGATCGTATCGTGCGCCGTTTTCGCCCGCAGGTCATCATGAACGCTGCCGCCTATACCGCCGTCGATAAGGCGGAGATCGATCGCATCCGCGCAATGAAGATAAACGCGCTGGGGCCGGAGAATCTGGCGCGGGCGGCGCGTGAAACGGGCGCACAGCTGATCCACATCTCTACCGATTACGTTTTTGACGGCAGCCGCAGCGCACCCTATACCGAAAGCGATCTCCCCTGCCCGATCAATTTCTACGGCCTGAGCAAATGGGAAGGTGAAAAACGCGTGCAGGCGATGCTGCCGCAGGCGATTGTGATCCGCAGCTCCTGGATATTTAGCGAATATGGCAGCAACTTCGTTAAAACGATGCTGCGCCTGGCGCAGGGCCAGGAGACGATCCGCGTGGTCAACGATCAGCGCGGCTGCCCCACCTACGCGGGCGATCTGGCGGCGATGATGATCCGCCTGGCGGCCGATCCCACGGCGGCAGGCATTTACCACTACAGCGGCGATAAGGCGGTGAGCTGGTATGAGTTTGCTCTGGCAATTTTCGGTCACTACCAGGCGCTGACCGGTAATCCGGCGCTGAACCGGCTGCAACCCATCAGCAGCCGCCATTATGCACAGGATGCGCTGCGTCCCGCCAGCGCGGTGCTGGGCAGCCAGCGTCAAACCGACGCCCGCCCTGGCGACTGGCAATCTGCGCTGGGCACGCTGGCAGCGATGCTGGTCCAGGATAACGCCCGCTATCCCAACGTGATTTAATCACGCGCCAGAAACTATAACGCCGCTTTTGATAAGCGGCGTTTTTATGATGGCTGATTAGTCGTCCAGCCAGGCGTGACGCCACTCATCCAGCCCCTCTGCGCGCAGCATCCAGTGCTGATGTACCGCCACCCGCAGCGCATCGCCCATTTTTGCCGTCATTTCCATGTCGGCAAGGTGCATACGGATCGCAGAAATCCACGCTTTAAAGCGGTTATCCACCAGAGTAACCGGCAGGCCGCACTGATAAGGCTCAATACGCGTGGCAATAATCGGCACGCCACAGGCACCAATTTCCAGCAGCCGCAGGTTACTCTTGCAGACGTTAAAGTGGTTCATCTCCAGCGGCACCAGCGCCAGATCGAGATTCAGGCTGGCCAGCTTTTCCGGGTAGAGATCGAAAGGCACGCCGGTATGGAATTCGCACCGCACGCCTTCCGGTTTCATTCCCATAAACACCCACTCCACCTCATCCTGTAGCGCCTGGATCACCGGGCGAATAATCTCCAGATCGCCGGTATGGCTGCCGCCGCCCGCCCAGCCGACGCGGATTTTTTTACCGGTGCGGCGCTGGCTCATCAGCGCGCCCCACTGATCGACCGCCAGCCGGTTTTGTGCCACGCGAATATCGTGATGGAAATCAGCATAGGCCTCCGCCAGCGGAAAAGTTGAAACCACCACCCGGTCTGCCTGCGCCATTACGCGGCGCAGCGCTTTGACGATATGTTGTGGAAATCTGTGCTTTAAAGCGCTTTTTATCGGCAGATTAGGTAAAAAGTCATCGTATTCGACAATGATGCGCGCATCGCACTGCTGGCGATACTGCCGCATCAGATCGGGGAAGCCGACGCCGGAGGGCAACTGTAACAGAATGGTGTCCGGCTGCATCTCCGCCACTTCCAGCACCTTCGGCGCGCCAGAATACAGCCCGCCTTCAGTCAGGACGTTCTCCTCCAGCGCCTTCCAGGGTTGTATCACCCGGTGGTTGCCACAGCCGTACCAGTTAGCATGCGATGCCATAAAGCGCGGCAGTGGATGTCCCGGCAGCGCCGGAAACAGGCGCGCCATTCGTTCGGAAACGGTAAAGGGTTCGCCATATTTCGCCATCTGCGGATGGTAACGGCTATCCTGCGTCAGCGCATGACGCCATTTCGCTATCAGCCGCTGCTGCGCCTCCTCTTTCGCCAGCGCGGTAGCGGCTTTTTCCTGCGTCAGCAGCAGCGTTGCGCCACCCATATGCAGCACGCTGCACTCTGGCGTCCAGCTGATCACATAGCCGTTCGCTTTGAGCTTCAGGCAGTAATCGACATCGGCATAAAACAGTGCAAAAGCCTCTTCATCCAGGCCGCCTGCCTCATGGAATAAAGCGGTGCGGGTGAGCAGGCAGGAGCCGGACACCGCCGAAACGTTATGCGTGGCGCGAAGATAGTGCAGATAGCCCGCATCACCAGCCGCGCTGAACTCAAAAGGGTTGACCACGCCGCGCTGGATACCGGTCAGGTAACCGCCATGCTGTATGCGCCCGTCGCGGAAGCAGAGCTTTGGCCCCACCGCGCCAACTTCGGGCCGCTGGGCGATGCCCATCAGCGTCGCCAGCCAGGCGGGATCCTGCACCTCGCAGTCATTATCCAGCAGCAGCAGATAGCTGCCGCGCGCCTGCGTTGCCGCCAGGTTAATCATCGCCGCGTAGTTAAAGGCGGCGGGATAATCGATCACGCGCAGCGTGCCAGGCTCCAGCGTCCGCAGCTGCGCCAGATAGCTGACCGCTTCTTCCTCCGTGGAGCCGTTATCCACCACGATAATTTCCAGCTGCTGCCAGTGGGTATGCGCCGCCAGGCTTTCGATGGCGTTTTTCAGCAGCGCGGCGTTATCTTTGCTGGGGATAATTACCGTTACCACGGCGCTTTCATCCAGCGGATAGCGAGTGCGACAGATCCCCTGCGCCTCGTCGCTGACGACCGTCGCCGCCAGGCCAAAACGCTGATAGTGACGCGTCAGATTATGCTGTGCCGCTGCCAGCAGCGCGGGCTGACGCTTCCAGTGGTTAAATGCCAGCGGTGCTTCCACCAGCACTTCAGGAATAGCAGCAAACGCCTGCATCCCTTCGCGCTCAATAAACTTCCACGCCAGATCGTAATGCGGCAGCGGTGCCAGATCGCTTTCACTGCCGCCTACCGCCAGTGCCGCACGCATATCCAGCGACAGCACCGCGCCCGCATAGGGGAAACTACGCAACAGATCGAGATTACAGCCGGGACGTAGCACGATCTGCTGCTGCTCTTTACTCTGATAGTAGATTTCATCGCAGTAGAGGGCGCGGGCCTGCGGCGCACGCAGATGATATTCGGCAAAGGTAAGCAGCGCATGCGGCAACAGCTGCCAGCCTGCGGGCATCACGATCAGCCATTCCAGCGCCCCGCTCTGCGCCAGCAGGTTGAGGCAGGTGCGGTTGTCGTGTGGCAACAGATTGATCTGCGCTACCAGCGCATCGTTCTGCCAGCGCCCGTCGGGATCGGCGATGCATATGACCTGCGGCGTCAGCCGCTGCTGCGCCAGCGAATCCAGACTGCGTTCCAGCGCGACACGATCGTTATCGCCGTCCAGAATCAACACGCCGATACGGTTGCCATCGGCGGCGGCGAGGAAGCTTTTCAGAATATTTTCACGCGTGACGCTGGGGCTACGCTGCTGTAGCCACTTGCCAACGTTGTAATCATCCTCAAGGTTGCCGATACAGATTTTGCCGTGTAGCGAAAGCTGACGCAGCGCATCTGCGCTTAATGGCGCAATCAGGCGCGGCGGTTCTGCCAGCGCCGCCAGCAGTCGGGACAGCGCCTCGTTTACCTCTGCGTTCAGTGTCACCTGTGCTTCATCATTTTGGCGCAGATCGTCCAGCCCCAGCTCCACCGCGTCATACAACGCAACGGCCTGCGGTTGCGGCGCATTGGGGAACGAAAAGGAGAGCGTTTGCAGCAGCGAAGGATCGAGACCTTCCGCGATCAGGCTTTCTGCAACCGAGGGCGTCCAAGTAAATACCTGGCTGGCCAGCTGGTTTTCCAGCGCGGTATCCAGCTCGGTTTCCTGCAATCTGCTGTAGCTAAGATGGTGGAAGATAAAGCGTGTTTGCAGCGTATTTTTTTCCAGCTGCGCGATCAGCGCGGCGCTGAGGTAGCCTTTAAACACCAGTACCGCATAATATGCCGTTTCCTGCGCTTCCCCTTCCCCCAGCGTCAGCTGAAGCTGTCCTGTCTGCCGGTAATCGGTCAGCGCCTGCTGCACGCTATGCCCACAGCGCCAGGTTGCCAGTTCAATGTGATACCCGGCAGCGATAAGCGTCTCAATCGCCCTGACGATATAGGTAGATTGTTCATTAAAGCTATCCATTGCATCAGCACTGATTAAAATCTTTTTCATCTTTCCCGCCATATAACGCCGCACGGATATGTAGCGGCTGAATAAACCTCTCCCTATTTTCCGATGAGCGAGGCTAAACAAAGCGTGAAACAGCGTGATGGTTACGGTGCTTTTTTTGCCATAAAAAAACGCCCTCACAGGGAGGGCGCTGAATACCGCGTAGTAAAGAATTAACGCAGCAGGGAGAGCATGGTCTGCGGCACCTGGTTGGCCTGCGCCAGTACCGAGCTGCCAGCCTGCTGCAGGATCTGCGCGCGGGACATGTTGGAAACTTCCGTTGCGTAGTCAGAGTCCTGAATACGGCTGCGGGCCGCTGACAGGTTGGTCACCGTGTTGTTCAGGTTGGTCACGGTAGATTCGAAACGGTTCTGTGACGCGCCCAGGGTGCTGCGCTGGGTATCAACGTTTTTGATCGCCGCATCAACAACGGCCAGCGGGCCGGTGCCGTCGGTTGCGCCAGCATTAGCCAGCACGTCGAAGCCCTGAGTTTTCACTTTACGATCGGTCGCCGCGATAGTTGCGGTGCCGGAGCCGTCTGCTGCGGTAGCGTCATACTTGTTCCAGCCGCTGCTGGCATCCATGGTGATGGAGATGGTTTCGCCATCTTTCGCGCCCACCTGGAAAGAGAAATCTTTGCTGGCGGTGTTGTCGAGGATCTTGGTGCCGTTGAAGTCAGTCTGCTTGGTGACGCGGTTGATCTCAGCCATACGCTGGTTAACTTCAGCCTGGATGGAGTCGATGTCGGAAGCAGAGTTGGTGCTGTTCTGCGCCTGCACGGTCAGGTCACGCACGCGTTGCAGGTTGTTGTTGATTTCGCTCAGCGCGCCTTCAGCGGTCTGCGCCATAGAGATGCCGTCGTTGGCGTTACGCGCGGCAACGGTCATGCCGTTGATGTTAGAGGTAAAGCGGTTAGCGATCGCCTGACCTGCTGCGTCATCTTTTGCACTGTTGATACGCAGGCCAGAAGAGAGGCGCTCAATCGCTGAACCCAGAGAAGACTGAGATTTGTTCAGGTTGTTCTGGGTGGTCAGCGACAGAGTGTTAGTATTAATAACTGCCATGATAAGTATCCTTAAAGGTTATATTAGATTGCGGCATATGGCCTGCGGCTTCATCACCGTCATTAGTGTTATCGACAAGGTTAAGCCGGACTTTAGGTTTTTTTTGCCGCCTTCTGGAATTAATCAACAACGCTAAACGACCCAAAAAAGCAAAAAAAACGCCCTCACAGGGAGGGCGCTGAATACCGCGTAGTAAAGGATTAACGCAGCAGGGAGAGCATGGTCTGCGGCACCTGGTTGGCCTGCGCCAGTACCGAGCTGCCAGCCTGTTGCAGGATCTGCGCGCGGGACATGTTGGACACTTCCGTTGCGTAGTCAGAGTCCTGAATACGGCTGCGGGCCGCTGACAGGTTGGTCACCGTGTTGTTCAGGTTGGTTACGGTAGATTCGAAACGGTTCTGGGACGCGCCCAGGGTGCTGCGCTGGGTATCGACGTTCTTGATCGCCGCATCGATGGTTGCCAGCGGGCCGGTGTTATCAGTTGCGCCGGAGTTAGCCAGCACGTCGAAGCCCTGCGTCTGCACTTTACGATCGCTGGCCGCAATGGTGGCGGTGCCCGCGCCGCTCGCTGCGGTGGCGTCATACTTGTTCCAGCCGCTGCTGGCATCCATGGTGATGGAGATGGTTTCGCCATCCTTCGCGCCCACCTGGAAAGAGAAATCTTTGCTGGCGGTGTTGTCGAGGATCTTGGTGCCGTTGAAGTCGGTCTGCTTGGTGACGCGGTTGATCTCAGCCATACGCTGGTTAACTTCAGCCTGGATGGAGTCGATGTCGGAAGCAGAGTTGGTGCTGTTCTGCGCCTGCACGGTCAGGTCACGCACACGTTGCAGGTTGTTGTTGATTTCGCTCAGCGCGCCTTCAGCGGTCTGCGCCATAGAGATGCCGTCGTTGGCGTTACGCGCGGCAACGGTCATGCCGTTGATGTTAGAGGTAAAGCGGTTAGCGATCGCCTGACCTGCTGCGTCATCTTTTGCACTGTTGATACGCAGACCAGAAGACAGGCGCTCAATAGCTGAACCCAGAGAAGACTGAGATTTATTCAGGTTGTTCTGAGTGGTCAGCGACAGAGTGTTAGTATTAATAACTGCCATGATGGTTTTCCTTTAAAAATTGTTTCAGATTCAGGCATCTGTTATCCGGCTTCATCACCGTCCCCCTGATTATCGACAGCCCTAAAACAACCTTTAGAAAATTTTTTGAAAAATTCAGCCATGGATAAAAGCCGGAAGATGCATAAAGAAGGGCTTTTTATCCGCACATAGATTTTTCACACTCGCGCTAATCTTTTGCCGAACGCTGCCGATACCCACCCCAGTGATAGTCAACCAACGAAGGATTAAAAAATGGCAAGTATTAGCTCTCTCGGTGCGGGTACCAGTCTCACCAACCTGCAAACCTTGTATGATAGCCTTGAGACGTCTGAAAAAACGCGCCTGACCCCGATCACTACGCAGCAAAGCTCCTATAAGGCAAAGCTGACCGCGTGGGGCATCGTGCAAACTTCGCTGGAAAAACTGCAAACCGCCGCCGATGCACTGAAAGATACCTCGAAAATCGCCGCCAGCAAGGTCACCAGCACCAATACCGCCTTCAGCGCCGTACTGGCGAATGATGCCACCGCAGGCAACTATTCGGTTGAAGTTGGCAAGCTGGCGCAGGCGCAGTCGCTACTGTCGAAAGCGGCCAGTAGCAAAGACAGCGATCTGGGCGACAGTTCGCTGGCCACGCGCACCATTACCATTACACAGAGCGGCCAGAAAACGCCGATGACCGTCACGCTGAGCAAGGATCAAACCAGCCTGTCGGATATCCGCGATGCGATTAACAAACAGCAGGGCAGCGTCACCGCCAGCATCATCAAATCTGATGACAATACGTATTACCTGTCGCTGACCGCTCGTGATACCGGCACCGCCAACGCCATGACAATCGCTACCGACGACAGCGCGCTGGCGCAATATATCAGTTACGACAAAAGCGCCTCCGCTAACGGTATGTCCGAGCAGGTTGCCGCCGCCGACGCCGAATTGACCATCAACGGCGTGGCGATCACCCGCAGCAGCAACACCATTACCGACGCGCCGGAAGGCGTTACCCTGACGCTGAGCAAAACCAACGTCGGCAGCCCGGAAACCCTGACGGTAGCCAAAGATAACCAGCCGATGATCGCCGCAGTGCAGGCCTACGTAGATGCCTATAACTCGCTGCAAACCACCATCGGCAACCAGACCAAATATACCGCCGTTGAGCAGGGAGCGGATGCCCAGGACAGCAGCAACGGCGATCTGCTGGGCGACGGCACGCTGCGCAATATTCAGACGCGCCTGCGTTCAGTGCTCTCCAGTTCGCAGTCGGGCGGTGAATTTTCGCTGCTGTCGCAGATCGGCGTCACCCAGGATCTCAACGGCAAGCTGACGGTGGACAGCGATAAACTGAACAAAGCGCTGAATGAAAAATCGGCCAGCGTTACTACTTTTCTCTCCGGCGACGGCAAGACCACCGGCTTTGCTACCCAGGCCAGCAACCTGCTCGATTCGATGCTGGACTCAGACGGTGCGATCCAGCGGGCGGAAGATGGCATTAACACCTCGCTGAAACGTCTCTCCGATCAGTACGATCGGACAAACACCCAGATCGAAGCCACCATGGCGCGCTATAAAAGCCAGTTCACCAGCTTAAGCTCGCTGGTTTCCTCGCTGACGCAAACGGGGAACTATCTGACGCAGCAATTCTCAGCGATGAGCTAATTCAAGGAGTCATTATGTACGCAAAATCGGGAATTCAGGCCTACGCACAGGTCAGTGTTGAAAGTGCCGTGATGAGTGCCAGCCCGCATCAGCTGGTGGTACTGCTGTTTGATGGCGCATTAAGCGCGATGAAAAAAGCGACCATTTTGATGGCACAGGGTGATATTCCCGGCAAAGGCCAGGCGCTGTCGAAGGCGATTAATATTATCACCAACGGCCTGCGCGCCGGGCTGAACCACGAGGCGGGCGGCGATATTGCCGCCAACCTTGACGATCTGTATGAGTATATGACGCGGCGTCTGCTGCATGCCAATCTGCATAATGACGCCGCCGCAATTGAAGAAGTAGAGAGACTGCTGAGCAATATCGCCGACGCCTGGAAAGAGATCGGCCCGCACGCCGCTCAGGATGTGCGCTAATGACTGCCCATCTTGATCTGTTACGCGGCTATCAGCAGCTACTGATGCTCAGTAATACCCTGCTCTCGCTGGCGCAACAGGGCCAGTGGGATGCCCTGATAGGCCAGGAAGTCAGCTATTTGCAGGCGGTGGAGAGCGTAACCCAGGCGGTGGATGGCGCAACGCTGCCCGCAGCGGTACAGGCACAGATCCGTCCGCTGCTGCGCCAGCTGCTGGATAACGAAACCCAGGTGAAAACCCTGCTCGCCAACCGTATGGATGAGCTACGCGCGCTGGTCAGCCAGGGCAACCAGCAAAAAAATATCACCTCTGCCTACGGGCGTCTTTCCGGCACTCTCCTTTCCCCTGGCGATCTCTGACTAACGTAACCTGAGCGGAGAAGCGGAAAATTTCCGTTTCTCCGTCCGCTCCGCTAACGCTCGACCATACTTGATGGCAAACGCGAATATGGAGCAAGGATATGCGCAACCCTACGCTGTTACAGTTTTTCCACTGGTATTATCCCGATGGCGGTCGCCTGTGGCCGGAAGTTGCGGAGCGCGCCGCCTGGCTGGCGGGAATCGGCATTACCTCCGTCTGGCTACCGCCCTGCTATAAAGGGGAGTCCGGCGGCTACTCCGTTGGCTATGATCCCTACGATCTGTTCGATCTGGGCGAATTTGTGCAAAAAGGCACGTGCGCTACCAAATATGGCGATAAGGCTCAGCTACTGCGGGCGGTAGAGACGCTGCGCCAACACCGGATCGATGTCCTGATAGATGTGGTGCTGAATCATAAAATGGGTGCCGATGAGAAAGAGCGCATCAGCGTCAGGCGGGTTAATCCCGATAATCGCGACGAAATTGATGAAGAAATTATCTCAGCGGAGGCCTGGACACGCTTTACCTTTCCGGCAAGAGAAGGCAAGTATTCGCGCTTTATCTGGGACTATCATTGCTTCAGCGGCATCGACCATATCGAAAACCCTGATGAAAGCGGCATCTTTAAAATCGAAAATGATTACGGCGGCGATGGCTGGAACGACCAGGTTGACGACGAACGGGGCAACTTCGATTATCTGATGGGGGCGAATATCGATTTCCGTAACCGTGCGGTGAGTGAGGAACTTAAGTACTGGGCGCGCTGGCTGATGGAAACGCTGCCCTGCACCGGTTTTCGCCTTGACGCGGTGAAGCATATTCCGGCGTGGTTCTGCAAGCAGTGGATCGAGCATGTACAGGCCACGGCATCACAGCCGATGTTTATCGTGGCGGAATACTGGTCACATGATGTAGAGACGCTGCTGCGTTACCTCGATCGGCTGGCAGGCAAGGCGCTGCTGTTTGACGCACCGCTACAGATGAAATTTCATCAGGCCTCGCAGCTGGGCGCGGATTTTGATTTACGCACGCTGTTCAGCGACACGCTAACGGCGCGGGCACCCGCTCATGCGGCCACGCTGGTAGCCAATCATGATACACAGCCGTTGCAGTCGCTGGAGGCACCGGTTGATTCGTGGTTTAAGCCGCTGGCCTACGCGCTGATCCTGCTGCGTGAACAGGGCGTGCCGACAATTTTCTATCCCGATCTGTTTGGTGCCAGCTATCAGGATGAAGGCGCAGACGGCGAGTATTGCACTATCGAGATGCCCGTTGTTGATGAGCTGGAGGCGTTGATCCGCGCGCGACAGCGCTATGCGCACGGCATTCAGACCGACTATTTCGATAGCGCGAACTGCATTGCCTTCAGCCGCCGTGGCACCGCGGACCATCCGGGCTGCGTGGTGGTTCTGTCAAACGGCAGCGATGGCGAAAAGCGCATCACCCTGGGGGAAGCGTTTGCCGGAACGGTCTGGCGCGACGATCTGGGCCACCGTCAGGAAAGCATCACCATGGATGCCCTGGGCAGCGCTCAGTTCCGCTGTAACGCTGGCAGCGTCAGCGTTTGGGTGATCGACACGCAATAAGAACCAGTTTGACCGGCAGGCAGTCATGACGCGCCGAATGACGCGTCATAAAGTGCATCAGGGTTGCGAGGCAGGCTGCTGCGCCGTTGGCTCCGGCTGTTGCACCGGTTGCGGCGCAGACGGATCGGCAAAAACGGCACGCATCAGCTGCGGCTGGATATTCTGGATGACCACCGCATCCGGCTGAGCGCTAACCGCTTCCAGCGCCTGCTGACATTCCAGCGTTGGCCGCGCCACTTTTTTCAGCTTCAGCTTGTCGTAATGCAGCACGTCGCCTTCCAGCTCCAGCGGCATCACACGCAGCTGTTTATTGACGTTGACATACTGCCCGCTCAGCAGCGTCAGTTTGCCAGGTTTAGCGATCACCCGCTGCCACTGGCGACAGTCCAGCGTATCGCCTTCCGCAGAGATAATCAGGCTGCCAATCGCCTGGTCACTGACCAGCCCGCTTTGCGGCCCGCTGGTTTGCCAGTAACCCTGCAGGTTGGCTGGCGCCGGGGTTTTTACCGCCTGCTGGTATTGAGTAATCTGCGCACAACCCGTCAGCGCCAGCGCGCCCAACAGCATCCACTTTTTCATCCTGGCTCCCTAACCTTCTTTCGATGGCGGCTACGTTATAATTTTCCCCAGGCACACGCAAGAGACTTACGCCACCGATAGTATGTTGCAGAGCTTTTCGCGGCAAGGCACGCAAAATGGATAACATTCCCGCGATTGCACGCCCCTTTCCTGACAGCGGGTCTGGCTCAGGTTACACTTAGCGCATCTCTATCGACAGGTTACCTTCATGAAAACGCCTCAGGAATATTACGCCATTGCCCGTTCCATGTTTCTTTCCGCCCATCCCGATTTTCAGGCGGCGCTTGACGAGCTGAAACAGGAGGAAGCGGACAGCTTTAATATGACGCTGGCGCAGTATCGCGATATGCAGGCCGATCGCCTCTACGCCGCGTTCCTGCGCGCTAAAAATCAGGATGCGATTTTGTTCTCTATTCAGCTGGCTGAGCCTGATAAAGAAGTGGCGATGCAGGCGATTGAAGCCTATCTCAAGGAGCATGCCGCCGCGCTCGGCATGACGTGGGAAGCGTTCTGTCAGAAAAACCAGCTGTAGGCGAAGCGTTTACCGGGGCCTTTTGCACCATCTCCGTGCGAAGAAATTTCCCGCTGGCGGTTAAAATTGCGCTTGATACTGTTTACCTATCCAGTATGATGAGTGGCGCTTCAAGCGGTGCGGAATCAAGAGGATTGCTACCTATGTTTGTTGAACTGATTTATGACAAGCGCAATGTTGCCGGTCTGCCTGGCGCGCATGAAATGATCCTGGAGGAGTTGCAAAAACGTATTCACCGCACCTTCCCGGACGCCGAGGTTAAGGCTAAAGCGATGCAGCGCAACGCGATTGAAAGCGATGCCAGCAAAAGCGACAAATCAATTATTATCCGCATCGTTGAGGAGATGTTTGACGAAGCGGATATGTGGCTGGTAGCGGAATAAGCACTCGCCACAAAAAAACCGCCCTTCGGGGCGGTTTTTTAGTTTAAATGACCGTGCCGGCGTCTTCGTCGTCCTCATCCAGATCGACACCATCCTCATCGGCGATATCTTCATCGTCCGCGATATCATCGTCATCTACGACATCTTCATCGTCGTCATATGCCATATCATCATCGTCGGCAATATCATCATCATCGATGCTGTCATCAGGCGTTTGCGGTACAGACTCATCATCTTCCAGCGGATCGATTGCATCAGGGCGCTCTGACATATTTACCTCCACTAACCCGACAAGGGTTTAAACAGTATAGGCAGCGGCCAGCGCCTCCCCTGAAGTAAAGCTAACACTTGCCGTTATCGTCACAGTTAATCTTTCCGGCTTTCCTCCAGACGCAAAAAAGCCCACCGAAGTGGGCTTTTTATGCGGGAAGCTACTTTAGCCGCCCGCTGCATTACGCAGTCATCACATTCTGTCTCGCCTTCACCGCTCAGGTTACTACCGTCATCGCTGTTGGAAAGCCGAACAGAATCAGTGAAACTTACAGCGCAACAACGTTAGTTGCTGAAGGGCCTTTCGCGCCGTTTTCAACGGAGAAAGAAACTTTCTGGCCTTCATCAAGGGTTTTGAAATCGTTGCTCTGGATAGCGGAGAAGTGTACGAATACATCTTTGCTGCCGTCTTCCGGAGAGATAAAGCCAAAGCCTTTTTCAGCGTTGAACCATTTTACTAAACCAGTCATTTTATTAGACATTGATACTTCCTTCTTAATGGATGAGCCAGCTATTGTGGCGTACAGGTCTGTATTGCAGAGAATACTTATTGGGCACTTAGAAGAGGCTCACGAAGAAGGGGTATCTGAGATAACGCTTTAAATGAGGACTGCTTTACTAAAACTGCTTTCATAAGGTCTGTCTACCAAACCGATGCGCTATTTACTCATGTAACCCGGCCCGGCGCAAGCTTTATTTTTAAATCTTTTACTATGCTAACCAGGCAAAATAAAAAGGATTTTTTCAGGCGCTACGCAACGAAATGTAAAGAAACGTCTAACTGCCTGGCTAAACCTGCCCCGGAAAAACAGTAAAGCCACGATTATCAATACGCCACGAGTAAAGAACCGTCAGTAAGGAAAAAGACAAAAGAATAAAGGCGCATACTGATACGGCAAAAAGGGCCACAGACGGGTGTTTGCCCAAAAAAAGCTAATCAGGCAGATGGTGCCGAAAACAGCCGCATCCGCCTGAAAAACCCGATAACGCTCAGCCGTTAACCGTGCGAACGGCACTCGGTAATGGTGTTATCCATCAGCTGAGTAAAGTTACCGCTGTCGCCTTTTGTCCACCACTCATAAATATTGCCAACATATTTTGCACCGCTGCCAGCCACCACGTTGACCATCACCAGCGCGGGCTGATTGCCCTTTTTCACTATCGCCAGCCGGTTAGGCTCGCCATTGTAGTAAGTTGCCGCCAGCTGTTCTCCATCGCTGCACTGATAGGTAACCTGGGTTTTTTGCGCTTTTTCATTTCCCGGTAGCGGCCCGGTGGTGTTACAGCCAGCCAGCATAAATGCCGCCGCCATTGCCGTGGCCAGATAACCTTTGTTCATCGCTGCTCCTTAAATCAGAATGGATACCGGCAGAGAAGTATACCAAAAAGCATTAACGCTTTTTCTGATGAACTTACTGCTTTGATCATCATTAACACGCTAACTATTGGATTTTTCTGACAGACAAACCTGTGTTCTGCATCAGTATGATAAACACCATCAGCAGCTAAAACCGCCAGATCTAAGCTATCCGGCTTCTGTTTAAGGGGGATAATACTAACGCCTCGTTTTTATTTTTTGCATCGCATCCCTGATTTTTTTGAGCGCATCAAATGATGGATCGCGCCAGATTCTGCCACCAGCAATACGTTTCAGCTCTTCAGCATTCAGCGGTCTGATTTTTCCGTTCATCACATTTCCTTTGATAAAAAGTATCAGAAATAGTTAAGCACCCTTGTTGGTACGGGCCTCGCCGACAGAGAATAATTTCCTTCTGCCACCATAAAAAATCAAGATTATTTTATGGAAATAAATTTATGCGTGAAAATAACGATCGCCTTCCAGCGAAATGCAGCCTGACAACGTGCGCGGCAGTAAAAGTGAGGCTTCCTGTGCCAGTTAAATATCGACTTTCTGCTGCCCGACGCTCTAATCAATATTAACTGAACGGATTCATGCAGTTCCGATAAAATAAATCACTGCCGGTCAGCAAATTAATACCTTTTTGTTCCCTTATCGGGTTAACGCGGCGTCAAATAAATGAAACGAATCAGCCAGCAGAAATTAAGCCTCAGAGAATATCGCGTTTTAAAATAAAGCCCATCGTTTTTTAACAACGCGTCCGACTTATACAAAATAATTATCTGTTCGCTACGAAAAATGAAAGCATTCACTTTAAAAAACAGCAGGATAGATTAATTAAACCAGATAAAAACCCACCCTGTCACAAGGAGTTATTACTGCGGTCCAACCAGAAATAGATATTATTGTGATCGCTTGCACATATTTATTATTAGTCCGTCAACATAATCATCGGCACTCATTTCTGTTAAATGACGGATGCTTTTGTTTTCACTTAAGGCGCACGGCGCTAATGGGAAGATTAAAGAAATGAATAATCAAAACTTAAAAACGACGGCGCTGTGTGCCCTGCATGAAAAATGTCATGCCCACATGGTGGATTTTCACGGTTGGCTGATGCCGCTGCATTACGGCTCGCAAATTCACGAACATCATGCCGTTCGTAACGATGCGGGAATGTTTGATGTTTCGCATATGACCGTAATAGATATTCATGGTGCTAAATCGTATCAATTATTGCGTTACCTGCTGGCTAATAATATCGATAAATTAACTTCGCCAGGTAAAGCTTTATATAGCGCCATGCTTAACCACGAGGGCGGCGTAATAGACGATTTGATCGTCTATTTTTTCAGCCAGCAACACTATCGCATGGTGGTCAATTCGGCTACGCGCGAGAAAGATCTCGCCTGGATTAAGCAACACGCTTCCCGGTATCAGGTTGACATTCAACCACGCGATGACCTGTCGCTGATTGCCGTTCAGGGGCCTCAGGCGCAGCAGAAAGTCTCCCGGCTGCTGACCTCTGCCCAACAGAACGATATTGCCGGAATGAAACCCTTTTTTGGTAAACAGACCGGGCAGCTGTTTATCGCCACAACGGGTTATACCGGCGAGCAAGGTTATGAGATCGCGCTGCCCTCAACGTTGGCGGCAACCTTCTGGCAGGCACTGCTGGATGCGGGCGTCACGCCCTGCGGTCTCGGCGCTCGCGATACGCTGCGCCTGGAAGCTGGCATGAATCTCTACGGGCAGGAGATGGATGAGCAGACCTCGCCGCTGGTGGCGAATATGGGCTGGACCATCGGCTGGGAGCCACCGCAGCGTGATTTTATCGGCAGGCAGGCGTTAGAAAAACAGCGCCATGCCATTCAGGAGCAGCTGGTCGGCCTGGTTATGCAGGATAAAGGCATATTACGCAACCAGCTTTCCGTAACGTGCCGCAGCCTTGAGGGAGAAACCTGCTACGGCACCATTACCAGCGGTTCGTTCTCGCCCACGCTGAATTGCAGTATCGCCCTTGCCCGGCTGCCGGTAAATATTAGCGATGAGGCAAGCGTAACGCTGCGCGGAAAACCTCATGCCGTTCGCATTGTAAAACCGCTGTTTGTACGTAATGGGAAAAGCGTCATTGATTAATGCTCAACAAATATAGCTCTGCCCAGTCTGAAAAAAGGAAGAGACAACGGAAAGTTGTTCCCTGAAATAACAACAGGAGAGAAGAAATAATGAATATACCCGCCGATCTGAAATATACCGATTCCCATGAATGGGTAAAGGACGAAGGTGATGGCCTGTTCCGTGTAGGCATTACAGAACATGCGCAATCGCTATTGGGCGATGTGGTTTTTATCGATTTACCGCCGGAAGAGAAATGCTATCAGACCGGTGAAGAGTGCGCGACGGTAGAATCCGTTAAGGCCGTTTCTGATATTTATAGTCCGATCGACGGTGAAATCGTCGAGGTAAATAGTCTGCTTGATGACACGCCCGAATTAGTGAATAGCTCACCCTATGAAGAGGGCTGGATTTTTTTAATAAAAAGCGACCAGCCGGACCCGACCGCCGGGCTGTTGTGCGCAGAAGATTATCACTCTCTGATTGCCGACTAATCTCGCCACACGGAGTCTCGTGATATATCGCAATAGGGTTGGCATCAATAAGGAGCTATTCACAATGACAGAAACATTAAAACAACTTGAATATCGTCATGCGTTTGTCCGTCGCCATATTGGTCCTTCTGACGCACAAATATCAGCCATGTTGAACACTCTGGGCGTCACGACGCTGGATGAGCTGACCCGGAACATTGTGCCTGCGGATATAGCGTTACGCTCTGCTCCTCATGTTGGCGAAGGTTTGCAGGAGCATGAAGCCTTAAACGAGCTGAAAGCTATCGCCAGCCGGAATCAACGCTACAAATCCTTTATCGGCATGGGCTATTACGGCACGCTGATGCCGGAGGTTATCCGGCGTAACCTGCTGGAAAATCCCGGCTGGTATACCGCCTATACGCCCTATCAGCCGGAGGTATCACAGGGACGCCTGGAAGCATTATTAAACTTTCAGCAGCTGATTATCGATCTAACCGGATTGCCGCTGGCCTCCGCTTCGCTGCTGGATGAAGCCACTGCCGCCGCCGAAGCGATGGCGATGGCGTACCGGGTCTGCAACGATAAAACCGCTCACCGTTTTTTTGTCTGCCGCGATGTACATCCGCAAATTGTGGACGTGGTGAAAACGCGCGCGGAAACGCTGGGATTTGAAATTGTTGTCGATGAGCTTTCTCACGCCGTCGATCACGACGCGCTGTTCGGTGCCCTGCTTCCTTTGATCGGCAGTGAAGGCAACGTTTATCGGCTCGACGCGGCGATCGCCACTCTGAAACAGCGGCAGATTATTACCTGCGTCTGCGCCGATCCGCTGGCGCTGGTGCTACTGAAGTCGCCAGGCGAGCTGGGCGCAGATATCGTGCTGGGATCTGCTCAGCGTCTCGGCGTTCCCATGGGCTACGGTGGCCCGCACGCCGCGTTTTTTGCCTGTCGTGATGAGTATAAGCGCGCCATGCCGGGACGCATTATTGGCGTCTCCAGAGATGCTGCCGGTCACCCGGCCCTGCGCATGGCGATGCAAACGCGTGAGCAGCATATTCGCCGGGAGAAAGCAAACTCCAATATCTGTACTTCGCAGGTGCTGCTGGCCGTTATTGCAGGCATGTATGCCGTTTATCATGGCCCACAGGGGCTTTCGCGTATCGCCCGGCGTATCCATCGGCTTACCACGCTGCTGGCAATCGGGCTGCGACAGGCAGGCATCTCCCTGCGCCATCAGTGCTGGTTTGATACCTTAACCCTTCAGGTACAAGATAAAACGGCGATCCTGAAACGCGCTCAGAGGCAGCAGATTAACCTGCGTAGCGACCTGCCAGACGCCATCGGTATTTCGCTGGATGAAACGACCACCAGGGAAGATATTCTTACCCTGATCGCCGTAGTGACCGGTCAGGCTCCCGTACTGGATATCGAAGCACTCGATGCCGAGCTGGTACGCAACAGCGAACCGCCCTTCCCACCGGCGTTGCTACGCAACACGCCCATCCTCACCCATCCCGTTTTTCAGCGCTATCACAGCGAAACGGAAATGATGCGTTATCTGCATAAGCTGGAGCAAAAGGATCTGGCGCTCAATCAGGCGATGATCCCGCTGGGCTCCTGTACCATGAAGCTCAACGCGGCGGCAGAAATGGTGCCGATAACCTGGCCTGAGTTTAGCGAGCTGCATCCATTCTGCCCGCCGGAACAGGCTCAGGGATATCAGATATTGATCGATCAACTCTCGCAGTGGCTGATTGCCCTCAGCGGCTATGATGCCATTTGTATGCAGCCCAACTCCGGCGCACAGGGAGAATATGCCGGTCTGCTGACCATCAGACGTTATCAGCACAGCTGCCAGCAGCCACAGCGCCATATCTGTCTGATCCCGGCCTCCGCGCACGGCACCAACCCGGCTTCCGCTCATATGGCGGGCATGACCGTTGTAGTGGTTAGCTGCGATCGCCACGGCAATATTGATCTCGCCGATTTGGAGAAAAAAGCGGCACAGGCGGGAGATACGCTCTCCTGCGTGATGGTCACCTATCCATCAACGCATGGCGTTTATGAAGAAAATATTCGCCGCGTATGCCAGATCGTCCATCAGTATGGCGGCCAGGTCTATTTAGACGGTGCCAATATGAATGCGCAGGTCGGCCTCACCTCGCCGGGCACTATCGGCGCTGACGTTTCCCACTTTAATCTGCATAAAACCTTCAGCATTCCGCACGGCGGCGGCGGTCCGGGCGTGGGGCCGATCGGCGTTAAGGCACATCTGGCGGATTTTGTTCCTGGGCATTGCGTAGTCAGTGATGCGAAACGGCTGACGCGGCTGGGGGCGGTCAGCGCTGCGCCGTTCGGCAGCGCCTCAATCCTGCCGATAAGCTGGATGTATATTCGTATGATGGGATCGCAGGGGCTGAAGCGGGCCTCGCAGGTGGCGATTCTCAACGCCAATTACATCGCCAGATGCCTTAATGACCTGTTCCCGGTGCTTTATTATGGGCGGGACGGCTATGTTGCCCACGAATGTATTCTGGATATTCGTCCCTTAAAAGAGCGTTACGGCATCAGCGAAATGGATGTGGCAAAACGGCTGATCGATTATGGCTTTCACGCGCCCACCATGTCATTTCCGGTAGCGGGCACGTTGATGGTTGAACCGACAGAATCGGAGAGCCTGGAGGAGCTGGATCGCTTTATTGCCGCCATGCGCAGTATCTATGATGAAGCCAAAAGCGTAGCTAACGGCGAATGGACGCTGCTCGACAATCCTCTGGTTAATGCGCCTCATACGCAGCAGGAGCTGACGGAAGAGTGGACGCATCCCTATAGCCGGAAGCTGGCAGTTTTTCCTGCGCCTCATCAGGCGACCAGTAAATACTGGCCGACGGTGAAACGGCTCGATGATGTCTATGGCGATCGCCATCTCTGCTGCGGCTGTCTGCCGCCAGACGATTAACGGTAGCTTTTCGGGGGTGTCCACCCCCGGCTTTTGCCAAATAAACCTGCGCAATCGATATCGTTTCGATGTAACGCGATGATATAGATCCAAACCTTCTTATTCGGCGGCGATTAAAATGCCCCGGCAAGACAGGTAGCGTATAGCTAATAAATAAACAGGAAAATCGGCAAGATGGATATCTTGAGTCACTTTGTTAATCAGGTAAATGATCTGCTATGGAACCAACTACTAATCTATTTGCTCTGCGGTGTGGGTATTTATTACACCATTGCCCTGGGATTTGTACAGGTTCGTTACTTTAAAGCGAGCATTACATCGCTATTTGGCAACATCTCTCTGTTTGGTAAACGAGCAGATAAACGGGGAATGAGTTCATTCCAGGCCGTTACTACCGCTATCGCTGGTCAGGTGGGAACCGGTAATTTAGCCGGCCCGTCGACGGCAATTCTGGCTGGTGGCCCTGGTGCTATTTTCTGGATGTGGGTCTCTTCTTTTCTGGGCATGGCAACCATTTATGCCGAAGCGATTCTGGCACAGAAATACCGTACTCAGGATAAAGAAGGTCAGGTCGTTGGCGGCCCGGCGTATTACATTGAACAGGGATTGCACTGTAAATGGCTGGCGGTACTTTTTGCGCTATTGATTATTTTAGCGCTCGGCTTTATTGGCAATATGGTGCAGTCTAACTCTATCGCCTCAGCTTTTTATGGCTCATTAAGTATTCCGCTCTGGGTCAGCGGTTTGATCGTCGCCGCGCTGACCGCCTTTGTAATTATTGGTGGCATTGGCAGCATCGCCTCGTTTACCGAAAAAATTGTGCCGATAAAAGCGGTGCTTTATTTTGCCGGTACCTTTGTCATTCTGGTTTATAACTATGAATGGATTATTCCGGCATTTAAAATCATCTTTGTTGCTGCCTTTAATCCCCAGGCGGTGCTCGGCGGCGGTATCGGTATCGCGATTCAGGAAGCGATGCGTTTCGGTATCGCTCGCGGCCTCTTCTCTAATGAGGCTGGCATGGGCTCCACGCCCCACGCGCACGCGCTGGCAAAGGTAGAAAATGAAGAGCAGCAAGGCCTTATCGCTATGATGGGGGTCTTCGTCGTTGCAGTTATCGTCACGATCACCGCGCTGGCGATTATTACTTCTGGCCTGAGCATGTGGGATGCTGGCGGGCAACAAGCCGCCTCCTTTATGTCCGTTTATCAGGGGTTACAGGGCATTGAGCTGACGCAAATGGCCTACTCCTGGGTCTTCGGGCGGTTCGGCAGCATCTTTATTTCCTTCGCGCTGTTGTGTTTCGCGTTTACCACTATTATCGGCTGGTATTACTACGGCGAAATGAATATTCGCTACCTGTTTAATAATAAAAAGGCCGTGCGTATTTATCAGTGCATTGTCGTCATATTTATATTTTGCGCCTCACTCATCAAGGTGGATGTAGTATGGAATATGGCGGATATGTTTAATGGACTGATGGTACTGCCTAATCTGACCGCCCTCATATTATTATCACCGGTAGTTATTCGCCTAACCCGCGCCATAAAAAAACGCTCCCCTGTGGATAAGGAGGCAAAGCGATGAGCACAATAACAGAATCGGTAAAAGGCGTTCGCCACCGCGCGATGCACGCCTATAGCGTAAATAAAACACGATCCACCTTGCGATAAGCATCAAAAGTGAGAACTAAAAAATGAAATCGGATATTCAAATTGCCCATGAAGCGCATCTGTTACCCGTTCAGGCTATCGCTGAGAAGCTGGGTATCGATCCGGACGATCTGGAGCTGTACGGCAAATACAAAGCAAAATTCAGCAACGGCCTGTGGTCAAAAATCAGCAATCGGAAAAATGGCAAGCTGGTGCTGGTGACCGCCATTAATCCTACTCCCGCAGGCGAAGGCAAAACCACGGTAACAGTTGGCCTCGGACAGGCCTTAAATCATATCGGCAAAAACGCCGTTATCGCCCTGCGTGAGCCTTCCCTCGGCCCCTGCTTCGGGATGAAAGGCGGTGCAGCAGGCGGCGGCTATGCCCAGGTGGTGCCGATGGAAGACCTTAATCTGCACTTTACCGGTGATTTTCATGCCATCACCTCCGCCAATAATCTGCTGGCGGCGATGCTCGATAATCATATTTTCCAGGGCAATGCGTTAGATATCGATCCTAAAAAAATCGTCTTTAAGCGCTGCATGGATATGAACGACCGTACCCTACGCCATATGGTGGTGGGGCTGGGCGGCCCGAAAGATGGCGTGGTACGTGAAGACGGATTCGTGATTACCGTCGCCTCTGAAATTATGGCGATCCTCTGCCTTGCTAAAGATATCAGCGATTTAAAACAGCGGCTGGCACGGATTATCGTTGCATACTCACGCAGCGGCGATCCTGTTACCGCTGCCGATCTTCAGGCGGTGGGCGCGATGTCCAGCCTGCTTAAAGATGCGATTAATCCAAACCTTATCCAGACGCTGGAAAATACCCCCGCGATTATTCACGGCGGCCCTTTTGCCAATATTGCGCACGGCTGCAATAGCGTAAGAGCCACTACGCTGGGGCTGAAACTGGCTGATATTGTAGTCACCGAAGCGGGTTTTGGCGCTGATTTAGGCGCGGAAAAATTCTTCGATATTAAATGCCGCATGAGCGGCTTACGGCCCAGCTGCGTCGTGCTGGTAGCTACCACCAAGGCGCTGAAATATAACGGCGGTGCCGGAAAAAATGAGTGGCAGCACGAAAATATGGAGGCGCTGGCAAAAGGCATCGTTAACCTCGGCAAACATATTGAGAACCTGAAAAAATATGGCGTTCCTGTAGTGGTAACGCTCAACGCCTGGGTCAGCGACACCGCCAAAGAACATGCTTTTATCCGCCAGTACTGTCAGGATCGGGGATGCCGCTTTGCGCTGGCGGAGGTCTGGGAAAAAGGCGGCGCGGGCGGCGTTGAGCTGGCCAGAGAGGTTATCAATACCCTGGAGAATGAAACTGCGCATTTTCAGCCGCTCTATCCGGATACGCTGCCATTAAGCGACAAGATAGAAACTATTGCGAAAGAAATTTACGGTGCCGATGGCGTGACCTGGAGCGCCGCAGCCCGCACCATGCTAACGAAAATAGAGAGCATGGGCTTCGGCCACTTCCCGGTTTGTATGGCAAAAACGCAATACTCCCTGTCAGACGATCCCACGCTGCTGGGCCATCCAACCGGTTTCAGCATCAATATCCGTGAAGTGTATGTCTCTGCCGGTGCCGGGTTTGTTGTGGCGTTAACCGGATCAATCATGACCATGCCCGGCCTGCCTAAAACACCCGCGGCCAATATTATCGACCTCAACGAGGATGGCCTGATCAGCGGGCTGTTTTAAGCGGAGAGCAAAATGACGGTTTTACTTAATGGCAAAGAGATTGCCGCAACGATAAAAGAAGAGTTAAAGGCGCAGCTGAACGCTCAACAGCGTGACGCTACCCTTGCGGTTATCCTGGTGGGTAACGATCCTGCCTCTTCGATTTACGTTAATAATAAGCATCGCGCCTGCGAATACGTTGGCATCCGTTCTCTGGTGATCACCCTGCCCGATTCGATTAGCCAGGCCGGGTTGCTGGAGCATATTGAAACCCTGAACCGGCGCGATGATGTTGATGGCATACTGGTGCAGCTGCCGCTTCCCCCATCTATCGATACCCAGGCGGTGATCCAGGCTATCAGCCCCGCCAAGGATGTCGACGGTTTTCATCCGCAGAACGTCGGCGCGCTTTCGATGAATCATGCAGGGCTGTTGCCCTGCACGCCCGCAGGCATTATCGAGCTGCTAAAACGCAGCCATATTGAGATAGCGGGCAAGGAGTGCGTGGTGCTGGGACGCAGCAATATCGTGGGGAAACCGGTGGCTCAGCTTTTGCTGCATGAAAATGCGACGGTTACGATCTGCCATTCGCAGACCAAAAATCTGCCGCAAATTTGCCAGCGCGCCGATATTCTTATCGTTGCTATCGGCAAACCGCGCGCTATAGACAGCCGTTATGTTAAGCCCGGCGCGGTGGTGGTAGATGTCGGTATTCACCGCGACAGCAACGGACATATCTGCGGCGACGTCGATTTTAACGCGGTGCAGGCGATCGCCGGAGCGATAACGCCGGTTCCCGGCGGCGTCGGTCCTATGACGATTGCCATGCTGATGCAAAACTGCCTGATAGCGGCAGAGCGGCACGCTTCACTGGCATCATAATGACGCCTGCCATCTCGTTCGCTATTTTTTACAGCGCAGTAAACCGTAACGAGATGGCAAGGTTCTCTAATTCATTTTTCGTAGTATTGATCCAGGCGTTTTAAAAAGTTTTTACGTATTAAAGCGGTTAAGCCCTTTTCAGGCTATATCCGGATGGCTTTCTTTCAACATAGTTATTTGAGTTTCTAACAGCTCAGCCAGAGTATTGCATGATTCCCATACATTCTCAGTGCCAATACGATCGCAGGATTCCCATTTTCCTGTCAGCGTATCGTAATAGAGTGTATCCGTATTATTCTCACCAATAACAATACGTCCTTTCATACTTTCAAATTCAAAACCCTGTGTGTTTAACACTGTATTAAATTCAATCAGTCCGGGTTCATTATTGTCTGTCGTCAAACCATAAAATGTATGTCCATCAGCAAACAGACCGTTACTGATACGCAACAATTTTTCATATTGTTGCCAAAATGCTGTCTTCTGTACAATGCCGCGCCCAAAATCACAGGAAGGGATCGACCCTGTATAAGGTGGGTTGATCTCATACCCCATCTTTTCACCCAGCCGATTAAATTCATTTACAGCGGACGCTAAACTACTCATCTTTTTCCTCATGGGTAAATTACTCCTCTGGGAACAGGCCATAAAACCGTTTTATGCTCTCCTGATACCATGCCACGGCTAATAGCATTTTGCGTGGTTGTTAAAACAGAATGTGCGGTTGTATTCTTGATCAACACCAGATTAGAGAAATCGTTTGTTCCTGTGTCGTCCAATGGTAACTTGTGATGGACACTGTATCCCTTTGGAATCAGCCCGGACAGCAAGAAGTCTCGTTGAGAAGGCGGGGTTAAAACTTCGCTTGTTTCCTGATGCTTTTTACTGTGCCTATTATAACAATCCCAGTAACGCTAAACTGCAAGCCTTTTAGGGTTACCAGGGTTAACTATCAGCGTTTTCCACTTAGAGTCCTTACTGTAAAGATAGACTTCATTTTAAATACATTACTCTGCACTATTTTTGTTTATATATTAGCCTGTTAGATAGGCTTCTATCTCACTGTATTTTTAACAGTAAGAATGCTAAGGATAATTCAATGGGCATCACTTTTAACGCGCTCTGGAATGCACACCCGGAGATAAAGGGCGATGAATATCCGTGTCGTGATCGTCAAGGGCATAAAGCGTTTAGCGATCAGTGCGCTATCAGAGTTGGCGTTGCTCTGGCACGCTGTGGATATGATGTAACCAAATTGCATGCAAAATTCTGCTGGCATCATCCTAAAAGCGCCGGGCATATTTTACGAGCTGAAGAACTGGCGAAAGCCCTGGAACGAACAACTATACCAGGCGTGTTTCCTGTAGTAAAAGTTAATGTAGACAACTTCGAAAAAACGTTGAAAAATCAAACAGGAATAATTTTTTTCAAAGACTATTGGCGGCATAATAATGAAACTTTCCTGAATCGCAGCGGCGACCACATTGATTTATGGAACGGATCCCGGCTGACAACTCGTCTCAGCTATTTACGCATCCAGTGGGGATTGAGTATTGAGAACGTCTGGAGTAGTTTCTCAAATGCAAAGGAGATCCGGTTTTGGCGAATTTTATAAAATTATTGCTCTTTATACTTGCTGGGGCGGCGGCTGGAGCTGGCCTGATGATCCTCATGCTCCCAACAATTTGTGGCTATCTTGTCGGCCCCATTTACGGTGAGGATCAGATGTCACAAAATTTTGCCATTTTTTTGATTGGCACTCCGTTATTATCCGTAGCCGGTGCATTAACAGGCTGGTATACAGGTAAGAGAATAATCAACCGACATTAAGTTGCCGGTTCAGGCAGGGTTAACCTGTTTCCGGTAATATTAGAAGTTAACATGGTCTGAATGTTCCCCCTTCCATAATGCATGAGATAAATGCGGTTATGGTTTATCCAGTCGATTCTTGGGCAGTCATTGAAATCTGCGCTTCAGCGCGCCGGAATTCGTTATCGCTGAGCCTATTAGTCCTGGCACATGTATGCCTGCTGGTCACTGGCAGCCGAAGCAAATCCCAACTATGTTGCCGCACAGATAGGACACGCAAATTTCCAGATGGCCTATCAGGTTTACGGCGCGTCGATGTCAGATAACAGTAAGGATCAGGTTGAACCCAAAATGAACTGACTTTGTCCCATCCGTGCCCCACGCTATGGGATCGGCTGATTATTAATTATTAATATCAGCGACTTATATAACCTACACCTGCATATTCATCACTTCCTGATAAGCGGAAACCAGCTTATTACGCACCTGCACGCCCATCTGCATGGAAATAGATGATTTTTGCAGATCGACCATCACATCGTTCAGCGCCACGCCGGGCTTACCTAACTCAAAATTCTGCGCCTGCGTGCGGGCGCTGTTTTGCGTTTCGCTGATCTTATCCAGCGCTGCGCGCATCTGCGTGGCGAAATCTGCCTGCGTAGTAGTTTCAGTCGTTCTGTTACTGGCCTGCAGCGCACCAAGCTGCAGCTGTTGAACCACGCTTTCTATCCCCTGGATTGCCATGTTAACCCTCATTATTGGCGGTCTGTCCGATTTTCGGAACAAAACTTAACACAAAGTCAATAAGACAAAGGGTACAAATGACAGCAAAAAACATGGCTTTTTGACCCATCGAAATTCATGGCGCGGAAAATAATGGCGTCCATTGAGGTGGAACTTTTCTAAGCCGCATCAGGGAGTCAGTTTTGTCACCACTTAACACAGAGTCCGGACAACAGTCAGGCAGGAAATGGTCATGAATGCTACCGCAACCCAGGATACAGCAGATAAGAAAGGCTTTAATGACCTTCTTGCTCGCCTGCGCGCGAATCCGCGAATCCCGCTGATTATTGCGGCGGCCGCCGCTGCCGCTATCGTTGTCGCACTGGTACTGTGGGCGAAAGCGCCCGATTACCGCGTCCTTTATAACAACCTCTCTGATGAGGATGGCGGCGCGATCGTCACGCAGCTGACTCAGATGAATATCCCCTATCGCTTTGAAGAGAACGGCGGCGCGCTGACGGTGCCGGCGGAAAAAGTGCACGAGCCACGTCTGCGTCTGGCGCAGCAGGGGCTGCCGAAAGGCGGTGCCGTTGGCTTTGAACTGCTGGATAAAGAAAAATTCGGTATCAGCCAGTTCAGCGAGCAGGTGAACTACCAGCGCGCACTGGAAGGCGAGCTGGCGCGCACCATGGAAACTCTCGGCCCGGTAAAAAGTGCTCGTGTCCATCTGGCGATGCCCAAACCGACGCTATTCGTACGCGAGCAGAAATCCCCTTCCGCCTCGGTCACGCTGAATCTGCAACCGGGGCGCGCGCTCGATGAAGGCCAGATCAGCGCCATCGTCCATATGGTTTCCAGCAGCGTTGCCGGTTTACCACCGGGTAACGTGACGGTAGTCGATCAGAGCGGTCGCCTGCTGACCCATTCCGATGCCGCCGGACGCGATCTGAATGATGCCCAGCTGAAATACACCACCGAAGTGGAAAGCCGCTATCAGCAGCGTATTGAAGCGATCCTGGCACCGCTTGTCGGCAGCGGCAACGTGCATGCGCAGGTGACTGCCCAGCTCGATTTTGATGCGCGTGAGCAGACTGAAGAACAGTACAAGCCGAACAGCGATCCGGCTAACGCCGCGATTCGTTCGCGTCAGAGCAGCAGCAGCGAACAGCTTGGCGGCCAGTATCCCGGTGGCGTACCGGGCGCGCTCTCGAACCAGCCCGCACCAGCCAATAGCGCGCCAATTGAGACGCCGAAAACCAATACCAGCGGCACCAATAATAATGCCGCCGCCAACAGCGGCACTGCGACCAGCACCAGTACTGCCCGTGCGATGCCGTCAAATACGCATCATGACGACACCACCAACTACGAGCTGGATCGCACTATTCGTCATACCAAACTGAACGTGGGCAGCGTGAAACGCCTGTCGGTTGCCGTGGTAGTCAACTATCGCGCCGATGATAAGGGCAAGGCGGTCGCACTGAACGAGAAGCAGCTGAAACAGATCGAAGATTTGACGCGTGAGGCGATGGGCTACTCCGTCGATCGCGGCGACAGCATCAACGTAGTGAACTCGCCGTTTACCCAGAGCGATGTCACCGGCGGCGATCTGCCGTTCTGGCAACAGCAGTCGTTCTTTGAGCAGCTGATGAACGCCGGACGCTGGTTGCTGGTAGCGCTGGTTGCCTTTGTACTCTACCGCAAAATGGTACGCCCGCAGCTTCAGCGCAGGCAGGAGATGATCAAGCAGGCAGCAGAGCAGGCCGCGGCCCAGACACAGCAGCGCCAGCAGGAAGAAGCCTACTCCGTCTCGCTCAGCAAAGATGAGCAGGAGCAGGAGCGTAAATCGAAACATCGCATGAGCGCCGAAGTCATGAGCCAGCGCATCCGCGATATGTCTGAAAACGATCCGCGCGTTGTGGCGCTGGTTATCCGCCAATGGATGAGTAACGAACTATGAGTCTGACCGGTACTGAAAAAAGCGCCGTCCTGCTGATGACAATTGGCGAAGATCGCGCAGCTGAGGTGTTCAAACATCTCAGCACCCGCGAAGTGCAACACCTTAGCGCGGCGATGGCCAATATGCGCCAGGTCTCGCATCAGCAGCTGGCGGAAGTGCTGCGCGAGTTTGAGGCGGATGCCGAGCAGTTTGCCGCACTGAGCCTTAACTCCAACGACTACCTGCGTTCGGTGCTGGTCAAGGCACTGGGCGAAGAGCGCGCCGCCACGCTGTTGGAAGATATTCTGGAAACGCGCGAAACCACCAGCGGCATGGAAACGCTCAACTTTATGGAACCACCGGCGGCGGCCGATCTGATCCGCGACGAACATCCGCAGATTATCGCCACCATCCTGGTGCATCTGAAACGTTCGCAGGCGGCGGATATCCTCGCCCTGTTCGACGATCGTCTGCGTCACGATGTGATGCTGCGTATCGCTACCTTCGGCGGCGTACAGCCTGCGGCGCTGGCGGAGCTGACCGAAGTGCTCAACTCGCTGCTTGATGGTCAGAACCTCAAACGCGCCAAGATGGGTGGCGTGAGAACCGCAGCGGAAATTATCAACCTGATGAAAACGCATCAGGAAGAGGCGGTAATGGAGGCGGTACGCGAGTTCGACGGCGAGCTGGCGCAGAAAATTATCGACGAGATGTTCCTGTTCGAAAACCTGGTGGACGTGGACGATCGCAGCATCCAGCGCCTGTTGCAGGAGGTGGAATCGGAGTCGCTGCTGGTGGCGCTGAAGGGTGCCGAACAGCCGCTGCGCGAGAAGTTCCTCAAAAACATGTCGCAGCGCGCCGCCGATATTCTGCGCGACGATCTGGCCAACCGCGGCCCGGTACGCATGTCGATGGTAGAGAACGAACAGAAAGCGATCCTGCTGATTGTCCGTCGTCTGGCGGAAAGCGGCGAAATGGTGATTGGCGGTGCCGAGGAAACCTATGTCTGATGCGTTCTCTTCCCGTCCGTGGCAGCGCTGGCAGCCTGACGATCTGATGCGTTTCGAACAGTCGGTCAGCGAACCGCTGCCGGAGCTGGATATTGCCGACAGCGGCGACGAAGAAACAGAGCTGCCCTCCCCGGCCTCGCAGCTGGAGCAGATCCAGCTACAGGCGCGGCTGGATGCGCACGCCCAGGGCTACGCCGAAGGGCAGCATAAGGGCTTTCAGGACGGCAAGCAGTCGGGTTACGACGCTGGTTTCCAGCAGGGGCTTGCGGAGGCGCAGCAGCAGCAGGCACCGATCCAGGCGCGTATGCAGCAGCTGGTCACCGAGTTTCAGCACACGCTGGAAGCGCTCGACAGTGTCATCGCTTCGCGCCTGTTGCAGCTGGCGCTGGAGGCGGCGCGTCAGGTGATTGGCCAGGCCACTGCGGTTGATGGCTCTGCTCTGCTGCGCCAGATCCAGCAGATGATTCAGCAGGAACCGATGTTTAACGGCAAACCACAGCTGCGGGTGCATCCTGATGATTTACAACGCATTGAGCAGACGCTCGGCCCGACGCTCGATCTGCACGGCTGGCGTCTGCTGGCAGATAATTCCCTGCATCCCGGCGGCTGCAAACTGAGTGCGGAAGATGGCGATCTCGATGCCAGCGTGGCGACACGCTGGCATGAGCTGTGCCGCCTGGCGGCACCGGGAGAACTCTGATGACAACCCGTCTTTCCCGCTGGCTCGGTTCGCTGGACGCCTTTGAGCAGCGTATCGCGGAGGTGCCCAACGTGCGCCGCTACGGACGCCTGACGCGTGCCACTGGCCTGGTGCTGGAGGCGACCGGCTTGCAGCTACCGCTCGGCGCTACCTGCGTCATTGAACGTCACGACGGCAAGCAGATTACCGAAGTGGAAAGCGAAGTGGTTGGCTTTAACGGTCAGAAGCTGTTCTTAATGCCGCTGGAAGAAGTCGAAGGCATTTTGCCCGGCGCACGCGTTTTTGCACGCGGCGACGGTGCCCAGATCGGCAAACAACTGATGCTAGGGCCGCAGCTGCTGGGCCGCGTGCTGGACGGCAGCGGACGTCCGCTTGATGGCCTGCCCGCGCCGGAAACCGGCTACCGTGCACCGTTGATTACGCCACCGTTTAACCCGCTACAACGCACGCCGATTACCGACGTGCTGGATACCGGCGTGCGGGCGATTAATGCGCTGTTAACCGTAGGACGCGGGCAGCGCATGGGGTTGTTCGCCGGTTCTGGCGTAGGTAAATCGGTGCTGCTCGGCATGATGGCACGTTACACCAAAGCGGACGTGATCGTGGTAGGGCTGATCGGCGAGCGCGGACGCGAAGTAAAGGATTTTATTGAGAATATCCTCGGCAGCGAAGGCCGGGCGCGTTCGGTGGTGATTGCCGCCCCGGCGGACGTGTCGCCGCTGCTGCGTATGCAGGGTGCCGCTTACGCCACGCGCATCGCCGAAGATTTCCGCGATCGCGGTCAGCATGTATTGCTGATTATGGATTCCCTGACCCGCTACGCCATGGCGCAGCGCGAGATTGCGCTGGCGATAGGCGAACCACCGGCGACCAAAGGCTATCCCCCTTCGGTCTTCGCCAAACTGCCCGCGCTGGTCGAGCGCGCCGGTAACGGCATCGACGGCGGCGGTTCAATCACCGCTTTTTATACCGTTCTGACCGAAGGCGACGATCAGCAGGATCCAATTGCCGACTCGGCGCGCGCCATTCTCGACGGCCACGTCGTGCTGTCACGTCGTCTGGCAGAAGCGGGACATTATCCGGCCATCGATATAGAAGCCTCAATCAGCCGGGCAATGACCGCGCTGATCGATGAGGCGCACTACGCCCGCGTACGCCAGTTTAAGCAGCTGCTCTCCAGCTATCAGCGCAACCGCGATCTGATCAGCGTCGGTGCTTACGCCGCCGGTAGCGATCCGCAGCTGGATAAAGCCATCAAGCTTTGGCCGATGCTGGAATCTTTTCTGCAACAGGGCATCTTCGAGCAGAGCCGCTATGACGACGCCTGCCTGCATTTGCAGGCGATTTTTGGTTGATGTCGCCGGGCCAACGCCCGACGCGTGAAGTGAGGTCAACTCAGCATGGCAAAAGCAAACAGTGCAATGGAAACCCTGCGCGATCTGGCGCAAAAAGAGGTGGAGGAAGCGGCCATCCGGCTGGGTACGATGCGTCGCGCCCAGCAGCAGGCTGACGAGCAGCTCACCATGCTGCTGAACTATCAGGATGAATATCGCCACCGCCTGAACGATAACCTCTCTTCCGGCATTGCCAGCTCGCGCTGGAGCAACTACCACCAGTTTATTCAGACGCTGGAAAAGGCGATTGAACAGCATCGACACCAGCTGGCGCAGTGTACGCAAAAGGTCGAGCAGGCGCTGAACGCCTGGCGCAATAAGCAACAGCGGCTGCACGCCTGGGAGACGCTACAGGCACGTTCGCAGGCCAACGAACTACTACAGGAAAACCGTCTCGATCAGAAACGGATGGATGAGTATGCCCAACGGGCATCATTGAGGAAAGGCGAATGATTAAGCTGCCAACATCGGTTAATCCCCTCAGCGTCGATAGCGGTGCTGTCCCTTCTGCCACCTTCGGCGGCGACGGCAAGACGGCCTCCACGCTGCCGGAAGCGTTTTTAACGCTGCTCGGCAATCGTCTGCTGACATTAGCGCCGCAGGCCGGAAACGACGCGACACCGACCGTCGGGACAAAAAAAACGCCGACGGAGAAAGTACCGCCAACCGAACTCAGTTCGCTGCTGGCGGCGCTGGAGAAGCCGGATGCGCTGAATGCGCTGCTGATGCCGGAAAAAACTAAAGAGAGCGACAAGGACGCCGATGATAAGCAGCGGCTAAAACCGGAGACGCTCAGCACGGCCGATCAGCAGGCGTTACAGGCGCTGTTTGCCATGCTGCCTGCGCCGCAGCAACAGCCGCAGAGAGTACAAAGCAGCGAGCTGACGTTGGAGGCTGAAGCTGGCGCTGTCGGCCTGCCGGGAGCGCAGATTGGCAACCTGCAAAAAGCATTGACGCCAGCTAACGCGCCGATCGCTTCAGCGCAGGCTGACGGTGAAAAAACCACGTTAAGCGCCGCGCTACCGGGTAACAGTACCACGCCCGCTTCGGCCAGTAACGCTGATGGCGACAGCCAGCCTGTTTTCCAGACAGCGCTGAACGGCGTATCGCCGGATGAGAAAAAAGAGAATAAAGAGAGTGTGCCGATGCATGCGTTGAATACGCTGTCGGCGGTGATGAACAGCGCCAGCGCCGTCACCACAGCGCCGATGCCCTCAGCCACCGCCATGACGCCAGGCACACCGCAGATTAACGCGCAGCTGGGCAGCCCGGAGTGGCAGCAGGCGGTCAGCCAGCAGGTTCTGATGTTCAACCGTAACGGCGAGCAGAAAGCCGAGCTGCGGCTGCACCCGGAAGATTTAGGCGTGATTCAGATCAGCCTGAGGCTGGATAACGATCAGGCGCAGTTGAGCATGGTTTCCGGTCACAGCCAGGTGCGCGCCGCGCTGGAGGCGGCCCTGCCCCATCTGCGCAACGCGCTGGCGGAGAACGGCATCAACCTGAGCCAGAGCAACGTCAGCAGCGACGCCTTCCCGCAGAGCCAGAGCTTCAGCGGGCAGCAGGAACCGCGTCAGGAGCGTTCGTCGGGCGCATTCTCCCTGACGCCAGAGGCTGACGAAGAGTTAACGCCGCTGGCGGTTCCCGCCTCCCTGCAGGCGCGTGCGGCGGGTAGCAGCGCTGTAGATACATTCGCCTGACGGCAACAAACGCCAAAGGTAAAAGCAAAAGGCGCGTCTTTTCCCCCCATTGACCGGCGAGAGACGCGGGATAATCACTCTCGGCTCGCCACGATGGCCTGCCCCAGATAATTCACAGGGTATTTCTGCAAAATGTCTGATAACGCGAAAGCCAAAGGCCGCAAACGTTCCATCCTGATTCCGGTGTTACTGGTTGTAACGCTGGCCGCTTGCAGCGTGGCAGGCTATGCAGTCTGGCGAATGATGAATAAAACCGGCGGACACGCGGAGTCCGTAAAAGTGGAACCGCCTGCCGCACCGGTCTTTTTTGCTCTTGATACGTTTACGGTTAACCTGGTCAATGCGGATAACGATCCCGATCGCGTGCTGTACGTGGGCTTTACCCTGCGTCTGCCGGATGAGGCGACGCGTCTGCGGATGAATGACTATCTGCCCGAAGTGCGCAGCCGCCTGCTGCTGCTGCTGTCACGCCAGGATGCATTAAAGCTGGCAACGGAGCCGGGCAAGCAGGCGCTGGTAGAACAGATTAAGCAGGTGCTGGCACCGCCGCTGGTTAAGGGCCAACCTGCGCAGGTAGTCAGCGACGTGCTGTTTACCGCCTTCATTTTGAGGTGAGTTAATGGGCGATAGCATTCTTTCCCAGGCTGAGATTGACGCGCTTCTCAACGGCGACAGTGAAAGCGCGGAAGATGAAAAAAATAAGAGTACGGGCGATGACAATATTCGCCCCTACGATCCCAATACCCAGCGTCGCGTGGTGCGCGAACGTCTGCAGGCGCTGGAAATTATCAACGAACGTTTTGCGCGCCAGTTCCGTATGGGGCTGTTTAACCTGCTGCGTCGCAGCCCGGATATCAGCGTCGGCGCGATCAAGATTCAGCCGTACCATGAGTTCGCCCGCAATTTGCCGGTGCCAACTAACCTGAACCTGATCCACCTGAAGCCGCTGCGCGGAACCGCCCTGTTTGTGTTCTCGCCCAGCCTGGTTTTTATCGCGGTGGATAACCTGTTCGGCGGCGATGGACGTTTCCCTACCAAGGTAGAGGGACGCGAATTTACCCATACCGAACAGCGCGTGATCCGCCGCATGCTTAAGCTGGCGCTGGAAGGCTACAGCGACGCCTGGAAAGCGATCTATCCGCTGGATGTGGAGTATGTGCGTTCGGAAATGCAGGTGAAGTTTACCAACATCACCACCTCGCCGAACGACATCGTGGTAACGACGCCGTTTCATGTCGAGATCGGCAACCTGGTGGGGGAATTCAACATCTGTATTCCCTTCAGCATGATTGAACCGCTGCGCGAGCTGCTGGTCAATCCGCCGCTGGAGAACTCGCGCCAGGAAGATCGCCACTGGCGCGAAACGCTGGTGAAACAGGTGCAGCACTCCGAGCTGGAGCTGATCGCCAATTTCGCCGACGTTTCTCTGCGCCTGTCGCGCATTTTGCAGCTGAAGCCGGGCGACGTGTTACCGATCGAAAAGCCGGATCGCATTATCGCTCACGTCGATGGCGTACCGGTATTAACCAGCCAGTACGGCACTCTGAACGGGCAGTACGCGCTGCGTGTAGAACATTTAATTAACCCGATTTTGAATTCGCTGAATGAGGAACAGCCCGATGAATGACAGTAATAAACCGTCCGATGATGCTATCTCTGCGGACGATCTGTGGGCTGAAGCGATGGGCGAACAGGCCGCAGCCGATAGCGTGTCATCCGGCGACAGCGTATTCAAATCGCTGGAGAGTAAAGATCTCGGCGGCTCGTTGCAGGATATCGATCTGATTATGGATATCCCGGTCAAGCTGACCGTGGAACTGGGCCGTACCAGGATGACCATTAAAGAGCTGCTGCGCCTGACGCAGGGTTCGGTAGTGGCGCTGGAAGGTCTGGCCGGTGAGCCGCTGGATATTCTGATTAACGGCTACCTGATCGCTCAGGGCGAAGTGGTGGTGGTGAACGATAAATATGGCGTGCGCATCACCGACATTATTACGCCCTCTGAACGTATGCGTCGTCTGAGCCGTTAACCATGAATAGCTATAGTCAGCAGCCCGCTGCTTCGCACGCCGCCCCGCCCACGTTTTCTACCGGCTCGGCGCTGACGCAGGTCAGCAGCGTGCTGGCGCTTATCGTGCTGCTGATCCTCGCCTGCGCCTGGCTGATGAAACGGCTGGGTTTTGCGCCGAAGCACGTCGGCGGCCCGCAGGCGTTGAACATCAGCGCCAGCGTGCAGGTAGGACAGCGCGAGCGCGTGATCATTGTTAACGTGGACAACGCCCGACTGGTGCTGGGCGTTACCGCGCAACAGATCACGCATCTGCATACGCTGCCAGCACAGGACCCCACACAACAGGAGGCATCGCCCGCTGCGGTGACGCCTGATTTCCGTCAGCTTTTACAGACGTTGGTAAAACGTCCCGGAAAACCGCAATGATTCGTCGTCTGCTTCCGTTGCTGCCTCTGCTGCTGTTAACGCCAGCGGTACATGCTCAGCTGCCCGGTTTGGTAACACAGCCGCTGCCCGGCGGCGGGCAGAGCTGGTCGCTGCCCGTGCAGACGCTGGTATTTATCACCTCGCTAACGTTTTTACCCGCCATTCTGCTGATGATGACCAGCTTTACCCGCATCATCATCGTATTTGGCCTGCTGCGTAACGCGCTGGGGACACCCTCTGCGCCGCCCAATCAGGTACTGCTGGGGCTGTCGCTGTTCCTGACCTTTTTTATCATGGCTCCGGTGTTCGATAAGATTTATCAGGACGCTTATCTGCCGTTCAGTCAGGACAAAATTTCCGTGGATGTGGCGCTGGAAAAAGGCGCGCAGCCGCTGCGTGAATTTATGCTGCGCCAAACGCGTGAAGCAGATTTGGCACTGTTCGCCCGCCTTGCCAATACTGCGCCTATCGCCGGGCCGGAAGCAGTGCCGATGCGTATTCTGCTGCCCGCCTACGTTACCAGCGAGCTGAAAACCGCTTTTCAGATTGGCTTTACCGTCTTTATTCCGTTTTTGATTATCGATCTGGTTATCGCCAGCGTACTGATGGCGCTGGGAATGATGATGGTGCCACCGGCAACCATCGCCCTGCCGTTTAAATTGATGCTGTTTGTGTTGGTGGATGGCTGGCAGCTGCTGGTTGGTTCGCTGGCGCAGAGCTTCTATTCCTGATCCCCGGAGCAATCATGACCCCAGAATCGGTAATGGTCCTTGGCCACGACGCAATGAAAGTCGCCCTGATGGTCGCCGCCCCCCTGTTGCTGGCGGCGTTAATCAGCGGCCTGCTGATCAGTCTGTTGCAGGCGGCAACCCAGGTTAACGAACAGACGCTCTCTTTTATCCCCAAAATTCTGGCGGTGGCGGCTACCGTGGTGGTGGCAGGCCCCTGGATGCTTAACCTGCTGCTGGACTATATCCGCACGCTGTTCAGCAACCTGCCCTATATTATCGGCTAACGGCACTGCCCGTCTCCGCCGCTTTTGCGAGAAATTTATGTTAACGCTGGACAGCAGCCAACTTATGCTCTGGGTCAGTCAGTTCTTCTGGCCGCTGGTGCGCCTGCTTGCGCTGTTCAGCACTGCGCCAATTTTCAGTGAACGTGCCGTCAGTAAAAAGGTCAAAATTGGTCTGGCGGTCATGATTACCTGGATTCTGGCACCAACGCTGCCGCCGACGCAGGTCACATTATTTTCCGTTGGCGGTTTCGGGCTGTTGCTTCAGCAGCTACTGATTGGCATCGCGCTGGGCTTTACCATGCAGTTTGCTTTTGCTGCGGTGCGTATGGCGGGTGAACTCATCGGATTACAAATGGGGCTTTCTTTTGCTACCTTCTTCGATCCCGGTAGCCGATTGAATATGCCGGTACTGGCACGCTTTTTGGATATGCTGGCAATGCTACTGTTTTTGACCTTCAATGGTCACCTGTGGCTAATTTCACTGCTGGCAGACAGTTTTCATACTTTACCGATTGGTGGAGACCCACTTAATGCCAATGCATTCCTGGCGCTTGCTAAAGCCGGGGGGTTAATTTTCCTGAACGGGATGCGCCTGGCGCTGCCGCTAATCATTTTATTACTTACCATCAACCTGGCCCTGGGTTTGTTAAACCGCGTTGCACCACAACTCTCCGTTTTTGCCATCGGCTTCCCTGTAACCTTATCGATCGGAATTTTAACAATCGGTATACTTATGCCGCTTCTGGCCCCTTTCTGTGAGCATCTGTTCAGCGAAGTCTTTGATTTACTTTCTGACATACTTTCTGAGTTACCTAAAAACTAAACTACAACATTTCTTAATGTGCGCCCTACCAATACTTAAGCATCAAAAATGTTTCTGCGCAATTTTCAAACCATTTTTATCAGAATTTCACTAAGGAAATTCTGATAAATGGGTTTTAGATGTGAAAAATATTCGCAATAAATGGGACATCGCGTATTTTAAATATGGAATTCGTAACGGGCTCAACGTCTGGTCCGGCAAAAGATAAACTCGCAAGCGGATGTTTTCGAAAGGAAAAATTTTTTTGCGTTTTTTTCTTGTCTAAATGGATTTTTTGCGGCATTGTCAGCGCTCCTGAGTTCGCCATTCATTCGGGAAACAAATGATTTTAAGATTTGTCCCATCAGGATTATCTTAGTTGTGCGCGATAGTGAAAGCGTCCTGAAAGTTGCAACTGACGCTGAACCGGGGCAAATTGTCATTATGACAAGTAGCAGCTCGCGTTCTGCTGCGCTTAAGGCAGTGATTTATGCTGCCTTACGCAAAATGTGCTGTAAATACAAGGAAGAAAGATGACCTCAACCATGCACCGTTTCGAATTCAGCACAGCTGAGTAAAATTACAAGATTGTTAATAGAAATCTTTCCCGTACCGTAACGCGTATTCATCGTTGATTTAAACGGATAACAAATTGGTGAGGGTCGCTATCATGCCAACGATTATTATGGATTCATGCAACTACACACGTCTGGGATTAATGGATTACATGGCAGCAAAGGGAGTTAAAAAGAAAAATATCTCATCCGTTAATGACATTGAACAGCTACTAATAAAATGCCAGCAGGTAAAACCTGGCGTCGTTTTTATTAATGAAGAATGTTTCATTCACGAAGCCGACTCCAGCGAGCGTATTCGTAATATTATTCTACAGCATCCTGATACGATATTTTTTATCTTTATGGCTATTGCCAATATCCATTTTGAGGAATATCTCTACGTTCGCAAGAACCTGATTATTACGTCAAAATCGATAAAGTCCGCTACGTTAGATAAACTGCTCAGCGGCTATTTACAGAAGAAGGTCAGCACGACCACACGCAGCGTTTCCGGCATCGACGTCAATCCGTTGACGCTCAGCCAGACCGAATCAAATATGCTTAAGATGTGGATGTCGGGGCACGATACCATTCAGATCTCCGATAAGATGCAGATTAAAGCTAAAACGGTTTCGTCACATAAAGGTAATATTAAGCGCAAAATTAAAACCCATAACAAACAGGTGATTTACCATGTGGTGCGCTTAACCGATAATGTGACTTCTGGCATCTATGTCAATGTAAGATAAGAAAAAAGGCCGATTTTTTCGGCCTTTTTTTTCCTTTTGCTATTTGCGACACACTTCTCATTTAATTCATTAATCCTTTTGCTGTGAATGCCGATGCTTATTACGAATCTGTCATCGCTTAACTTACCTTACAGAGAGCAAAAGGATATGAAAACCATCTCCTCCGATGAAACCCAAGAGCAGGTTAGTTTTTGGCAGCACCTGCGTCTGGTTCCGATGTTCACCACGATTTTCAGCGGTATCCTGGTGCTCTTCGCGCTAAGCATTGCACTTTCCGGTTGGTTCCTGCTGCAGAGCAACCGCTCGCTGGACCAGGCAACCCATGAAATTCAGATACGTATGGGAATTTCTAACAGCTCTAATCATTTACGCACCGCCAGACTGGTAGCGATCCATGCTGCTGCGGCGGCGCGTATTGGTGAGATCGATGAGTATCGTACGCTGATTGCCAGTGCCGAGAAGCGTCTGATCCAGGCGCAGCAGAGCTTTGACATCTATCTTCAACGACCACACAAAAGTGAAGCCGACGCTGAACTGGATGAACCGTTAAAAGAGCGTTTTAGTGTCTACCTTAACCAGGGGCTGAAGCCCATGGTGCGTTTCGCGAAAGAGGGCAGTTTTGAGAGCGCCATCGCGCAGGAAACAGACGTTACGCGTAAGCTGGACGACAGCTATAACGAAATTTTACTGAAGGCGATTAAGATTCGTACCGATCGCGCCGATGCGATCAATCATCAGGCGGCAGACCAGGCTAATTTAGGCTTTATCATTATGGGCAGCGCATTTGCCGTAGCGCTGGTGCTGACGCTAATAACCTTTGTTTTCCTGCGTCGGGTAGTGATTCATCCCCTGCATCAGGCGGGCGAGCGCATCGCGCGTATTGCCGCAGGCGATTTAACCGCCCCGCTCCGCCGCTGGGGACGCAGCGAAATCGGTATGCTGAGCGCTAATTTACAGGCGATGCAGCAGGCGCTGGTGAATACCGTCGGCGTGGTGCGTGAAGGTGCCGTGGCGATTTATCAGGGTTCTGGTGAAATAGCCGCAGGCAACACCGATCTTTCATCACGTACCGAGCAGCAGGCTTCCGCGCTGGAGCAGACCGCCGCCAGTATGGAACAGCTAACCGCCACGGTAAAACAGAACGCGGATAACGCGCATCACGCCAGCCAGCTGGCTGCCGACGCCTCCGGCAAAGCGAGCGAAGGCGGTGATATTGTTAGCGGTGTGATTAATACCATGAACAATATTTCCGGCAGCTCGAAGAAAATTGCTGAAATTACCACCGTCATTAACAGTATCGCTTTCCAGACCAATATTCTGGCACTGAACGCAGCGGTAGAGGCGGCACGCGCCGGTGAGCAGGGGCGCGGCTTCGCCGTTGTCGCCAGCGAAGTACGCAGCCTGGCGCAGCGCAGTGCCCAGGCGGCAAAAGAGATCGAAGGGTTGATTGGCGAATCGGTGAATTTAATTCGTCAGGGTTCAGAACAGGTGAGCCATGCCGGAACAACCATGACCGATATCGTTGAGGCGGTGCAGCGCGTTACCGACATTATGTCAGAGATTGCCGCCGCCTCCGACGAGCAGAGCCGCGGCATTCAGCAGGTAAGCCAGGCGGTCACCGAGATGGATAATGTTACCCAGCAGAACGCCTCGCTGGTTGAGCAGGCATCCGCCGCCGCCGCCTCACTTGAGGAACAGGCGGCTCGCCTGACACAGGCGGTTGCCGCTTTTCAGCTAACGCAGCTGGAACAGCCGCTCACCGCATCGGTTAACCTCGCTGCCACCCCGAAAGCGCTGAAAGCCCCACGGCCGAAAACGGAGCAGAAAGGTCAGCCATCATCTGAAGAAGAGAGCTGGGAGACCTTTTAATTCCACCGCGCGTTAAAAAAGCCACCTCCGGAGAGGTGGCTTTTTACTATGCGCTGTCTGCTGCGGGCTCAACAAAAATACCGTCATGATGCCCGGTTTCATTAAAGAACCAGATCCCCAGCGGGTAATCTTCCAGCGCCACCAGATACATGGTGCCTTCGTTAAAGCCTTCTACCGCCAGAATCTTACCGGGCCGACGCGGGCCGCCATCGGTTCTTACCGTCACGCGGTCATTAACCTTCATCTTAATCTGCTCCCCCTGTTCGAATACCTGTACTAACAGCGGAGAATAAACGCGGAACTAGCGCCGCGCAATCACCCAGACCGCATGAATAATACCGGGAATATAACCCAGCAACGTAAGCAGGATATTCAGCCAAAAGGCACCGCCGAAACCGACCTGTAAAAACACCCCCAGCGGCGGCAATATAATCGCAATAATAATACGTAATAAATCCATAGCCCCTCCTGTTTTGCTCGTGTTATCAATCACTCAGTGTAGCAGGCCGTCTGATTCCTTCCTGTAAGCGCAGGTAAATCTGACGATACTTCCCGTGTGCCATTCTGGCTGCTGCCTGTTGCAGGCTAAGAGCAACGCCTTTTGTCTGTGTTATTTGCGTTTCCTTAACGTACTGCAACGAGACTTCTTACACGGCGATTGCTTACACTTCCTGCCACTGCACCAACCCCCACAGGCGCAGTCAACCTAAAAGTAACAAGGATTTTGCCCGCTTAACGCGGGCCTTTTTAGGGGATTTCTTATTTCACCCTTTTCGCGATCGCTGTTGCTGTATTTTTGTACAACTCAACTATACTTTTGCTTTCTGCCTGGTTTCAGGAGATGGCGATGAACGATTACCTCTTTCCCGGCAACGCTGCTATGCCCACCCCTTCCTCTTCTGATCATACCGAGGCATTCAGTAAAATGGATAGCTACAGCGAATGGGAGCAGGAACAGCATGCGAGATTGCTTAATGCCGTCTCACCTGAGCTGGCACAGCGTTTTGAGCTGGATATTCGTGATTGCTGGATAAGCGAAATAAAGTAGCTTACCCATTCCGCAGGCAAAAAAATCCCGACCCTGAACCGGGTCGGGAAGACAGCATTGTCAAAAAAATTCGTTACACCAGGAAACTCCTTTACCGCTCCAGAATACAATTATTGCCACCCAGGAAAAATCCTGGTTTCTGATGGTTACAAATGCTGCCGTTTCGCTCCAGTTTGGGTTAAATCTTTAAAATCGACAGGTTAGCCTTCTTTAAATACCGCACCTGATTATTATCAACCCGCTTTTTTGCGCTTTAATTCCAGAATATTCTGAGCAGGAAGTTAACTTCCCTGTCACCTCCACCCCGGCATAGTTAACAACTCTCGTTATACTTAGGCATCAGTATTTATCGTAGCGGACGCCGTTACCACGAGGACTTTGCCATGCCGAATTTGCAAGATCCCTTAATGATCGTCACCGACCTCGATGGTTCCCTGCTGGATCACCATACCTATAGCTGGCAACCGGCGGAGAGCTGGCTGGCCCGCCTGCGCGAAGCGCAGATACCGTTAGTGATCTGTACCAGTAAAACCTCTGCGGAAATTATCCCGCTGCAACAGCGGCTCGGCTTTTCCGGTGCGCCCTTTATCGCCGAGAACGGCGCGCTGGTGCAGATTGATAACGCCAAAGGCGAGATGGTGCGTTACCACGCCGGTAAAAACTACGATGAGATTTGCCACTGCCTGCGCCGCCTGCAACAACAGCACCATTTTCGTTTTACCGGCTTTGTGGATTTTACTGAAAAAGAGCTGGCGGATATTACCGGGTTGCCGCCCGCAAGCGTTGCGCTGGCACGGATGCGCGAGGCATCGGAGCCGCTGGTATGGCGCGACAGTGACGAGCAGCTGGTGCGTTTTCGTCAGGCGCTGGAACAGGAGGCGCTGATGCTGGTAGAGGGTGGACGGTTCTGGCACGTCATGCCCAAAGGCAGCGGCAAAGACGCGGCGCTGCGCTGGCTGCTACAAAACATGACCACTTCAGGAGGAAAGCGTTTCATTACCGTTGGACTTGGCGACGGCCCTAACGATGCGCCGATGCTGGACAGCGTCGATTATGCCGTAGTGATCAAGGGATACAGCAAAAGCCCGGTAGCGCTGACGCGACAGGATGAGCGTCATGTTTATCAGACGATGGAATATGGCCCCACCGGCTGGTGTGAAGGCCTCGACTATTTTATCTCGCAGGAATGATCTCATCGCGGCCCTTGCGCCCGATTGACGTATGTGGAGCCAGATATGAGTGATTTTTTCCAGAACGGCGTAATTACCAATTTTCATAACCTGACCGGGCGCTCAACCGAGGCGCTGGAAAGCGAAATGGTGCAGTTCGCACATAAACGTAAAATGGGATTGATTTTGCCTTCGCTGTTTTCCGAACTGGAAGGCCCGGCTCTCGATCATATCGTCGAGGAGCTGGCGAAAGTGCCCTACCTGGAGGAGATTGTCATTGGCCTCGATCGCGCCGATCGCGATCAGTTTCTTTTTGCCCGTGAATTTTTCTCACGCCTGCCGCAGCGTCACCGCATCCTGTGGAACGATGGCCCGCGCCTGAAGGCGCTGGACGCCGAGCTGGATAAAGAGGGTTTATCACCCAGCCAGCCGGGTAAAGGGCGTAACGTCTGGTTCTGTACCGGCTATACGCTCGCCTCCGATCGCTGCAGCTGCGTGGCGCTGCACGATTGCGATATCGTCACCTATGAGCGCGGTATGCTGGCGCGCCTGCTCTACCCGCTGGCAAATCCGGCATTTCAGTATGAGTTCTGTAAGGGTTTTTATGCGCGCGTGGCGAATAATAAGCTGAACGGGCGCGTGGGGCGTCTGCTGGTGGGGCCGCTGCTGCGCTCATTACAGCAGGTGTATGGACATTCCGACTATCTCGATTATCTCATCAGCTTCCGCTATCCGCTTTCCGGCGAGTTTGCCATGCGTACACATGTGCTGAACAATATCAAAATCCCCGGCGACTGGGGGCTGGAGATCGGCGTACTGTCTGAGATTTACCGCAACTACACTACGCGCCAGAGCTGCCAGGTGGAAATTGCGCATAACTACGATCACAAGCACCAGCCGCTCTCCGAAGAGGATGGCACCGGCGGCCTGCGCCGCATGAGCAATGATATAGTTCAGTCCCTGCTGCGTAAATTGGCCACGATGGGCGTCAATCTGACCAGCGACTCTTTCCGCGTACTGAAGGCCACCTACTACCGTAACGCGCTGGATATGATGGAAATCTACAGTCATGAAGCCAGCATGAACGGACTGCATTTCGATCAGCACAGTGAAGAAGCGGCGGTAGAGATGTTTACCCAGGCGATTCTCGACGCCGGGCAATCTTTTATGGAACGGCCTAACGATAAACCGTTTATTCCCAGCTGGAGCCGCGTGCAATCTGCCTTCCCGGATATTTTGCAGCGCATTTACCAGGCGGTGGAAGAAGATAATCAGGGGAAAGTTTAATTCGCTCTGCGGACGCGCCAGCGTCCGCATGGCAACGGTATAAGGTTATCCATATAAAATATAAGAAATAATTTTAAACTTTATCTTCAAAGAAAAAATTCATAATGAGTATTGCTATATATTTGAAGCCAAAAAAAGAAACGATACTAAGCAGTACATCATAGAAATGTTGAGGGCTGGCATTATGCATTACTTTAAGAGAAGATAAGTGTGCAAATAATATGGCATGACATAAGCCAAAAATATTTGATATAGCCATTTTTTTCATTGCGTTCATGCTACTTACCTTAACATTCCTTAGATTAATTCCGTTCAATCAAACAAATTGAACATCATAAAAAAGTAATAGCAATGCATTTTATTTCAACAAAATAAAAAGAGCTAGCGTATACGTATTGCGGGCACACTTAATCCAGCCAGCAGATTTGATTACGGCCACGCTGCTTCGCCATATAGAGCCGACGGTCAGCAACCGGCTGTAGTTTCTCAATATCCCAGCTTCCCTGCTCCTGACTGCTAACCACGCCAAACGAAGCGGTAATAAGTAGAGAATGTTTCTCATCAATTTCCAGCTTTGCGGCAGCCAGCGTGCTACGTATCCGTTCCGCTACTTTACTCGCCTCTTGCCCATCGGTTTCGGGTAGCACGATACAAAACTCTTCCCCACCGATGCGCCCACACAGATCGCTGGCTCGCAGCTGTGACAGGATCACCGTGGCCGTATGCTGCAACGCCCGATCGCCAATATGATGCCCCCAGGTATCATTTACCTGTTTAAAATGATCGATATCCAGCTGTATTAAAGCCAACGGCTGCTGGTGAAGCTCACACAGCGCACAGAGAGGATTTGCCTGCTCAAAAAAGGTTCCCCGATTTAACAGCTGCGTCAGTGGATCATAGCTGGCGCGCTGATAAAGATTGCGCTGTAGCTTCAACAGCTTATCTACCAGGCGTTCAACGGTTAGCCAGGCAAGCAGCAGCATTAAGGTAAAAAACAGCCAGATGATCAGCAGAACCAGCGTAACGCGCCCGGTTTCGCCCTGAATACCTTCCTTCAGGGACTGTACGCTAAGCAGAAGGCCATCAAAATTATGCATGCGCGTCCAGCTGACAAAACGACTGCCAATGCGTAACTGCCCCCTGCTACCCTGCGCCATCTGCTGACGCAGCTGCTCGCGCTCCGCCGCATCAAAGAGCGCCTCTGCGTCCCGCAAGGGAATACTGCCGGAGGCGGCCAGTGGTTTCCTCGCGCGATCTAATAACAGCACGGTATCCTGCCCGCCGACAGGTATTGCCTGCCGTAAGTAGGTATAAATCTTGTCGCTGGCAAAATCCATCGCCAGCACGCCGTACCAGTAGTTATCATCATCAACCGGCACGCTAACTGTAACCACCACGCCCCCATTAAGGCTGTCAGGATAAGAGGCGGTCCAGCGCAGCCGACGGGTTGGGTTACGCTCAGGCATCATATCGGTGAAATAGGCACGATGGATCATGGTGTAATAACTGGACAATATCTGCTGGCTATCGACGGGAGGAACAGAACTGATAAAAAAACCAGCTCGTGACAGATACCACAGACGTTGTTCGAAATCTTTTTCAGGTTCAGTAAATTGCAGTATAAAGCTGAATTCCAGTGCAGCGCGAAGCTCATTCTGGAGCCGATAGCCATTGCTGCGATCGAGCAGCGCTAAAGAACGCAGCCACAGATCGGAAACGCCGTTCAGCGGCATATTGCGCTGCGTGTTCACGTTCAGACTCCAGCTCGGCTGCAAGCGCAGCTCATTGAACAAGCGTATAGCGTACCGGCTGTCATTTGTATCCCGCGGGTTGGCCAGCGCATATTGCAACATACGACGGTAAAACAGCAGGCTATCAAGGCTAAACTGAAATTGACGCTCCAGCCGATCGGCCACGGCAGAAAGTTTAATCTGTCGTTCCGTTTCATAGGTTTCTTTCAGCACCAACACTTCACGCCAGGTCAGAAAGGTAGAGAAAAACAAAACCAGGATAAAGCAGAGGTGAACAATAGCATGTGGATGCCGTTCCGATCTCAGGCGGCGAAACAAAGAATTAATCAACACGCCTGAGCACTCCCGGTTTAAGCCATGATAACTACAGTGTAGTCACTGTTTTTCACTTATCGTCTGCGGAAAAAGCTATCCGTCAGAGGAATAGCGGCGCTGTTTCGGTAACACCGGACCCAGGCTGATGTTCGCCTGCGTGACGAGACGGCAACCTGACCGCATCCCGCTATTTTTTAGCACGATCGGATGGCGACGATTTTGCTTCCAGTCTGCGCAGCTTGTTCCACGCCCGGCGAACACCGTGCTGCGCCAGCTCTCCGGCGTAGCGCTCAAAAATGGCGGTGCGACGGCGCTGCTCGGTACGATTGTCATACCAGATCAATATCCCCCGCAACAGAGTAAAAGCCACGCCCAGCAGATAGCCCCATTCCTGTAGCGTTAGCCGGTTAAGACAACCTTTTGCCATACCCAACAGCAATACGACGCCGTTCATTATCATCTCCATCCCTTTTCTCCTGACGGTTAAAGGATGAACTAATAATGAACTAAAAGTACATTAACGGCAAGCACTATTCGTTCATATTGCTAATGTTAGCGCTTATGCCAGATTCTCCCATTTTGCTTCTACCACCACGCCAATAATGCGGCAATCATCGTGAATTTCCTGCATTTTATACTCAGGATTCAGCGGTTTAAGGTATTTACGCTCGCCATCTTCGATATAGCGTTTAAAGGTGGCTTCATTGGCATTGACCAGGCGGGCAACCACCAGTTTACCTGATGTGGCAGGGATATCGGGATCGACAAGGATCATCATACCTTCCGGGATACTCAGGCCCACGGGCGAAGTCATGGAATCTCCTTTTACCTCCAGCCAGAAGCTGCCTTCGCTGACATGGCGCGTAGTGGCGGGCCAGCGATCGATCTCGGCGCGTGACCAGGGTTCAACCGCTTCGCTCCAGCGCCCGGCGCTGACCCAGCTGATTAATGGATAGCAGTGGAAAGTACCCGCCTGCGCTACGGCACCCACGTTATTATCCAGCGTGCTGGTACCAAGCTGTAACCATTCGCGGCTGACATCAAGATAGTCAGCCAGCGCCTGGATTTTACCATCACGCGGCAGGGCTTCACCGTTCAGCCATTTGCCTACCGCACGCGGCGTCACAGAGAGCGCCCGCGCCAGCAGCACGCCGCGTCCGTGCGCCTCAAGACCTTTACGATTGCAGGCTTCAATAAGCCTGGCGGAAAAAGCATGACGATGATTTTCTTCTGACATGGTTCACCTGGTTCATTCAAGGCGCGCTTTACACGCAAAAAAAGGAAATAATGAACCAAATGTACAAAACAGCTATCCGCCAGTCAAGCCTGGCGGACGAGCTGACGAGGCTTAGCTGGCAAGCTGGCTGGACGAATGGATAAGAGACAGCTCATCCCGATGAAACGCTTCGCGTCTTACGCTGTAACCGTCATACCAGCGACACTCGATCATACCACTGGCGATACCAGTCACGATCATCGTCTGACCATTCTCTTTATGTTTCACTTCATCACTAACGTTGATAAACACTTGCGGCCTCCTTTGTTAAGCTAAGGTAAAAAAAGTATCCACTATGTATAGCAGGCCGTTTTTAAATTTTCCTCTAAGGCAGTTAAAAAGCTGGACGTAACGCGCAATAGCCAGTGAAAATCACGGAATATAAACAAAGCAGATAAAAATTACGCCTGAGTTTGAACCGCAGGTGGCTGAAAAAAGACGAAAAAAAACGGACATGCGTCCGTTTTATGGCTATTGCTTAATCCGGCTATACGCTGAAAAAGCGCGAAGCGGGCATTAATGCAGGCAACTAAATTTTACAGCCTTCGCAATCCGCTTCATCATCCAGCTCGTCAGGCACTTCGCTGGCTTTTTTTACCGCGTTAGCTTCAGCCGCTTCCAGCTGTGCATCGATGTCAAATTCAAACATATCGTCATTCATGGCCTGCTCCCGTTAGTGAAATAGCGCCGCTCTTTATACCTTAAGCACGCAGTCTGGCAATCAGATTAACCACCAATAGCACGATCGCACCAATAATAAAGCCCACCACCAGATTCGCGCCGTTCTCCAGAAGTATCGTGACCAGGCCGCTTAAACCTTCGCTATAGTGAGCAATAGCATGATGCAGCAGGGGGACGCCATGCACAATAATACCGCCGCCCACCAGAAACATCGCCAGCGTGCCGACAACCGTCAATATTTTCATTAACCAGGGCGCTGCCGCCACCAGCGTTTTACCGATAGCCTGCGCAGCCGCTGCCTTTTTTTCGCTCAGCCAGTAACCAAGATCGTCCAGCTTTACGATGGCGGCCACGATGCCGTAAACGCCGATGGTA